>JAIFND010000120.1 GCA_020047915.1 bacterium | reverse complement strand
GCCCGCGCACTGCGTTCCACAACTCACGGGGGTGAGCTGCTGCACGCGTTACGACTCGCGCTACGGATCTCGATTTGTCAACCGCCCCGCACTCCTTCGGGTCGCTTTCGCGGCACCGCCATCGTGCGTGGGGCGGCTTTTGTAGCGAGGTCTCAGAATCGTCAAGAGGGCAGTTTTCGGGTGGGGTTAAAACCGCATGAATTCCTGGAGAATTTCGCTGGTTTGACGCATCGCGATGGATCCCCGCCCTGTCCCGCCCCACCCCTTGCGCCCCCCTCCCGGCCCCGTGGCCACCCCCGACCCGCGCCGTTCAGCGCACGTCGAAGCGAAACATGCGCTTTTTACCGGCTTTCAGCAGGATGTGGCCGGCGGCGGCGTCCTCTGGACCGGCCTTGCGCGCGAGGTCGGCCACCTTGGTCTCGCCGAGGTGGACACCGCCGCCTTCCACCAGCCGGCGCGCCTCGCCCTTGCTTGGCGCCAGCTTGGCGCGGACCAGCAGATCGACCACGCTGATGCCGGCCGCCAACTCGGAAACCGCGATTTCACCGTGCGGAACAGCATCCCCGGTGGCGTCGTGACTGGTCGAGAAGGCGCGCCGGGCACTGTCGCGCGCGCCATCGGCCTCAGCCTGGCCGTGGATCAACTGGGTTACCTCCCAGGCCAGTCGTTCCTTGGCGGCGTTGATCGCCGAGCCACCAGCGGCACACAGGCCGTCGATCTCGCCGATCGAAAGAGTGGTGAAATAGCACAGGAATCGCCGCACATCCACATCGGCGACGTTGCGCCAGAACTGGTAGAACTCGTAGGGTGGGGTGCGCTCGGCCGACAGCCAGATGTTGCCGGCCTCGCTCTTGCCGAACTTGCCGCCGTCAGCCTTGGTGACGAGGGGGAAGGTCAGGCCGGCGAGGTCGAGACCGGCCTTGCGGCGGCCCAACTCGATGCCCATGACGATGTTGCCCCACTGGTCCTGGCCGCCCATCTGCACGCTGCAGCCCTGCGCCGTCGCCAGGTGCCAGAAGTCCCACGCCTGCATGACCATGTAGTTGAATTCGAGGAAGCTGATCCCGCCCGCTTCCATGCGGCCCTTCACCGAATCCATGGTCAGCATGCGGTTGACGCTGAAATGCGGGCCGGCCTCGCGCAGCACCTCGATCCAGGTGCGGTCAGCCAGCCAGTCGGCGTTGTCGACCAGACGCGCGTCGGTCGGCCCGTCGCCAAAGCGCACGACGCGGCCGATCTGCGCCGCGATGGCGCGCGCATTCGCCTGCACCTGCTCGCGGGTGAGCATCTGGCGCATCGCGCTCTTGCCCGACGGATCGCCGACCAGGCCGGTGGCACCGCCGACCAGCACGATCGGACGATGCCCCAGGCGCTGTAGCCAGTACAGCGCCATGATCGGCACCAGTGAACCGACGTGCAGGCTGTCGGCGGTCGGATCGAAGCCGATGTAGGCGGTGAGCGGGGTGGCGAAACGCTCGCGGATCGCGGCATCAGTGGTCTGCGCAACCAGGCCGCGCTCGGTCAGGACATCGACGAAGTTCATGGGGCGGCACGGTAGAGGGCCGGGAGCCCGGGAAAAGCAGCGCCCCCGGTCGGTGGACCGGGGGCGCATGGAGTCAGAGCAACTGCCAGTTCACTCTCGACGCAGGATTTCACACAGAGAACCAGAGCGACCAGAGGTCAAGGCCAGAAGGATTTCCCCCTCTGGGCCCCTCTGGTGCTCTGTGTGATCTCTATGGATTACAGCTTCGGCTGCTCGCCCTTGGGCTGGTCGGCGGGCGGGGCCTCGGGCTTCTTCTCGTCCTTCTTCTTCTTCTTCCCGCGCAGTTCATCGGCCTGGGCCTTCAGCGCCTGGTAGTCGGCGTTGTCCTTCAGCTTGGCCTCGACCGCGGTCTCGTAGCGCTTGCGCAGGTCGTCGGCCTCGGTCTTGAGCTTGACCAGCTCGGGGTCGTCCTTGACCGCCTGCTCTCGGACGGCCTTCATCTTCATTTCCAGCTCCTTCATCTGCGCCTTGGGATCGGCGCCAGCAGGAGCGGCGTCCTCGGCGAAGGCCGGAACGGCGAGGGCGGTGAGAAGGAAGAGGGCGGCACAACGCATGGGGAGGGTCTCCGTGAGTCGTACGAGTGTCGGGCCAAGGGCGTTGATACAACCCCTGGAACCGACCGCAGATGCCGCGATCCTGCCGCCCCCGTGAGCGACCCCGCCAGCGAACTCGCCCGCCTGACCGACCTGCTGCCACGCAGCATGGCCGCGGCGGCGGCACGCTGCGCATCGCGCCTGGAGGAGGCTGCCGAGCGCCTCGCCGCCGGGCGTCCGATCGAACGCACGCTGCGCGAGTGCGCAATGCTGCTGGAGACTGGCGTGGCCGTGCGCGAACGGCGCGAAGCGCTCCGCTTCGATCTCGCCTACCCCGAGCACCTGCCGGTGGCGCAACGCCGCGACGAGATCCTCGACGCGCTGCGCGCCCACCCGGTGCTGGTGCTGACCGGCGAGACCGGCTCGGGCAAGACGACGCAGCTGCCCAAGATGCTGCTCGAACTCGGCGACGGCCGCGCCGCCGACATCGCCCTGACCCAGCCGCGCCGCGTCGCCGCGGTAGCGATGGCCGAGCGCATCCGCGACGAACTGCGCGTCCCCGAGAGCGTGGTCGCGCATGCCGTGCGCTTCGACGACCGGCGCAGCGAGACCAGCCTGCTGTCGGTGATGACCGACGGCCTGCTGCTCGCCGAGGCCGCCGCCGACCCGTTGTTCGGCCGCTACGACGCGGTGATCGTCGACGAGGCGCATGAGCGCAGCCTCGACATCGACCTACTGCTCGGCCTGCTGAAACTGGCGCGCCAGCAGCGTCCCGCGCTGCGCGTCATCGTCAGTTCGGCGTCGATCGCAGCCGAGCGCTTCGCAGCCTTCCTCGAAGCGCCGGTCATCCATGTCTCGGGCCGCACCTTCCCGGTCGAGATCCTGCACCAGCCGCCGGGCGATGATGATGTCGGCTACCTCGATGCGGCGGTGCGCTGGGTGAGGGATCTGCACGAGGGTGGCGACGGTGATGTGCTGTGCTTCCTGCCGACCGAGCGCGACATCCTGGAAGCCGAGCGCCGCCTGCGCGAGCTGCCCGGCGCCGTGCCGCTGCCGCTGTTCGGCCGCCTGACGCCGCACGAACAGCAACGCATCTTCCAGCCGGCGCGCGGGCGCAAGGTCGTGCTGGCGACCAATATCGCCGAGACCTCGCTGACCATCCCGGGCATCCGCTACGTGGTCGACACCGGGCTGGCGCGCATGAAGCGCTACCAGCCCTCGACGCGCACCGAGCGCCTGCCGGTCGAACCGATCAGCCGCGCCAGCGCCACGCAGCGCGCCGGCCGCGCCGGCCGCGTCGAGGCCGGCATGTGCATCCGGCTCTACGGCGAGGATGACCTCAACCGCCGCGACGAGTTCACCGCGCCTGAGATCCTGCGCTCGAACCTGGCCGGCGTCCTGCTGCGCTGCCTGGGCATGGGCCTGGGCGATCCGCAGACCTTCCCGTGGATGGACCCGCCCAGCCCGCACGCCTGGGATCAGGCGCGGGTGCTGCTCGACGAACTCGGCGGCATGGACGGCGACCGGCTCTCCGGGCTCGGCCGCACCCTGGCGCAGATCCCGGCTGATCCGCAGGTCGCGCGCATCCTGGTCGCCGGACTGACCGAGGGCGTGCCGCACGAGGCGTGCACCATCGCCGCCTTCCTCTCGGTGCAGGACCCGCGCGTGCGCCCGCTCGGCGAAGAAGCCAAGGCCGACGCTGCGCAGCGCGCCCTGGCGCACGAGGCCGGCGACATCGCCACCATCCTGCGCCTGTGGGACCGCTGGCAGGAGGCCGAGACCAACAGCCGGCGCGAGAAGCTGTGCCGCGAGCTGTACCTCGGCCGCCGCCGCATGCGCGAATGGGGCGATGTGCGCCACCAGCTGTGGGGCGCGCTGCGCGAACGCCGCCAGAACAACCTCGCCCAGCCGCACGCCGCCGAGAACTGGCCGCTGGAGCGCATCCATCGCAGCGTGCTGGCCGGCATGATCGGCAATGTGCTGATGTGGGACGCCAAGCTCGGCACCTACCGCGCCGGTGGCGACCGTCAGCTCGCGGTGCACCCGGGGAGCGCGCTGCGCGCGCGCTCCCAGCTTGGAGCTTCGAGCTTGGAGCTTCGAGCCCGCAGGTCAGACGATGCTGCCGGGCTCCAAGCTCCAAGCTCAAAGCTCAAAGCTCACGGCGCGCCAGCGCCGTGGCTGCTGGCCTGCGAGGTGGTCGAGACCAGCCGCCTGTTCGCGCGCATCTGCGCGCCGATCGATCCCGCCTGGGTGATCGATCTGGCTGGACCTCGTCTGCGCGCCAGCCACCGCGAACCGCGCTGGGAGGCGCGGCGCAAGCAGGTGGTGGTCACCGAGACGCTGCTGTGGAAGGGCCTGCCGGTGCGCGAAGGCCGCGCCGTGCCCTTCGGACGCATCGATCCGGCCGAGGCGACGCGCATCTTCATCCGCGAGGCGCTGGGCGGCGATGAGGCGCTGGGCATCGCCGCCGCCGACGCCAACCGTGCGGTCTTCGCGCAGGCCCGCGCCCTGCGCGACCGCCTGCGCGACCCGTCGCTGGCGGTCGAGCCCGAACACCTCGTCGCCTGGTACGGCGCACGTTTCGCCGACACCTGCGTCAGCACCGGCGCCGAACTCGATGCCTGGCTGGAGGCGCACGGCGCCGACGCCTTGCGCCTGCAGCTGACCGACCTGGTGCCCGCCGAGACGGCGGCACGCGCCGGCGGCTGCCCCGACTTCGTGATCCTCGCCGGCCGTCGGACGCAACTCGCCTACCGCTATGCACCGGGCTCCGAAGACGACGGCGTCAGCGTGGTCCTCGACGAAGAGCAGGCGGCGCAGCTGACCCTCGCCCTGCTCGACGGCCTGGTGCCCGGCTGGCTGCCCGACCTGTGCCTGGCGCTGCTCGAACAACTGCCCAAGGACGCCCGCCGCGCCCTGATCCCGCTCGCCGAGACGGCGCGGACGCTGGCGAGCGAGCTGGCTCCGCACGCCGGCCGCAGCGATCTCGCAGCCGCGCTGTCGAGTCTGCTGGAGGCCCGCTACAACCTGCGCGCCGTGCGCTTCGACCGCCGCCTGCTGCCCGACTGGCTGCGTCCGCGCGTGACCCTGCGCGGTCTCGGCGGTACGATCTGGAGCGGTCGCGATCCCGAGTTCCTCGCCGCGCAGGCCGAGGCCGCGCCCGATCGCCTCGCCCTGCTCAAGGCCGAATGGGAGACCGCACCGACCACCGGCTGGCCGGGCGACTGTCCAGCCGAGGTGCTGGTCGCCGGCGTACGCGGCCACATCGCGCTGGAACGCAGCCGCGCCGCCGACGGCGGCATCGCGGTGCGCCGCGCCGTGCACGCCTCGCGTGAGGCGTCCGACGCCTGGCACCGCGACGGCCTCGAAGCCGCGCTGGAAGCGGCGCTGGAACCGGCGATCGCAGCCTGGGTCGGACTGGGCGCGCCGGCCGGACTGTCGGCGCGCTGCGAGAAAGCGCTGGGTCTCAGCCTCGGCGCGGCGCGGCGTCAACTCGCCTGCGCGGCGGTGTGGGCGGTGATCGACAGCCCGCCCCGCGACGAGGCCGGCTTCGACTACCTGTGCGAACGCGCCACCGCAGCCCTCGACACCGCGCGGCGTGATGCCGACGCCATGCTGCTGCGCGCCATCGACGCCGCCGAACAGATCCGCAACCGCCTGAAGCAGGGCGCGCGCAACCTGTCGGCCGCCGCGACGCAGCGGGCCGTGGCCAGCGATCTCAACCGTCTGGCGTCCCAACCGTGGGCATCGCGCCTGCCGTGGAACAGCCTGCGCCGCCTCGACCTGCTGTGCGCCGGCCTGGAACGCCGTCTGGAGTCGGCGACGCGCGGCGCGGCGGAATCGGCGCGCACCGAGGACCGTATCGTGCGCCTGGCGGTGGATTGCAGCGAAGCCTTTGATCCCGCCGATGCGCGCTGGCACCTCGCCCTCGGCCTCGTCCCCGAAGTTCGTCGTCTGCGCGGATTGCTGGAGGAGTGCGCCCTGGCCTATGCCACGCCGGGCGCCGGGGCCGCCGCCGCGCGCAGCGAGGCCGAACTGCGCCAGGACTGCGACCGCATCGAACGCGCGGTGGCTGCCGCCCGCCAGCGCATCGAAGCGGCCCGCGCCCGTCTGGCCGAGACCCGCCCGCTGACCGGGCGTATCGCCGACGCGGCGCGCCGTGCGCGCGCCGAACGCGACCTCGATGAAGCGAAACGCGCACTGCCCGACCTGACGGTCGGGGCCGACCTTGGCGCCCAGGAGCGCAGCGCCGAAGCGCTGATCGCGCGGGTCAGAGCGGCGCTGGGCTAAGTTCGGCGAGCATGCCCGGCAGCGCGGACGGATCGACCGGCCGCGACTGGCGGCGCAACAGCTCAAGCAGACGGTCACAGGCCTGGGCATCCGGCAGCAGACCCTGCTCCAGACACGCGGCGCGCACCGCACCGCGTCCGCTCTGCGACCCGAGCAACAGGCTGCGGCTGGCGCCGACCAGGCCTGGATCGAAGGGTTCGTACGAGGCCGCAGCCTTGGCCAGGCCATCGACATGCAGGCCGCTCGCCGCGCGCCAGATGCCCTCGCCCACGACAGGCGCATGGGCCGGGATGCGACGGCCGAGCGCAAGCGCGGCCTTCCGGCACAATCCAGGCAGGTGCTCAAGCCGATAGGCGTGACCACCATGCACCGTCAGCCACGCGCACAGCGCCTCGCTGCGCGCCGTGCCGGCGCGTTCGCCTCCACCCAGCAGGCAGCCGTCCGCCCAGGACGCACCGGCATCGAGGGCGGCGACGGCGTTGCCGGTCGCCAGGCCGAAATCGTCGTGGCAGTGCACCCCGACCGGGCCGCCGAAGGCGGCGCAGGCCAGGCGGACCAGGGTGGCCAGGCGAGCCGGCAAGGCGACCGACACGGTGTCGGCCAGGCGCAAGCGGTCGAAACCCGCCTCGCGGGCGCGCTGGCAGGCCCGCACCAGCAGGTGCGGATCCGCACGCGTCGCGTCCTCGAAGCCGATCGCCACGCCACGCGCCCCGGCCCGCCGCGCCGCCTCGGCGGCGCGCGGGATCTGCTCCAGCAGCCAGGCCTCGTCCTTGCCCAGGCGGCGGGTCAGATGGAGATGGCTGACCGGCAGCGAAGCATGCACGATATCCGCACCGCTCGCCGCACCCAACGCCAGATCGCTGGGCAGTCCACGGCACCACACCGACAGGCGCAAGCCCGGTGCAACCCGCCGCGCCGAACAGACCAGACCACGCAGATCGTTGTCGCGCGACGCACAGCCGATCTCGGCCTCTTCGATGCCGACCGCCGCCAGCCCGCGCAGGATGGCGAGCTGCCGGCGCCGGGTCAGTCGGGCATCGGGCGACTGGGCGCCCTCGCGCAGAGTGGCGTCGAGCAGGAACATCAGGCGACCAGGTGCGCCTCGGCCACCTTCCCCTCGGCCAGGGCATCGAGGATCTCGTCGACCGTATCCTCGGTGATCTTGCCGTACCACCAGCCTTCGGGATAGACCACCAGGACCGGGCCCTTGTCGCACATCTTCAGGCAACCGGTGTTCGAGACCATGACATCCTCGATGCCGCGCTCCTCGACCCCCTCCATGATATACTGGATCAGCGACGGAGCGTCACGCCGCGTGCAGGTGCCGTTGGGTTCGCCGATGACGCGCGAACTGGAGCAGAGGAGGAGGTGGTGTTTGGGTTTCGGCATGATGAAGAGTCCTGTTTGAACTGGGGTGGGGTCTGGGGAGGGGCGACTCGCGCAGGCACGGGGGACAATGGCGTCAGCCAGCCCGGGCCGGAGCGACCAAGCCCCTCCCCAGGCTTAGGCGCAGCCTTTGGCGTTGCCGCCGCAGCCGTCGCCGCACTTGAACGGTTTCTTCATGCGACGGATCTCGCCGCCGGCGAAGGCCTTGGGCACGAGGTCCTCGACCAGGCCTTCGGTCTCGAAGACGCGCAGTCCGCTGGCGCGCAGGATCTCCTGCGGCGACGGCCCGATGCCACTGACCAGCAGGGCGCGGCAGTCCTCGAGCAGATCGGCGAGGTCGTGCCAGCGCGCCGCGCCGTTACCGGGTTCAGGCGCTTGACGTATCCCGACCTGGAGAAAGCCGCCCCCTTCAGCTTCAGCGTAGAGGAGCAATTCGTCGGCTTCGCCAAGGTGGCGGTTGACGAACATGCCTTCTTGCGAGGCCACCGCGACCAGGGTACGCCCCGGCTTGGCGGTGGAGGCATGCCGCTCCAGAACGGTGAACTGCGACGGACCCATGGGGGCGCCGATGCGGCCGACTGCGTCAGCGCGGCAGCGCGCGCAGTGCTCCATCTGCGGCAGATGGACGGCGGCGGCGGCGCGGGCGGTGGCCATCTCCTCGGCCGATGGTTCCGGCAGGTCGGCGAATTCGGCGCCGGCGACCGGGACCAGGGCCATGCAATTATGGATGGTCGCGCCCAGTGCCCGGCGGCGATCTCGCCGGTGTGCCCGCTGTTGATCTCCGGCACGACGATGGTGTTGATCTTCACCACCACGCCGCGGGCGACCAGCTTGGCAATGCCTTCGCGCTGGCGTTCCCACAGCAGTTCGGCGGCGGCGCGGCCGCGCAGCACATTCTTCCCGTCGCGCACCCAGGCGTAGAGCCATTTGCCAATATCGGGATCGACCGCGTTGACCGTCACCGTGACATGGCTGACCCCGGCATCGGCCAGGGCATCGGCGTGCTGCGGCAGAGCCAAGCCGTTGGTCGCCACGCATAGGGCAACAGTCGGATGGTTCGCGTGGATCAGCGTCAGGGTCTCAAGGGACGCGGCGGCGTTGGCCAGGGCGTCGCCGGGGCCGGCGATCCCGACCACGGTCATCGACGGATCGGAGGCGATCAGTTCTTCGGCATAGCGCTCCGCCTGCCACGGTTCCAACACCGTGCTGGTCACACCCGGCCGGCTTTCCGCGACGCAGTCGTAGGAGCGGTTGCAGTAGTTGCACTGGATGTTGCACTTCGGTGCGACCGGCACGTGCAGGCGGCTGTTGGTGTGCTTGGCATCTGCGGAGAAGCATGGATGCGCAGCGGTCTTGGCGTCGGGCTGGCAGTCAGAGGTAAGCATAGCCGGTCTCGCTTTCATCCTGGTTGTGCTCCAGGAGGGTGTTGACGATCTCGTCGAACAGGCGTTGGGTGCCGCGGTAGCCGAGGTGCAGGATGCGCCCGGCACCGATGCGGTCGTGGACCGGGAATCCGACGCGCACCAAGGGGATACTGAGATTCCGCGAGGTGGTGTAGCTTTTACTCGGTCCGAGGATGAGGTCCGGGCGCAGGTGCTCGATGCGTTCACCGATGTGCTGGTGATCGCCATCTTCCAAAACCTCGGCACCACCGGCGCCAACCGCCGCCAAGGCCTCGGCCAGCCGGCCGGTGATCGCGCCGCTTGCCGCCAGGATCGGCATCAACCCGATCTCGGCGCAGAAGCCGGCGAGGGCGACGACCAGATCCGGATCACCGACCAGCGCCACACGTTTGCCGGCGAGGTACTTGTGGCCATCGACATAGGCATCGACCAGCCGACCGCGCTCGGCCAGGAGGCGCTCGGGCAGCGGGGCGCCGGCCGCTTCCGCCAAGGCGTTGAAGACGAGGTCGGTAGCGGCCACGCCGATGGGCAGGCCCAACTGATGCAGCGGCACGCCATGGCGCTCGGCCAAGACCTGCCCTGGACCGGGCTCCAGCACCGCGCCCAGCTGAATGGTACAGGCTGAGCGGCCGGCCAGGGCGAGTTGATCCAGACCGACACCACCTGCCGGGATCGGCGCGTACTGCGCCAGGCTCGGACCATCCAGCGTCTCGCTGTAGTCCGGGAAGAGGATGGTCGGGATGCCCAGCTGATCGACTACCTCGCGCAGGTGGCGCAGGTCGGCGGGCGACACCGGACCGGCCAGCAGGTTGATCTGACGCAGGCGTTCGCCGCCGGCGGCAGTCTGCGCGAGGATCGCGCCAACCGCATCGTGGAAGCCGCGATGCTGGCAACCTTTGAAGCTGGGAGTCGCAACGAACAGCGCCCGCGGCAGCGAGGCATCCCGCGCCAGGTCGCGCAGCATGCCCTGAGTGTCCTCGCCGATGGTCTCGGCCAGGCAGGTCGTGCACACCCCGACGACTTCGGGCCGGTACTGGCTGGCGATGTTGGCCATCGCCTCGTTGAGATTGCTGCGCCCACCGAACACCGTGCTGCTCTCGGTGAACGAGGTCGACGCCACATCCATCGGTTCACGGAAGTGGGAGATGAGGTAGCGGCGGATGTAGGTGGCGCAGCCCTGCGAGCCATGCACCAGTGGTACGCAACCGCGGATGCCGCGGAAAGCGAGCACGGCGCCGAGCGGAGCGCAGACCCGGCAGGTGTTCGTCGCGGCCGGGCGGCCGCCACGAGCTTTGAGCTTTGAGCTCTGAGCTTTGAGTTCGCACTCGGTCATGGGACGCCCCTCTCGGGCTCAACGCTCAAAGGTCGAAGCACCAAACTCCGGCCATCTCCTGCGGGCTCAGAGCTCAAAGCTCTAAGCTCAAAGCTCCGCGCCGAGGCGCGGCGCGGCACCAGCTTCCACACCGGGCTCATCACCGTCGCGTGCACCTCGCGGGCGAACGAGGTCATGCCGGAAAAACCAGCAAGACCGATCTTGCGCTCATGATTGTGATCGCAGAAGCCGATGCCGAGCTTGTAGGCCACCGGCCGTTCCTTGACCCCGCCGATGAACAGGTCGACCTCGCAGCTGGAGAGCCAGCCGGCGAGTTCGAGCGGGTTGGTGTCATCGGCCAGGATGGTGCCCGAGTCGCACAGATCCTTGAGGTGCTCGTAATCGGCCTGGGCCCCGGTCTGGGTGCCGGCCATCGCCACGCGCATACCGAGCTGACGCAGGGCCTTGACCAGAGAGAAGGCCTTAAAGGCCCCGCCGACGTAGAGGGCCGCCACCTTGCCGTTGAGGTCCTGCCGGAGCCTGGCGAGTTCGGGCAGCACCGTGGCTGTCTCCTCGCGCACCACCTGGCGCGTCCGCGCCATGACGTCCTTGTCGGCGAAATGCCCGGCGATCTGGTACAGCGCATCGGCGCAATCTTCGAGTCCGAAAAACGAGACCTGGATGTAGGGGATGCCGTACTTCTCCTGCATCATCTTGGCCAGGCCGGTCATTGAACCGGCGCACTGTACTACATTCAGCGTGGCGCCGTGGGCGCGGCGGATGGCGTCGACGCGGCCATCGCCGGTCATCGTCGCCACCACCTCAATGCCCATGCGCTCGAGGTAGCCCTTGATCGTCCAGATCTCGCCAGCGATGTTGAAGTCGCCGAGGATATTGACCGATAGCCGGCCGATACCCTCGGTGCTGCCGGTACCGATCAGCTGCCCTAGGGCGGTGCAGGCGGCCGAGTAACCTTGCTTCTTGGTGCCGCGGAAACCTTCGCTCTGCACCGGAATGACTGGGATGCCCAGTTCCGTGGTCGCGGTCCGGCACACCGCTTCGACATCATCGCCGATCACGCCGGTCAGACAGGTGGCGTAGACAAAAGCGGCCTTGGGCTTGTGTTCGGCAACCAATTCACGCAAGGCCCGCAGTAGCTTCTTCTCGCCACCGAAGATCACTTCGTTCTCACGGATGTCGGTGTTGAACGACAACCGGTGGAGCTGGGGTCCGGAGGACAGCGAACCCCGAATGTCCCAGGTGAAAGCTGCGCACCCGGACGGGCCATGCACCAGGTGCAGCGCATCGCTGATCGGGTAGAGCACCACCCGCGCCCCGCAGAATGTACAGGCGCGCTGGGTCACCGAGCCGGCGACGCTCGGGCGGTCGCAGACCACCGCCCGGGCGTCACCCGCCGTCACCACCTGGGATTTCCGCGCGTCGAGCATGACCGTCCCGTGGTTCAGGGTTGATATGGGGCCCCGTCGCGCAGCGATGGGGCGGGCGCCGAGGGGTGGTGGGCGGACACCATGGGCGAAGCCCATCCGCCCACGGTTTCCGAAGCTCGCCTGAGGAAACCGAGCCCCGACAAAGCCCGTGGGGAAGGCCCCTGGGCCGTAGGGGCAAAGCCCCTGAGCTTAAAGCACGAGTTCGAAGGCGTGATCGGGAGCGTCGCGATCCTGGCGTTCCTGGATCGCGGTGATGATCTGGGTCGCCAGGCGCAGGCCGCCGGTGTAGCCGACGCTGGCGAAGTAGCTGTGACCGACGCGGTCGAGGATCGGCCAGCCGTAGCGGACCAGCGGAATGTCCTCGGCGCGGCTGATGAATTTGCCGTAGGTCGTGCCGATCATCAGATCGACCGGACGGTTCTTGATCCACTGGTGCATCAGGAAGAGGTCGCCCTGCTGCTTGATGTTCGCATCCGGCACGCTGTCGGCGAGGATCTCCTTGATCCGGGCCTCGAAGGCTTGGCCATGGCCGCCGGTCAGCACATGCACCGGCTTCATGTCCATGTCGCGGCAGAACTCGGTCAGGGCGATGACCTGGTCGGGATCACCCCAGATCGCCACCGTCTTGCCACCGAGGTACTGGTGCATGTCGCTGATCACATCGACCAGACGGCCACGCTCGTCTTCGATCGCCTGCGGCACGGCGGTGCCCGTCAGCTTGGCCAGGGCCGAGACGAAGCGGTCGGTGGCGGCAAGGCCGATAGGCAGGTCGAGGACCTCATGCGGGACCTGACACTGCTTCTCAAGGAGCTCGGCCCCCGCGGACGAGGCCCAGGCGCCGAGCGCGAGGGTGTGGCGGGCATCGCCCATCGCGCGGATCTGCGCCACGGTGGTCCCACCCTTGGGGTAGAAGCTGTGCTCGCCGGTGGTCGGGGCATCAAGCACGCTGCTGGTGTCGGGCAGCATGATCGCGGCCAGGCGGAAGGCCTCGGCGTAGCGCTTGATTTCCGCCATGTCCGAAGGCTCGACCCAGCCCGGGATGATGTTCACCGCTTCGCTGCGCCGACCGGTGCTGGTCGCCAGGTACTTCACGAAGCCCTTCACCATATTGGAGAAGCCGGTGACGTGCGAGCCGACATAGCTGGGCGTGTTGCAGTGGACGATGACCTTGCCTTCGGGGACCTTGCCCTCGATCTGGCACTTGCCGATGATGGTCGGGATGTCGTCGCCGATCGTCTCGGAAAGGCAGGTGGTGTGGACGGCGATGATCTCGGGATCGTACATCTCGAAGATCGTCGAGATCGCCTGCTGGAGGTTGGCCATGCCGCCGAACACCGAGGACCCCTCGGTGAACGAGCTGGTCGAAGCCATGATCGGCTCCTTGAAGTGCCGGGTCAGCTGGCTGCGGTGGTAGGCGCAGCAGCCCTGGCTTCCGTGACTGTGCGGCAGGCAGCCATGCACGCCCAGGGCGGCGTACATCGCCCCGACCGGCTGGCAGGTCTTGGCCGGGTTGATCTTGAGCGCAGTGCGCTCGGTGATGGTGGCGGTGGTCTGGTCGAGCATGGTTGATTCCGATGGTTGGAGTTGGTGTATTCACACGGAGGAACGGAGAGAACGGAGTTGGCAACAGGATGAAGGATTCGACCTCCGTTCCCTCCGTTCCTCCGTGTGAATCCGGCGTTGGATCAGGCGGCCGGGGCGGCCTGCTTCCACGGCGGGACGATCATCTTCCAGATCCGCTTGCTGATCATGCGGTCGATCTCGCGGTAGAAGTTCGCCGCGCCCGTGAAGCCGGCATAGGGGCCACCGTAGTCGTAGCTGTGCAGCTGCTTGCACGGCACGCCCATCTTCTCGACCACGTACTTGTCCTTGATGCCGCTGCAGAAGATGTCGGGCT
>JAIFND010000143.1:8638-28531 GCA_020047915.1 bacterium | reverse complement strand
CGACATGACCCCAGCGGCCTACGCCGCGAAGGCGACAGCGAAGAACTGATCCGTAGTCAAGAGAGCGTCATCGGAGCGATACAGAGATACCCACGCATCTCGGAACAGAGGCTTACCTTTACGCCATTGGGCTCCTGCCCCGCTGCGGGTCAGCCCGCCACGGGCACGGTCACGACGTCGATCCGCCCCGTCCATCCCGATGCCTCGACCGCCTGCTTGGCGGCGAAGGCCAGCCCGCCGCAGCACGGCACCTCCATGCGCATGATGGTCAGCGAGGCGGGACGGCCCTGAGCCAGGATCGCGGTCAGCTTGGCGGTGTGCCGCGCCAGATCGTCGAGCTTGGGGCAGGCGAGCAGCACGCCGCGTCCGCCGACCCAGCGGGCGTGGAAATCGGGCAGGGCGACCGGCACGCAGTGCGCCGTCAGCAGCAGATCGGCCCCGGCCAGGAAGGGGGCGGCGGGGTTGATGAGCGCAAGCTGGATCGGCCAGTGGCCGAGCTGGGATGGGGCGGCCTTCGCAGGCGCGCCGGCGGCGCGCGGTCCCAGGGTACGCATCTGCGTGCTGGGGCAGGCATGGCCCTGGCTGTGCAGGCTGATCGCGGGCTTTTTCTGTTTGGCGAGATGGACATCGACAGCCGCCTGGTCGAAGTCGGGGGCCTCGCGCTTCACCACCGTGATGGCGCCCTGGGGGCAATGTCCGAGACATGCCCCCAGGCCATCGCAATAGACCTCGGAGACCAGCCGCGCCTTGCCGTCGACCACCGCCAGCGCGCCTTCCGCGCAGGCGGTGACGCATTGGCCGCAACCGTCGCATTTGGCTTCGTCGATGACGATCAGGTCACGGATCATAGGATGCTCCCATAGTGGCTGTGTCCTGCGGGCTCCAAGCTCGAAGCTGTAAGCTCAAAGCTATGCGACTCGTCCCAGCGCCAGCGCCATGTCCTTCTTCGCGTCGCCGCTGGTCAGCTTGAGGCCGTAGGTCTCCTGCAGCAGCTTGAACACGTTCGGGCTGACGAAGGCGGGCGGGTTGGGGCCGAGGGCGATGTTCCTGACGCCCAGGTGCAGCAGGGTCAGCAGCACGGCGACGGCCTTCTGCTCGAACCACGAGATGCACAGGGTCAGCGGCAGGTCGTTGACGCCGCACTTGAAAGCCTCGGCCAGCTTGACCGCGACCACGATCGCACCGTAGGCGTCGTTGCACTGGCCCATGTCCATGAGCCGGGGCAGGCCAAGATGGGTGCCGTAGTCGTGACTGCGGATGCGGTACTTGCCGCAGCCGAGGGTGAGGATGAACGAGTCGGCCGGGGCGGCCTGCGCGAACTCGCTGAAGTAGTTGCGGCCCGGTTCGGCGCCGTCGCAGCCGCCGACCACGAAGAAGCGGCTGATCTGGCCCTTCTTGACCGCGTCGACGATGGCGCCGGCGTGGTCGAGGATGACCGAGTGGTGGAAGCCCACCGTGGTGGTCTTGACCAGATGCTCCTTCAGCGCGCCGAGGGCGATGGCCTTGGCGACCACCGGGGCGTAGTTCTCGTCGGTGATGCGCACCGCACCGGGCAGGGCGACCTCGCGGGTGGTGAAGATGCGCTCGCGGTAGCTCTCCTTGGGGATGACCACGCAGTTGGTCGAGGCGAGGATGGCGCCGCCGAAGGCCTCGAACTCGCTGCGCTGCTTCTGCCAGGCGTCACCGTAATGCCCGGCGAGGTTGGGATGGTTGCGCAGGTTGGGGTACATGTGCGCCGGCAGCATCTCGCCGTGGGTGTACACCTTGACCGGCGTGCCTTCGCAGGCTTTCAGCAGCTTCACCAGATCAACCATGTCGTGACCGGTGATGAGGATGCCGGGGCCGGCCTGGGTGCCTTCCTTGACCTGGGCGACCGAGGGCTTGCCAAGCACGCGGCCGTGCGCCTCGTCGAGCATCTGCATCACGCGCAGGTTCATCTCGCCGCACTTCAGCACGAAGCCGAGCGTCGCGCCGAGGTCGAAGTTCACATTGGTCATGGTCGAGAACAGCGCCTCCTGCACGAACGCATCGACCTCGTGGTCCACTGCTCCGAGGCGGCGGGCGTGGCAGGCGTAGGCGCTCATGCCCTTGAGACCGTAGAGCAGGATCTCCTGCAAGCTCTGGATGTCCTCGTTCTTGCCGCAGATGCCGGTCGCCGGGCCGCTGATCTCGCAGCCGGTGCACGTGTAGGCCTGTTCGCATTGGTTGCAGACGCTCATGGATCGTGGTTCCCTGTGGGTTGTGGGAACCTTCTAGCAGACCGGTGGCGGGGGTTTCCTTGATCCGGATCAAGTCGTCGGAGCATGCTGGCCCATGAGTGCCGCCCCCATCGTCGAACGCTGCCGCCTCTTCGCCCGTCTGCAGCCGGCGGCGCGCGCGCGCCTGGCCGCCACCGCCCGGCTGCACGAGGTGGCTGCCGGCACTACCCTGTTCCGCCAGGGCGACGAATGCCCGGGCATCTTCATCGTCGGACGCGGCCTGGTGCGCGTGTTCAAGCTCGCCCCGTCAGGCAAGGAGCAGGTGCTGCACCTCGCCGGTGCCGGTGCCACCTTCGCCGAGGCGGCGGTGATCGGCGGTTTCCCCTGCCCGGCCTTCGCGCAGGCGGTCGAGGATTCCAGCGTCGCGCTGATTCCTGCCGCCGATTTCCAGGCCTTTCTGAAGAGCGACCATCAGGGCTGCATCGACCTCCTCGCCAGCCTGGCCGGCTGGCTGCACCATGTCGTCGATCTGCTTGAAGACCTGACCCTGCGCGATGCCGCCGGTCGTCTGGCGCGGCATCTCATCCAGCACGCCGGGGCCGGTGGCCGCGTCACCCTGCCGTCGATGCGCAAGCACCTTGCCAGCCAGTTGAACCTCACCCCCGAAACGTTGTCGCGCACCCTGCGCCGCCTCGACCAGGACGGTTGCATCAGTGCCGAGCGCGACGAGATCATGGTGGTGGACGCCGAGCGTCTGTCGGCGGTGGCCGAGGGGCTGTATCCCCATGTCTGAGCCGTCATCGGGTGCGTCGGTCCGCGTAGAGCGCCCGCTGCGCAGGGGGGCGGGATCGTGACCACGCTGAAGGACGTGGCGCGTGCGGCGGGCGTCGATGTCTCGACCGTCTCCCGTGCGCTATCCGGTGATCCCCGGGTCGCCGCCGCGACCCGCGAGCGGATCGCGGCGCGGGCTGCCGCGCTCTCCTACCGGCCGAACGAGGCTGCCCGTCGGCTGCGCGCCGGGGCGACGCGCACGGTGTGGTTCCTCGCCGGCGGCCTCGACAATCCGATCGAATGCGAACCGGTACTGCGCGGCGTCGAGCGCCTGGCCGCCGCCGGCTACGATGGCCTGATGGCGGTGCATCGCGGCGATCCAGCGATCGAGCAGCGCCTGCTCAGCCATCTCGAACGCGGCGTGGCCGATGGCGCCATCCTCATCCCCGGCTTCAGCGGCACCCATCCCCAGGTCGAATCCCTGGTGCGCCGCCAGTTCCCGTTGGTGTTCCTCGACCGCCATCCTGCTGGCTTCCCAGCCCCGACCGTGACCACCGACAATGCCGCGGCGGTGCGCGCCCTGATCGCTGCCGGCGAAGCCGCCGGGGTGGCACGCTGGGTGACCTTCCTGAAGGATGGCAACGCGGTGGCCCGGTTGCGTCAGGAGACGGCGGAATCCGTTCTGGCCGCTCGCGGCCGCCCCTGGCTCCGCGCCGCAGCGGTGACCGCGGCGTTCGTCGCTGAAGGCACGGTGGGTCTGCTGGGGGAATCGGACGCCGAGATCGCCGCCAGTCCGTGGATCGCCGGCGTGCCGCCCGAGCGCCGGGTGGCCGTCCTGTTCGATCGCTGGCAGGCGTCGGTCCTGCCGGCCGCCGTCGCGCGGGTCGCCCGCCAGGACTTTGCCGCCATGGCCGATCGCGCGGTCGATCGCGTCCTGGGCATGCTGGCCGGCGAGCGGTGGACCGTCGCCACGGACCGCATTCCCCTGCGCGGGATCGAGGCTCTGGTAGGTTGAGGCCGCGGCCGGCTATGGGCTGGAGGCTGGAGGCTGGAAGCTGGAGGCTGGAAGCTGGAAGCTGGAGGACCGAAGGGGGAAGGGGTTACAACGCATAGCTGTCATCAGTTGGATGAAACTCGCGACGTTTGCAACTCCCTGCCGTGCAATGCCTCCAGCCTCCAGCCTCCAGCCTCCAGCCTCTTCTAGTGCCTCACGGCGTAGGGCGCCGATCCGGCGTGCCGGCCAGCGCGGCCGTCAGGGCCTGGCTGAGTGAGGCCCGATCATAGGGCTTGGCCAGGGTGCCGGTCAGCCCAGCGGCCAGCAGATCGTCGGCCTGCCCTTCATGATAGCCGGAGGCGAGGATCACGGGCAGGTCGGGGCGGATGGAGCGCAGGGCGTGGAAGCATTCCCTGCCGCCCATCACCGGCATGCGCATGTCGATGATCGCGGCATCGAAGCCCCCGGGTTCAGCGCGCAGCCTGGCCACCGCCTGCGCGCCATCCGCGACCGCCGTGACCTGATACCCGAGCACGGCCAGCAGGTCGCAGGTCGTGCTCTGCACCATCGGATCGTCCTCGGCGAGAAGGATGCGTCCCTGGCCGGAGGTGGGCGCGGCCGGAGCCGGCTCAGCGGAAGCCGACGCGGCGCTGACCGGGAGGATGATCCGCATGGTCGTGCCGACGCCGACCTGGCTTGCGACCTCGATGGTGCCGCCGTGCTGCTGCACCGTGCCGAGGGCCGAGGGCAGGCCCAGACCGCTGCCCTTGCCCGGCGCCTTGGTAGTGAAGAACGGTTCGAAGATGCACGGCAGCTGCTCGGGCGGTATGCCTACGCCGCTATCCTCGACCGCCAGTTCCAGCCTGGCCGGCCCGTCGATCAGGCGGGTCGAGATGCGCAGCCGGCCGCCCTCGGGCATGGCATGCGAGGCGTTGATGCACAGGTTCATCAGCGCCGTCTGCAATTGGGCCGGATCGCCGGCGAGGCGGGCATCGGCGGCGGCCAGGTCGAGTTCGACCGTGATGCGCGGATCGAGCGACAGCCGCAGCAACGCCAGCGTCTCGTGCACGAGCTGGTGCATGTCCAGTTCGCTCGCCACCATCGGCTGGCGTCTGGCATAGGCGAGCATCTGTCGGGTGATGCTGGCAGCGCGGGCGGCAGCCGTGGCGATCATCTGGACATGACGCCGTCCCTTGTCGTCCGCGGCGGGCAGGTGCGTCTCCAGCAGTCCGGCCCCACCGATGATCGCGGTGAGGATGTTGTTGAAGTCATGGGCGATGCCGCCGGCCAGCTGGCCGAGGCCGCGCAGGCGCTCGTCGCGCTGCGCCCGTTCGCGCGCCTGCGTCTCCTCGGTGACGTCGCGGAAGACCAGCACGACGCCGCGCAGGCGGCCGTCGTCGCCGCAGATCGGGGCGCCCGAGTCGGCGATGTGCCGTTCGCGGCCGTCGCGCGCGATCAGCACGGTGTGGTTGGCGAGTCCGACGATGCGCCCGGTGGCAAGGACCTGGCGCACCGGGCTTTCGACCGTGGCGCGGGTCTGGGCGTTGACGATACGGAAGACCTCGTCGAGCGGCCGGCCGCGCGCGTCGCGCTGGCTCCAGCCGGTGAGCAGCTCGGCGACCGGATTGAGGTCGGTGACCAGGCCGGCGGTATCGGTTGCGATCACCGCATCGCCGATCGAGCGCAGGGTCACGCGCAGCTGATCCTCGCGCTCGCGCAGGTCGGCCTCTGCGCGCACCCGCTGCGTCACCCGATGCGCCACCCCGATAACCCCTTCGACGGCGCCGTCGCGCAGCACCGGCACGAACATGGTCTCGAACACCTCCTCGCCGACCCGCGTCTCGCCGGTCACCGATTCGCCCCGGAAGGCGCGGTCCAGGTCGGCGACGATCTGCGGGAGGCCCTGGTAGTAGGCCCGGGCGTCAAGCCCGACCACCTCGCCTGGACGCAGGCCGAGGGCGGCCAGCCCGCGTCCCTCGGACATGAGGAAGCAGCCGTCCGCGCCGAGGTGGAAGAAGATCAGATCGACATGATCGACGACCAGCCGCCACTCGCGCTCACGCCGTCGCAGATCGGCATCGGCGCGGCCCAGGGCGATGCGGTAGCGCCAGCGCTCGGCGCGCACCCACAGCAGATAGCCGCCAGCGCCGAGCAGGGCCAGGCCGAGGGCGCCGCCGACCCATGGCAGCCAGCGCGGCAGGACGCCGGGTTGCGGCGGGGACCAGACGAAGCCGTCAAGCTGGGTGCCGGCGGGGATGACGCCGCGCTCGGCGTAGATGTCCGCCATGCGTTGCCAGCGCGCCGGGTTGACCTGCCCCACCGGCACCAGCGTCGCCTGGACCAGCTCGGCGATGCGCTCGGCCTCGTAGCGCAGATGCTCGCGCGTCTTGCCCTGCTCGCTTACCCCGGGCATGGCCAGGATGCGTTCGATCTGCGCCTCGCGGTTGTTCAGCGCATGCTCCCAGCCGCGGATCGTCGCCCGGCGCATCGCAGCGACGCGTTCGGGGCGGCGTTCGGCCTCCTCGCGGCTGGTGAACAGGGTGTCGCCATAGAAGTCGATGCCGTAGTCCAACGGCCGCAGGATCAGCGGCTCGATGCCACGCTGCCGTAGCAGCCACGGCTCATTGGTGAGATAATCGACCGTCGCATCGACTTCGCCGCGGATCAATGGCTCGACCGACCAGCTGTGGTCGATGAAGCGCAGCCGGTCGGTCGGCAGGTGCTCGCGGGCGAACATCGCCTGGATCTCGGCCCGGTCGTCGGGCGAGGACATGATCGTCGCATCGAGGAAATCGGCGAGGTAGTGCCGACGCCCGTCGTGGCGGGCCATCAGGATGAGCGGCGAGTGCTGGAAGATCGGCGCCACGGCCACCACCGGGCGTCCGGCGGCCCGCTCGCGCACCAGATCGGATGAGCCGATGCCGTACTGGGCGGCTCCGGACAGCACCGCCTGGACGGGATAGACCCCTGCCGAGGGTGTGGTGAGGACGACCTTCAACCCCTCGCTGGCATAGTAGCCCTGTTCGATCGCCGCGTAGTAGCCGGCGAACTGGAACTGGTGTTTCCACTTGAGCGCCAGCACCACCTCCTCGGGCTCACCGGCGGCGAGCCCGGCAAGCCCGGCGAGGATCACGACGAGACGGAGAGTGCTCCAGGGACGCAGCGACATTCCCCCACGATGCCAGCCGGGAACGGCTCGGCAAGGCGACCAGAACTCAGCGGGTGCGGTCGAGGACCTGGCGGATCAGGGCGCGTTCGGCGCGCAGATCGGGCGGTGCCAGCTTGGCGGTGCGCCAGCGCTCGAGGGCCGCCTCCTCGCGCGCGTCGAGTTCAGCCAGCAGGCGTTCGAACTGGCCCCTGGCCTGTGCTCCGCCCACCGCATCGAGCAGCACCAGCAGTTCGAGGCGGCGCTCGTGGTCGTCCTGGATCACGATCGCCTTGGCGATCGCCTCGCTCCACGCCGCCGCGTCCTGGGTGCGCAGGCAGGCGAGGGCCCGCGCCGGCACCCAGCCGGGCACAGCGCGGGTGGGCAGCGCCAGATCGATCAGCACGCCGAGTTCTTCAGGCTGCCACGCTGCCAGGCCGGTGGGCAGGGCGGCGACCGGGTCGTACAGTTCGGCGATCAGCGCATCGCGGCTGGCCAGGCGCGACCAGGCCGGGGCGTTGTCCTGCCACCACAGCGTCCAGGCCTGGCCAGGCGCGGCGCGGTAGGGGGTGAGGAGGCGCAGCGTGGCGGCGGCCGCCTCGCGCAGCTCGGGCAGCCGGTCGGAGGCGGCCAGGGTGGCCAGGGCGGCGACGGCCCGTGCGTCGCCGGCGTGGGCCAGGCCGCGCACCGCCAGCAGCACGGTCAACGCCTCGCGCTCGGCGATCAGCTCGGTGTAGGCCGGGCAGAGCCGGATGTCGAGGCTGCCGTCGAGGGCTTCAAGCAGCGCGCGGCGCTCCTCGCCGCGCAGGTCGCGCAGCAGCGGCACGACCACCGGCACGGCCTCGCTGCGGCGCACCAGTTCGCGCAGCGCGGCGGCCTGCGCCTGGCGGGCGGGCGCATCCGGGTCGGCGCGCAGGCGGCACAGCGGACGGATCGCCCGCGTGTCGCCGAAGGCGGCCAGCGATGGGGCGGCGGTCTGGCGCTCGTCGCCGTCGAGCGAGGCGAGCAGTTCAAGCAGCCGGGCCAGCACCGGCTCGCCGCGGCAGCGCGATGATCGCCAGGCGCCGCACGCGCAGGTCGTCGTCGCGCGCCAGGCGCAGGACGAGGGGGGCGGCGGCCTCGCCGCCGATGCCGGCCCCGACCCGCGCGACGCGCAGGCGCACCTGCCAGTCGCGGTCGTTGGCGATCAGCGCGAGGTCGGCCAGCACGGCGCTGCCGCGCTTGGCCAGCCGGCCGACCGCCGGGCCGTTGACCGACGGATCCGGGTCGGTGAGGGCAGCGAGATCGTCCGACCACGGCCGGCCGGCGACCGGGGGTTCGCTCGGGGTGACCAGTTCCACCGCCCTCTTGACCAGCGGCACGACATCCATGCCGCGCGGCGGGGCATCGTCGTCGGCGGCGCCCAGCAGGGCCGCGGCGGTCAGCAGGGCGAGACGGCAGGGGTGCGGCATGGACCGGATCCTGCCGCTGCGGAGGCTTGAGCAACCCTGCTCAGCCCACACGATGCGCAGCTTACACCAGCCCCGGAGAAGACCCCATGAGCGCAGCGTTCGGCACCTGGATAGGCGACAGCAAGCCCGGCACGTGGACGCCGCGCATCGACCCCAGCCTGGTCGATGACCCGCGCTTCCCCGCCCTGCTCGCCGCGGCCAAGGCCGGCGTGTCCTTCGCCGGCGCGGTCGCCATCGTCACCGGCGCCTCCGACCCGCACTCGATCGGCTACGCCATCGCCCGCAACCTGATGCAGGGCGGCGCCAGCGTGGTCATCACCGGCTCGCGCGACCTGGCCAAGATCACCGCCGCCGCCGAGGCGCTGGCGCGCGAGGCCGGCGCCGGCCGCGTGCTGCCCGCCCAGGTCAACCAGGGCGACTTCGCCCAGCTCGACGCCCTGCTCGACCACCTCAAGGGCCAGAGCCTGGCGGCGACGCACATCTTCCCCTTCGCCGCCATCAATCACCCCTGCCTGTTCGTCGGCATCAAGGCCGAGGACTACGCCAAGGTCTTCGCGGTGAACGTGTTCGGCGTGTTCCACCTGTGCACCCAGCACGCCCGCCGTGCGCCGCGCGACAAGGCGTGGTTCGTGGTCGTGCCGCTGTCGCCCAACGACGGCCGCCTGCAGGGCTCGGGTCTCTATCCGGCGACCAAGCAGGCGCTGCTGCCGATCGTGGTGCAGGGCCAGAACGAGGTCGGCGACCGCAAGAACGGCTGCTACACCGGCGTGTCGATCGCGTGGACGCGTTCGGCGCTGATGAGCCAGCTCGACGCCGGCGTGGCCGGGGCCAAGGCCCAGGGCCTGAAGGTGTTCGAGACCCAGGACACCGCCGACGTCGCGACCCTGTGCGGCATCCCGGCCGCTGCCGCGCTGAAGGGCACGGTGGTCGATGCCGCCGGCGGCTTCGGCCGGGTCGATCCGAAGAATTTCGCCAAGGCCCTGGCTGGTCACTGAGCGGATATGCCCTCGTTCGTCGTTCGTCGTTCGTCGTTCGTGGTTGCGGGATCAGTGCATCCGGAGTTAGGTGTGCTGGGTTGCGGATGTCCCTGCGGAACGCCGAACGCCGAACGCCGAACGCCGAACCGATTGACGGTTCCAGGCTGAGCCAGCGTGTCGCTGACCCTCGCCTGGCTGCTGCCCGCCCTGGCCGCCCTGTTCGGGTCGGTGCTGCTGTGCCGCCTGGCGATGCGCTACGCGGTGAGGCTGGGCTTCCTCGACCGGCCGGGCAGCGAAGCGCACAAGCAGCATACCCGCACCGTGCCCTACGGCGGCGGCCCGGCGATGGCTCTGGCCCTCGCCGTGACGCTCAGCCTGGCTGCCTGGGTGCTGCCGCTGCCTGACGGCAGCGGTCTGCTGCCCTGGCCGATGCTGGCGGGCGCGGCCTGGCTGGTCGTGGTCGGCCTCGCCGATGACGCCCGGCCGCTGCCGCCGCGCCTCAAGCTGGCGCTGCAGGCGGTGGTGTGCGCCGGGGCGGTCAGCTTCGCCGACCTGCCGATCGACTTCCTGCGCGCGTGGAATCCCGTCCTCGCCTGGATCACCGCCTTCGCCTGGCTGGTCCTGGTGACCAACGCCTACAACCTGCTTGATCACGCCGACGGCCTGAGCGGTTCGGTCGCCGTGGTCGGCTTCTGCGCCTTGGCCGGTGGGGCGGTCCTGTCCGGCGATGCGGGCGCGGCCCGCGTCTGGCTGTGCCTGGCCATGGCGATGCTCGGCTTCCTGATGTGGAACCGGCCACCGGCCCGCCTCTACATGGGCGATGCCGGCAGCCTGGCGATCGGCTTCCTGATCGGCTGCGGCACCCTCTCGACCACCTTCTGGCCGAGTGCCGAGGGCGGCAGTCCGCTCGCCCTGCTCTCGCCGCTGCTGATCTGCGCCATCCCGCTCTTCGACACCGGCGCCGTGGTGGTCAAGCGTCTGCGCCGTGGCCGGCCGATCATGCAGGGCGACCGCAACCACATCAGCCACCGCCTGACCCGCCTGGGAGTCGGCGCGCGCGCCAGCCTGGGCGCGGTGATCGCGCTGCAGATCGCGTTGGCTGCGTCCAGCTTCCAGCTGCGCAACGCCGACTGGATGTCCGGCGTGGTCGCGCTGGCCCAGGCGGCGGCGATCTGCATCGCCCTGGTGCTGCTTGAAACCGCGCGCGACCATGGCTGAGCGCCCACCGATCCTCGATCGGCTGCACGATGTGCTGGTCGTCCTGCTCATCGTGCTGCGCCCCTTGTGCTGGGATGGCGCCCCCGGCCAGGCTGCCGAGGTGCTATGGCAACTGCTGGCGGCCGGCGCCCTGGGCCTGGTCGCTATCGAACGCGCCGCCGGCCTGCTGCCGGTGTGGCGCTGGAGCTGGCGCGCCAGCCTGCTGGTCGCGCTGCTGCTCGCCCTGCTGCCCGCCGTCTTCGCCGCACCCGAGCCGGCCCCGGCGTGGTGTCGTTGGACCGGCTGGGTCGCCTGCGCCGCCGCCGCCGGCTATCTGCTGCAGGTCATCGACGGTCGGCGCCGTCTCGCCCTGTCAGCCTGTGCCGGGGCCATCGCCATCATCGGTGTACTGGCGCTGATGCAGCGCTGGGTCGGCCTGCCGGCGATGGCTGCGGCGCAGAGTGCCGGCGCCCAGGCCTTCGCCGCGCTGCCGGTCGAGGGCGGGCAGGTCGCCGAGCGCATCGCGCGCGGCGGCGTCTTCGCCACCTTCACCCTGGCCAACCAGCTGGGCGCGTGGCTCGCCCTGGTCCTGCCGCTGGTCGGCTGGCTGGCCTGGCGTTCGACCGGCGCGGCGCGGTGGGTGGCGGCGACACTGCTGGCGGCCGGCCTGCTGGCCCTGGCCAGCACCGACGCCAAGGGCGCCTGGCTGGCCTGCGCCGGTGGCCTGGCCATCGCCTGGTGGCTGGCCTGGGCTGGCCGCTGGTGGCGCTGGCTGCCATTGCCGCTCGCGGCGTTGGCGGTGGTCGGGTTGTGGTCGAGCGGGGCGGGCGCTGCCAGCGCCGCGGTGCGGCTCGGCTACTGGCGCAGCGCCACCGCCCTGGTCGCCGAGGCGCCGTGGTCGGGGCATGGCTTCGGCGGCTTCGCCGCGCACCAGCCCCGGCTGATGCAGCCGGGCGACGAGCCGACCCGCTTCGTGCACAACGAGGTGCTCGAGGCGGCGGTCGCCGGTGGCATCCCGCTCGCCATCCTGCTGATCGGGGCGCTGTGCGCGCTGGCCTGGCCGCGCCGGAGTGTCGTCATCGCCGACGAACCCGCCGTCACCTGGCAGCCGTGGATCATCGTGCCGGCCCTGCTCTACATCGCCCTGCTCGGGGCGATGGACGGCAATCTCGGCTGGTGGCCGGGAGGCGATGGTCTGGGCGGGATGCTCGGCTGGGCCCTGCTGCTGGGGATGGTGGGTGGCGGCGTGGCCTGGAGCCTGCGCCATGCGCCGCTGCCGCCGCCGTGGGTCGCCACCGCCGGACTGGCGGCGGTCGCCTGCAAGGCCCTGATCGACTTCGATCTGCATGCCGCCGGCGTGGTCGGTTCGGCCCTGCTGCTGGCGGTGATCCTGGCCGAGCCGGCTCCGGCGACCAGCGCGGCCTTCGGGCGGTTCCTGCCCGCGATCGCTGCGGCCGCTGCCGGGGCGGTGGTTCTGGTCGGCAGCCTCACCGGGCAGCGTCTTGCCGAGGCGTCCGACTGGCTGGCCCAGGCGCAGATCGCGCGAGCCGATCCGCAGGTTGCCGCCGAGCTCGGCCGTCGTCTCAACTGTCCGGCGCCGGCCGCCCCGGCAGTCGCCGCGATGCGCGCCTGGAACCGATCCGAGGGTGCGCCCGGCAACCTGTTCGCCGCTCTCGAATTCCTGCCGGCCAACCGCGAGGTGCTGGAGATGGCCGAGGGACTGGCCCGGGCCGCGCCGCACAGCTCGGCGGTCGCCCTGCATCATGCGCGCCGGCTGCTGCAGGCGCGCGAACTGCGCGCCGCCGCCGCCGAGGCCGAACGCGCCATCCGGCTTGCGCCGGCCAGCCCACGCGTGCTGCTGGGCGCGGCGGAGATCCTCGCCCAGGGTGGAAGCGCGGGCCGGGCCGAGGAACTGCGTCGCGAAGCCGCCCGCCTGGCACCGCTGGTGCATCCGACCCTGCGACCTTGAACGGGCGGGCATCGACCCCGTTGCGGTCTGCGTCGCGGGGAATAGCCTAGGCCGCGATACCCGGAGGTTTCCATGGCCGCTCCCGCTCCCGCATCCGATCCCGCCGTCGTCGCCGCCCAGTTGCTGGCTGATGTGTGGCCGCAGATCGAGGCAGCGACCCAGGGCAAGCCGCCGGTGTTCCCCAAGCAGCTGGTGTGGCTCAACGGCGCCCCCGGCGCGGGCAAGGGCACCAACACCCGCACCATCATGCAGGTCCTGGCGATCGAACAGCAACCGGTCGTGGTCAGCGACCTGCTCTCCTCGCCCGAGTTCATCAAGATCAAGAACAGCGGCGCGCTGGTCGGCGACAAGGATGTGGTCGGCCTGCTGCTCAAGAAGCTGCTCGATCCGGCCTACGTCGCCGGGGCGATCGTCGACGGCTTCCCGCGCTCGCGCGCCCAGGCCGAGTTCCTGCGCCTGCTCGTCGCCAAGCTTGAAGCCCTCGCCGCCGCCCATCCCGGCGTGTGCGCCAAGCCCAGCCTGCGCGTCATCGTGCTGAATGTCGCCGAAGAGGTCGCGGTCGAGCGTCAGATCAAGCGTGGTCGCGAGGCGGTGATGAGCAACGAGCTGGCGCGCAAGCTCGGCGGCCGGGTCGAGGACATCCGCGCCACCGACGTCGATCCGGCCAGCGCCGCCAAGCGCTTCCGCGTCTTCCAGGAGCAGACCGTCGGCGCCCTGCAGTCGCTGACCAACGCCTTCCCCTGCCACTTCATCGACGCCGGCGCCGACATCCCGACCGTGCGCGCGTCGATCGAAAAGGCTCTGTCAGCGGCCTGACATCAGCGTATCCCTTATGAGTGCACACAGAGCACCAGAGGGACCAGAGACATGCAGCAATGCATGTTCATTCTAAACAGGGCATTGCGTACAGAGAGCCAAAGGCATCTCTTTGCACGGTTCTCCGGGTTTCACCGGAACGGTGAATGTCGATGCACCCTGCAGCGCCTTCCCACCTCTGGTCACTCTGGTGCTCTGTGTGAACCTAAACGCAGCGTGACAGCTCAGGGGCTTCGCCCCCGCGGCCCCGCTCTGAAACCGTGGACGGATGGGCTACGCCCATTTTATCCGTCCACCGCTGCTCGGCGGCCGCCCCACCGCATGCGCGGCGGGGCCCCGCGAGTAGTTACAACGCAGCATTTCACACAGAGAACCAGAGCCACCAGAGGTCAAGACAAGGATTTGCGCGAGTTCTCGAGCTCACCCGGACGGTGCATGTCGATGTACCATGCAAAGCATTTCACCTCTGGTCACTCTGGTGCTCTGTGTGAAATCTGCGGGTTAGGTTAGACGACGGTTTCGGCGATCTCGTCCAGCTCACGCGCGCCGCGCACCAGGTGGCCGGCGAACAGGCCGAGTGGGGCGTGCTGCGCGGCCAGCGCGGTGATCTCGTCGATGCTGGTGCGGCCGTCGAGCAGCCCGGCGTAGGCCGTGGTCATCGCGGCGACCGCTGCGGGTGCGAGATCAGCCAGTTCCAGCACCCACCAATCGACCAGTCCCGCCGTCGCCGCCGCCGGTTCGGGGGCGCATAGCCGGCGGCCTTCCCAGACCACGGTATCGCGCACACGGCGCTGCAACTCGTAGGGCAGGCCACCTTCCGCCGCGCTGGCGCGGATCGTGCGCACCCCGCCGATCGGCAGGCCGTGGTCCTGGCGGGTCAGCATCGACGGGACGCGGCCGTGCACCGCGATGGCGAGTTCCATCACGGAATCAGATCCGAGGCGCGCCGCCAGCCGGCCGACTTCGCGGCCGCTCAGTTCGTGGCTGAGGATGCAGCCGCCCGCTCCGAGTTCGGCCAGCGCCGCCAGCGTCTCGGTCCCGTAGGCGTTGCACGCCACATCGGCGGCGCACGCCAGACCGGCCTGGCGGGCGGCGACCAGCGCCCCGAGATGCCCGGCCAGCACCGGCGCGCCGATCGCGGCGAGATGCGGCGACAGCGGCGCGGTGGCGGGATGGCGCAGCCAGCAGTCCGCTGGGATCACCGGCGGCGTGGCGGCCCACAGGTCGAGGCGGGCATCGTCGAGGGCGACACGCTGCGCACCGGCGGCACGCGCGGCGTCAGCACTGGCGGCATCGCCGACCACGACCCACAGCCGGGTGCGGCGCTGGCGCGGGGCGCCCAGGTCCGGAGCCGGGCAGGCCGGCGGGGCACCCACCGGCTGCGCGGCAAGAGTCGCGACCAGTTCGCGGCGCAGGCGCTTGAGCTCCGCCGCCGGCACGAAGCAGGCCCCGTCGAGCCGCGCCTCAAGCCGGCGCAGGATGAAGCCGCTGCCGCCCAGAGCCCCGGCACTGGCGGCGAGCTGTGCTTCATCAAGCGGCCGGCCGGTGGCGGCCTGCACCGGCTGGGCGCTGGCCACGCTGGCCTGGCGTCCGTCGGCCGTGCGGGCGGCAAGGATCAGAGCATCGCCCGGCCGTGCCGTCACCGTCAGGTCGGCCGGCATGCCGCCCTGTTCCTCGGCCGGCAGCGGCACCTGGGCCATCGCCGCCGCCGCCTCGCGCTCGCGGCGCTGGTCGCGGTTGCGGAACAGCGGCGTTCCGGCCGGGGCGCGCGGGCCGCGCGGATCGACGCGAACCCGCAGACGCCATTTCCCGTCGCCGGCCGGATCGCAGGCAGTGACCAGGAAGCCATCATTCCACATGCCGACCGCGAAGGCGTAGCCGACCCCGGCCTCGGGCCGGCGCGTGGCGCTGATCACCGCCGTGCCGCTACGCCGGTCGAGGGCGACCAGTTCGCCGTCGGCGGCGCGGTCGCGCAGCGGATCTCCACGATGCAGGCGGGCCTCGGCTCCGTAGGTGCCATCCAGCGGCGAGGTGGTGAAGGGCCGGGCGAAGACCTCGCCGAGCGGCTCGCGCGCGATCAGTGGATCCGGCTTCCGCCGCGCCTGCCAGGCGTCGAGTGCCTCGCGGTAGGCGCGGGCGACGGTGAACACGTAGTCCGGCCCCTTGAGGCGGCCCTCGATCTTCAGCGACGCGACGCCGGCCTCGGCAAGCGGGCCGACGCGGTCGATCAGCGACAGGTCGCGCATCGAGATCGTGGTGTCGGGCGGGGCGCCCTCCGATTCGTAGATGAACCGGCAGTTCTGCGCACAGGTGCCGCGGTTGGCGCTGCGGCAGCCGGCGAAGTTCGACATCAGGCACTGGCCGCTGTAGGCGTAGCACAGCGCGCCATGCACGAAGTGCTCGACCTCGATGCCGTGGCGGGCCGCTTCGGCGGCGCAGGCGGCGACCTCGGCCAGCGGCAGTTCGCGCGCCAGGATGACGCGCTCGGCGCCGAGTGCGGCCAGCACCGCGACCTGCGACGGGTCGTGGATGGTCATCTGGGTCGAGGCGTGCAGCGGCAGGCCGGGCACGGTGCGGCGCAGCAGACGCCACAGGCCGAGATCCTGGATGATCGCGGCATCGACCCCGGCGATGTGCGCGTGCCAGGCGAGATCGACCGCCTTGGCGTGCTCGTCGTCGTGCACCAGGGTGTTGAGCACGACGTAGCACTTCACGCCGTGGCGGTGCAGGTAGGCGACGTGGCGCGGCAGGTCGGCCTTGCGGAAGTTCTCGGCCCGGCCACGCGCGTTGAAGTGGCGCAGCCCGAGATACACGGCGTCGGCGCCGCCCGCCACCGCCGCCGGCAGGCACTCGGGCGAACCGGCCGGGGCGAGGATTTCAGGAGCGTTCATCCCAGACGCCTCGTTTCACAGGGAGGAACGGAGGGAACGGAGTTCGCAACAAGGCTGTGCGTTAAGCTGCGGAGATGCCCATCGGGTGAGTCGGCAATGATCATCCAAGGCGTTTCGTCTCTGTTGCCTTCGTTCCTCCGTGTGAATCCCACCGCGATTTCCAGGTTCGTCACTTCAGCGCCTGCTCGACGCGCAGGCGCAGCGGTTCGGGCAGCGCACGCACGGTCAGCAACTGCTGCAGGTGCTGGCGGGCCGGGGCGTCGCCGGCGGCGATCCAACGGTCAATCAGGCCGGCGACATCCGGACGCTCGGTCCACACCGTGCAGGTCCAGCCGTCGCCGTCATCGCGCAGCGCGAAGAGCTGGCGTTGACCATCGCGCAACCGCGACCATTGGCGCCAGCCGCCTTCCGCGGCGGCGGCTTCCTCCCAGGCCCCTTTGCGCAGGAGTCCGATCACCGGCGCCGCGGCGGCTTCGCTTCCTCCGCTCTTCGTGGCGACGGTGCGGCCGGCGATCCGTCCCACCCAACCGCGCGCCAGGTCGTGCTGGAAACAACCGGACCAGCGCAGTTCGCCGGTGACCGGGGGGAATGGCACCGGGGTGCCCCAGTCCGCCAGCGGCTGGTCCTTTGCCCGCTGCAGACCGGAGGGGGGCAGCAGCGAGCCGAGCATCGCCTGGACGATGGTGCGCCCCGTACCGGCCCAACGGGTCGGCCAGTCGACGGCAGTGGCATCCGCCGCCGGCCGGCCGGCGTGCTCGACCAGGATCACGACCGGGGCCAGTTCGGGCGGGGCGAGCAGGACCTCGGCGGGATGCCCAGCCGGCAGACGCGGCTCGGTGATGGTGAAGGCGATGCTCGCCTGCCAGTCGGCAGTAGGCGAATCACCGATCTCCGCCGAGCGGGTGGCGATGCTGATCACGCGATCGGTCGGCATCGGCAGGGGCGGAGTGGGTTCGCTGGCGGCGGGCAGCGGATCCATCACCACCACCATCCCGGCGGTGAACAGCGACTCGCCAAGGGCGAGCATGGCCGCCCGGGTGGTCGGTTCGCGATCCTCGCCGGCCACGACGACCACCCGCCACAAGCCGTCATCGCGCCCACCGCGCTCGACCGTCGCGGCCGTCGAACCGGCCAACGGCGCCGCGATGGTACGCAACGGATCGCGTTTGGGCAGGCGGAGGATGCCCGCGTTGACCTCTGGTCCGCCCTGTCCGCGATCGACGATCGGGCGGATCAGCACCAGGCCGATGGCGAAACAGACGACGGCAGCGATGAGTGGGAGAAGGGAGTTGCGCACGCCGGAATGCTCCGGGCAGGCTACGACGCGCAACCGGTGGGCTATTTCGCCTTATCGAGGATGGCGTCGGCAGCGGCGATCCACGGCTTCGGTCCGCCCTTCTGGTAGCCCAGGCGGCCGAGTTCCTTGCCCTCGGCGTTCAGGAACACGATGGTCGGGAAGCCCTGGATGCCGTACTTGTTCATCAGCGCCTCGTTCTCCTTGGCGAGCTCGTCGGGCAGCTTCTTGCCGTTGGGGAAATCGACCTCCAGCAGGACGACGCGCTTGTCGGCCCAGGCCTTGAACTCGGGGGTGTCGAAGACCTCTTTCTTGAGACGGATGCACCAGCCGCACCAGTCGGAGCCGGTGAAGTCGGCAAGGATGGGCTTTTCCGCGATCTTCGCGGCAGCGCTGGTTTCAGTCCAACCGGTCTCCCAGGTGGGGTCGGCGGCGCACAGGGCGGAGGCGAGGGCGAGGGCGGCGAGGAGGCGGAGCATGGGGTTCCTTAGACGGGTTGTTGCAGATGGATGTCGGCGTCGCGGGCGAGGGTCGCCTGACACGCCAGTCGTTCGGGCGGGGTGCAGCGATGGAAGGCTTCGGCCGAGGTGGGTACGCCCAGGGCGTCGCCGCCGCTGAGCACGCGCGTCCGGCACCGTCCGCAGCTGCCGGCCATGCACAGGTACATCGCCGGAAGACCGGCATCGAGCATGGCGCCGAGCAGATCCTGGCCGACAGCCAGCGGTGCGGGGGTCGAGCCGTTCAGGCTGATCGAGGACATGGCTGGATCATGCAGCGCCGGCGCAGTCGTCCACCATCCTGACGCCGACCCCTGACAGCCCTATTGATGGTTCCTCGACGACATGAGTGGGATGGGGTGAAGCAAGGCGGAAGGAGGAAGGCGGAAGGCGGAAGAGTTGCTTGGCGATGGTTGAACGACGATCGAAGTCCAACCTTCTGATCGGGCGCCATGTATACGCACGTGCAGGATGCGCCCGTTCGCGCAGCTTCGCATTTCTTCCGCCTTCCGCCTTCCGCCTTCCGCCTTCCACCCACTCATCTCGCTCAAGCCCCCTATCTCCCCAGCAGCCACCACAGCAGCCCACCCAGTCCGGCGATGGCTGTGACGACCAGGCCGAGGATCACCCAGGTTCCATCCCGTCCCCGACGCAGGCGGCGCAGCCGGCCGACGTCATCGGGAGCCTGGATCGCACCCGTCAGCAGGCTGGTGAACTGCTCGGCGTTGGCGGGCCGGTGTCCCGGCTGCTTCTCCAGGGTCCACAGGATCAGTTCGGCGATCGCACCCGGCAGGTCTGGCACCAGGCTGCGCGGATCGGGCGGCGGCTCGCGCATCACCTTGGTCATGATCTCGGTGATGTTGCGGCCGGCGAACGGCGGCTGGCCGGTGACGACGTGGAACAGCGTGGCGCCGATGCTGTACACGTCGGCGGCATGCGACACCGCCTTGGCATCCTGCACCTGCTCGGGCGGCATGTAGGCGGGCGAGCCCATCGTCGTCCCGGCCATGGTCAGACCCTCGTCGCCGGTGCTTTCGCCCGGCTTCGCCAGGCCCAGATCGATCAGCTTGGCGACGCCTCCCGGGGTCAGCAGGATGTTGTCCGGCTTGATGTCGCGGTGGATGATGCCGAGTGATTCGAGGTGGGTGATGGCCTGGCCGACCTGGGCGATCAGGTGCACCGCATCGCGCCACGGCAGGCGCTTCCGCGCATCGACGATCTGGCTCAGGCTGGTGCCATCGACCAGTTCCATGATCAGGCCGTGGATGCCCGCCTCGGCGAAGCGGCCATGCACTGTGGCGATGTTGCGATGATGGATCATCGCCCCCAGTTCGGCTTCGCGTTCCAGGCGCTTGATGTTCTCGGGATCCTTGGCGGCGATGGTCGAGAGCATCTTCACCGCGACCGGCGCCTGGTCGGCGACGCGGACGCCCTGGTACACCACCCCGAACGCCCCGGCCGCCAGCCGGCGGTCGAGCCGGCAGCCGGCGATCACGCGTCCGATCAGGGCATCGGCCGGTTTCGAGGTCGGTGCAGCGGGCATCGGGCGGCAGGCTAACGCACCCGGGCTGGCGTGGCAATCACTGCCGCCGTATACCGGATCCAATGGCGTTGCGTTAAGGGCACTGACCTTGGAAAGGCGGAAGTCGGAAGGCGGAAGGCGGAAGAAATGCGGATTGGACTGCCGGCCCAG
>JAIFND010000143.1:0-8621 GCA_020047915.1 bacterium | reverse complement strand
GCCCCCATCAACTCGATTCAGCAACTCTTCCGCCTTCCGCCTTCCGCCTTCCGCCTTGCGTCCCCAAGAGTCCTTAACGCAACGCCATTGGTACCGGATCTGGCTCCTACGCCCCGAGCAGTCCGTCGCGCAGCCCGTCGTCGATCGGGTCGCTGCCCAGCCAGACCGTGAACAGCACCGTGGCGAAGGCGCCACCTGCCACCGTGCCCAGGGGACGCTGGTTGTGCCACACCGTGGTCCCGCTGCCCGGCCGGTACTCGAGGATCAGTTCGTCGCCGACCGCCACCGCTGGCCACAGGGCGTTGATCGCGGCCAGACCGGCGTCGATGTCGGCGCGTGGTGCGTCGCCGAGGCGTTCGTTCACCGTCTTGGTCGTCGCCTTGGCGAGTTCGGCGGCGGTGAAGGCGCGCAGGTAGCGGAAGGCAATACGACGCGGCCGGTCCTCCAGCACCTGCGCGGCGGTCAGTCCGGTGGGCGTCCACAGGGCGACATCATAGACCTTGTACCACAGCCAGGTGAAGCGCCCGCTGCCGCGCAGCGTCAGGTCGTCACCCACCCGCGCCGGCCACTCCGCAGCCAGCAGACAACCGACGCAGAGCAGGGCGAGGAGGGGGCGCATGGACGACATCGTGCCGGAAACCGGACACGGCGAACGCGGTTTCCGCGCGGCCTTGCACGAAGCTGCATGGGGAAAGGCGGAAGGAGGAAGGCGGAAGGCGGAAGATATGCGGCGCGCTGTCGCGCGCTTGCGGGTGGGTGGTCGCTTGCCCTGCCTACGCTTGCGCCGCAACTCTTCCGCCTTCCGCCTTCCGCCTTCCGCCTTCCGCCTTCCGCCTTCCGCCTTCCGCCTGCCGTTCGCCTACCGAAAGAACGTCCGCAGCGCATTGAACACATCCTGCTCGCTCTCCGCCGCCATCAGTCCGGCGAGGGCGTCCTCGTCCTGCACGATCTGCGCGAACTCACGATAGACCTGCAGGTAGGTGCGGTCGTCCCACGGCGGGCTGGCGAGGATGACGAAGAGCCGGGTCGGCTCGCCGTCGAGGCTGTCGAAATCGACGCCGGGTTCGTCCGCGCGCGCCAGGCCGATGATGAAGCTCTTCGCCTGGTAGGTGCGCACGTGCGGGATGGCGATGCCGGGCGCGATCGCGGTCGTCGCCTTGCGCTCGCGCAGCGACAGGTCCTTGATGAACTTGGGCAGGTTGCCGACCTCGCCCGAGCGCCCCATCAGCTCGCCCAACTCGCTGATCAGCGTCTCCTTCTCACGCCGGTGCCGCGCCGCGATGGTCTGCTCGCTCTCGCCCTCGACCGCCTCGGCCGGCGCGAAGTCGAGGTGCAGTTTGATGCACGGTGGGCGCAGGAAGCGCAGGATGTTCATGGGAGCGATCTCGAAACCGTTCGGCGTTCGGCGTTCGGCGTTCGGCGTTGGCCGTCCAAGCGTGGTGCAAGCCTGCGGAACGTCGAACGTCGAACGTCGAACGCCGAACGTTGCATCCCTACTTCCCCAATACCGGTTTTCCCGCCGCGCGCATCGGGATGATGTCCTCGCCGTCGAGGATCTCGCTCTCCTCGACGCCGTCGATGGTCTGCAGCGCGCCGAGGTCGGAGAAGCGCAGTGAGATGACGCGGCCCGAGACGCGCATGCCGTAGTCGCGCGCGGCCAGGCGCGGTTCGACCTGGGCCGGCTCGGCGGCGGCGCCCTGGCGCAGGCGCAGCACGGTGGCCAGGCGGAAGGGCTGGGCGCGGCCGTAGAAATGCAGCGCGGTCAGACGCGGCGCGGCCATGCCCAGCGCCGCTCCGGCATCGACCGTGCCGGCGAATTCCAGCACCGCCTGCTCGGCCCAGGCGACGTGCAGACGGGTGCCGGCCGGCGTCTCGATCGCGCCGAGCACATCACCGAGTTCACTCGCCTCGGCGCGGAAGCGCACCGTGTCGGGCTGCGCCGGATCGGGATCAAGGCGGCGGATGGTCAGGGCGGTGGGGCGCAGCAGGCCGCGGAACGAGATCTGCGGCAACTGGCTGCGCGACGAATCGAACAGCACGCGGCCGTCCGGCCCGCCATTCAGGTCGGCGCTGGCCAGCACCGGTCGTCGCGCGCCGGGAAAGGCGGTCAGGCGGTAGGCCAGGCGCTCGCTGGCCAGCACCACCGCCTCGTACTCCAGACGCATGCCGGTGGCTTCGCTCGGCCGGTCGGGCGACAGGCTCATCGACATGCCGGTGGCGGTGAAACGAACCACCGGCGCGGGGGCGCCTGGCGTCGGATCCGCGTCGCCAGCCAGGGCGACGCCAGCCAGCAGCAGCAGACCCGTCAAGCGGCGCACGGTCAGACCGCGGTTTCGCCCGGCGTCGGTTCCATCCCCGGCAGGGGGTTGCCGTCGGCATCGACGCCCAGGTCCTTGACCTTGGCCTTGAGCAGCCGGCCGGCGCGGAACTTCACCACCGTGCGGCGCTGCACCGGCACCTTTTCGAGGGTCTTCGGGTTCAGCGCCGTACGCGGCTTGCGGCTGACCAGTTCGAAGACGCCGAAGTCGCGGAACTCCAGGCGGTTGCCGTGGCCCAGTTCATCGACGATCTGGTCGAGGAAGCTCTGGATCACCTGCAGGGTCTGGCCCTGGGGCAGGTTGAGCTGGCTGGCGATGCGATCCGCTAGGACCCGCTTGGCGATCGTCTGCTCGGACATGTCGCAACCCTCCGCTGGTTGTCCTGCAGGGACTTATAGCGGGGTGTCCCGGCCACAGCAAGGCCTTCTCCGATGCAAGTCCTGTACCCCATTGACCTTCCGGTGTAGGCGACGGAAGCGGGGGCGGCCGGCGTGAACCATGGCATTCTCCGCTGCGTTGATGTAACATCCTGCCATGCAAGACGCTGCACTCGCCATTTCGCTCGTCGATGCGATCGCCTCGGTTTTCCGCGGCAAACGCCGCGCTGCCGAGCTGACCGTCGCGGCCTGGCTGGCGCGCGGCCACCTGCTGGTCGAGGACGTGCCGGGGGTCGGCAAGACCACCCTCGGTCGCGCCCTCGCCGCTGCGACCGGCGGCTCGTTCAAGCGTGTGCAGTGCGTGCCCGATCTGATGCCGGCCGACGTCACCGGCTCGTCGGTGTGGGACGAGCACGAGCGCCGCTTCGTCTTCCATCCCGGGCCGGTGTTCTGCGATGTGCTGCTCGCCGACGAGCTGAACCGCACCCCGCCGCGCACCCAGTCGGCGCTGCTCGAAGCCCTCGCCGAGGGCCAGGTGACGGTCGATGGCGAGGCGCGGCCGCTGTCCGCCCGCTTCTGCTGCATCGCCACCCAGAACCCGATCGACCACGCCGGCACCTATCCGCTGCCCGACAGCCAGCGCGACCGCTTCCTGCTGCGCTGCGCGGTCGGCTATCCCGATCCCGCCGCCGAACTCGAGATCATGCGCCGCGACGGCGCCGACGCCGACCTCGCGCGGCTGCAGCCGGTGGTCGATGCCGCCGGCGCCGCGCGCCTGCGCAGCGCCACCGCCGCGGTCACGCTCAGCGACGAGGTGCGCGGCTACGCCCTCGCGCTGATCCACGCGACGCGCGCCGCGAAGTCGCTCGCGCTCGGCGCCAGCCCGCGCGCCGCCCTCGGCCTGCAGCGTCTGGCCCAGGCCCGTGCCCTGCTGGCGGGTCGCGCCTTCGCCACCCCCGATGACATCCAGGGCCTGGCGGTCGAGGCCCTGGCGCACCGCGTCGTGCCGCGCGGCGCGGTCGAGGCCGAGCAGGCGGTGCGCGACGCGGTGGCCAGCGTCCCCGTGCCGCGCTAGGGCGGTGGGTCGATGAAGGCAGAACAAGGCAACCAAGGAAGCCAAGGCGGAAGGCGGAAGGCGGAAGGCGGAAGGATCGCTGCGCGCTGCCGCGCGCGGGCCGGTGGCGGTGGCTGGTCGCGGTTTGTTCGCCTGGTCAACGCTTGCGCTCATTTCTTCCGCCTTTCGCCTTCCGCCTTCCGCCTTGCCCATGTGGGCATGCAGGCATGAGCCCCCCCCAGGTCCCAGGATCACTGTCCGTCCGCCTCACCCCGCTCGGCTGGATCACGCTCGCCGAAGGCGTCGCGCTGTGCCTGGTGCCGGCGTGGCAGTCGGCACCGCTCGCCGCCGCTGGCGGCATCGCCATGCTCGCTGCGGTCGGGGCCGCCCGCCTGCTTGCGCCGCGCGCCCTGGCCCGCGTCCAGGCGGCCTGGGAGCTGCCGCGCGCCGCCTACGCCGGCGCCGAGACCACGCTCGCCGCCCGCCTGACCCTCGCCAGCGCGGCCCCGCCGGTGACGTTGTGGGCGTGGGATCCGCGCGCGCGCACGCCGCGCGAGGTGGCGCGCATCGATCGCGGCGGCGATAGCGGCCTGGCGGTGCGCTGGAGCCAGCGCTTCCCCGGGCGCGGGGCGATCCACCTGCCCGGCCTCGAACTCGCCTGCCAGCAGCCGCTCGGCCTGGTCGAGGCGCGCGGCCCGGCCGGCACCGACTGCACCCTGATCGTGCTGCCGTCGATCGGCCGCGTGCGCGCCGGTCTGCGCACCCGCCTGTCCGAGTGGTTCGCCGGCCTCGCCGTCGCCAGCGAACCGGGCAACGATGACCTCGGCCGCCTGCGCGCCTGGGCGCCCGGCGATCCGCGCAGCCGCATCCACTGGCGGGCCAGCGCCCGGCATCAGCAGCTGCTCGTCGCCGAGCGCCACGCGCCGGCCGCCCGCCGTCTCGCCATCGCCGTCGATCCGCACGCCCCGCCCGCCGTCTTCGAACGCCTGGTCGCCGCCGCCGCGACCGTGGTCGATGACCTCGACCGGCGCGGCTGGGAGCTGTCGGTGCATCACGGCCAGTCACCGCGCGGCCTGGCCGGCGCGCGCGACCGCCTGCTCGAATCGCTCGCCCTGTGCCGGCCGGGCGGCGCGCCGCTCGACGAGGTGGTGCCGCGCGGCACGCCGTGCCTCGCCCTGCTCGCCGACACGACCGCCGCCCCCGAGGGCCAGCCGCCGCCGCTGATCGTGCGCGACGACGAGCTGCCCCGCCTCATCCACCTGCCGAGACGGCTGGGGGGGCGGCCATGAGGAAGACAAGGAGGAAGGCGGAAGACGGAAGGCGGAAGGCGGAAGGCGGAAGAGTTGCTGGGGGCTGCGGTTGGATGCCGTGCGACGGGGCATCGTCATCGCTCGATCGGGCGCGGGGCATCGGCATGTGCAACCGGCGTCCGTCGGCACCACCTGGCATTTCTTCCGCCTTCCGCCTTCCGCCTTCCGCCTTCCGCCTTGGTGTTGTTGACCACCCATAATGTCTTTGCCCTGATGCGTGTCGCCACCATCGAACGGATGCCTCACCCATGAGACCCGGCGACCAGTTGCGCGTCGCGCACGTCAGCGGCCTCGGCGCGATCGCGCTGTGGCTGGCCTGGGCGCATCCCGGCGGCTGGTTGCCGGCCGTGCTGATCGCGGTGATCACCGCCGCCGGCGAGCTGCTGCCGCGCGGCGCCTGGCGCGAACTCGGCACGCCGACCCTGGCGCTGGGCGCGGCGGCCGCGACCTGGGCCCTCGGCGCGCTCGAGCGCGGCGCGGTGCATGCGTTGCTCGGCACCCTGGTCGCCGCGTTGCTGCTCATCCCGGCCCGCCCCGGCGTGCTGCGCCTGATCGCGCCGCTGTGCGTGCTCGAACTCGTCGTGCTCGGCCTGCCCGGCATCCAGGGTCCGTCGCCGTGGCTCGCCGCCGTGGTCCTCGCCCCGCTCGCCTGCCTCGCCCTGGCCACAGACGCGTGGCTCGGCGCCCGCCTCGGCGCGCGCGCCGTGGCCGGGCGCGGCCGCTGGCCGTGGCTGCCCTGGGCTCTCGTCCCGGCGGTGATCGCCGGTCTGCTTGGCGCCGCCGCCTACGCCCCGGCCAATGCGCTGGCCCAGACCCTGCGCCCCGGCCCGCTGCGCGACCAGGCGGCGCGCAGCACCGCCGCCACGCCGACCACGGCGCGCCGTCCACCTGGCGAGGCGGTCGGCATTGATGCCGGCGGCCCGCCGCCACGCGATCCGGCGCCAGCGGCGCGCCTCTTCCTGCCCAGCGACCCGCGCGGCCTCGTCTATCTGCGCCTGGCCGCGTGCAGTCGCCTGCAGCGTGACGTCGCCACCGGCCGCCTGCGCTGGCTGCCCGCCCCGGGCGAGGTCGAGCTGCCCGACGCCCCGACCCCGCCGCCCGGCCGGGTCGCCGACCTGGTGCGCCTGGGCGGACTCGGCGACGCCGTGCTGCTACCCGACGACGGCGACTGGGCCGGCCTGCCCGGCCAGTTCCTCGACGGCGATGGCAACCGCTGGCGGCCCGAACTGGGCGAGGCCATCCGCAGCTACCCCGTCGCTCTCGACGCCCCGCAGCGCAGCGAGCCCGAGGCCGACCGTGCCGTCGCCGCCGCCGCCTGCCGCGAGCTGCCGCCTGCCGTCGCGGCGTGGCCCTGGGCCGAGGTCGAGAAACCGGCCTGGCGCGACCAGCCGCCCCTCGCCGCCGCCGAGCAGATCGCCGCCGCGCTGCGTGCGCGCTGCGCCTACGACCTCGAACCGCCAGCCGCCGCCAGCGAACCCTTCGCGACCTTCCTGTTCGGCGAAGCACGCGACCGGCGTGGCACCTGCGAGCATTTCGCCGGTGCTGCCGCCCTGCTGCTGCGCCGCGCCGGCCATCCCGCGCGCCTGGTCGCCGGCTTCGCCAGCGCCGAGTGGGATGGCAGTGGCGTGGTCTTCCGCCGCCTGCACGCCCACGCCTGGGTCGAAGTGCTCGACGCCGGCGGCACCTGGCAGCGCGTCGATCCGACCCCGCCGGTCGCGCACGACCTGCTGCCGCGCGGCGCCGACCTCTCCGCCGCCCTGCCCGACCCGGCCGCTGCGGTGCCGCTGACGTCCCCGCGCCGCAGCGGTCTGTCGCTCTGGCTGCTGCTGCTCGCCGGTCTGCCCGTCCTCGCCGCCCTGTTCTGGCTGGGTCGGCGACTGCCGCGGCCAAGCCCCGCCGCCAGCCGTCAGGCGGTCTACCGCCGGCGTGGCCAGGAGCTGGTCGAACTCGCGCAACGCCTCGGTGTCCGGGTCGAACGCCACGACACGGCGGCGACCATCTGCCAGCGCATCACCGCGCGCAGCGGCCTGCAGCTCGGCCCGGCCCTTGCCGCCTACGAAGCCGCGCGCTTCGGCAACGGCCCGCCACCGCCGCCGTGGCCGCAGCCTGAAGCCCGTCGGCCCTCGCCGGCCACCGGTTGAGATTGACCTCCCCGCCGCCACACTGGCGGGTGATGAGTTCCCGCCGGTCGTCATCCTCAGCATCCTCATCGGCCCCGCGCTCCGACCCGATCGCCCGGCGCTGTGTCGAGATCCTCGATCAGATGGTCAGCCAGCTGCTGGCGGCCGGCGACTGGGCCGCGGCGGGCGAGGGACGCCTGAAGGGCCTGCGCGGCGAGCTCGGCAAGCTGGTGCACTGGGCCTTGCACGACCACGGTGACCCCGACTCCGTGTCGCGCATCCGCGACTGCTACCGCCGCTGTGGCGTGGACATCGACAACACCACGGTCCTGCGCCGGGCGCGCGGCGCGGTGAAGGGCGTACTGCGCCGCGCCGGCGTCGCCACCGAGGTCCCCGGCCTCGATCCTGTCCTCGATGCCGCGACCATCATCCTGACCACCAAGCGTACCATCCAGAAGCTCGGCGGCCGGGCCAGCACCGCCTCGGCGCTGACCGCTCCCGGCCCGGCCCTCGACCGCAAAGCCTCCTCGACGACCAGTGTCCCGCCGTCGCCGTCGCCCCCGCCCCCGCCCCCGCGCACGGTCGAGGACCCCCCGGCGGCCAAGCCGCACACGGTCAAGGCCGAGCGCCCGCCGAGCTCCCGGGCCGAGCGACGCAAGCCGGCGACTCCGGCCGAGATGCAGGCCGCATTCAATCAGGTCGTCGCCCAGGCGCTGGAGCAGATCAAGCGCAGCGGTCGCAGCATGGAGCTCGCCGACTACCTCGCCGCCATCTACAATGACGACGTGAAGAAGGCCAAGCTGCTCGAGCAGGTCGAGGCCCTCATCCCGCCGGTCCGCGCCGCCGTCCTTGGCCCCGCCATCGACGGGTGCTTCCGTGCCGCCTTCCGTGGCGTGTACATCGAGCGCACCGACCGCCAGGGCCACCGTCGCGCCCACCGCCGCTGAGTCCCGGGGGCGCGGGCGCCCTCGCCCGCAGATCGACAGCCACCTGCCCCGACGTTTCATCCTTGATTCCGCAGTTGGATTCACAGGGAGGAACGAAGGCAACGGAGGCGACACGGTTTGCAGGGGGAACCGCCAGTCACCCAGCAGGTGATCAGCCACACCGGCGGAAATCCTTGATCCTAAACTCGGCGATAGGAGTCACACAGAGCACCAGAGTGACCAGAGGGGAAAGACTTTGCAGGGTACATCGACATTCACAGTCGGGGTGAACCCGAGAAATCGTGCAAGTGACAGCTCAGGGGCTTCGCCCAATGCTATTAAGCTGGCGCTGTAACATTTTATCCTTGACAGGCTTAGGAAAAAATTTTTCGGGGCTCATGGCCCCTCTCAGCAATCCGACCGCTGTATTCCAACGGTTCCTTGATCTCCAACAACGTCACTGGCGCCGCCGAGGGCCGCTTGGCCCCTCGCAGGTGATGATAGGTCTGATGACCA
>JAIFND010000219.1 GCA_020047915.1 bacterium | reverse complement strand
CGGGTACTCGGCGCCCAGGCGGTTGGTGAGGAGGGGGTCGAACGCCGCATCGACGTGATCGCCACCGCCATGCGGCTGGGCGCGACGGTCGAGGATCTGGCTGATCTCGAACTGTGCTACGCCCCGCAGTACGGCGCCGCCAAGGACCCGGTGAACCTCGCCGGCATGGTGGCGGCCAACGACCGCAACGGCGATGCCCCGGCCCTGCCGTGGAGTGCCGCTGACGATCAGTCCTTCACGGTCCTCGACGTGCGCGAACCGGGCGAATGGGCCGCCGGCCACCACGACCGCGCCATCCACATCCCGCTGCATCTGGTCCGCGATCGCCTGTCCGAGATCCCCCGCGACAAGCCCCTGGCCGTCTACTGCGCTGGTGGCCAGCGGAGCTACTACGCCGTCCGCCTGCTGCGTCAGGATGGCTTTGATGCCCGCAACCTGTCGGGCGGCTGGCAGAGCGCCCGGCATCGCGCCGGAGCCATCGCCAGCGGCAAGCAGGCACGGACCGAAGCGGCCGGTTGAGCATGGTGCCGTTCTGCAAAACGCCGAGTCTCTGACCTGACCACAGCCAGCGCTGCGCCTCGATTCCTGTACCGTCATTGGGGCAAGTTGGCTCTGGTGGTAGCCGTGGTAGCGGTTGTCGTCGTGGTCCGCCTGCGGCCTGTGGCCGTGGAGCGGTACCCCGTCGCGATCGCTACGGTCGCCAGTGAAACCCTGGGCACGGGCACGCTTGACGCGCGTACCAGGGCCACCGTGGCGGCCAAGATCGCCGGCCGAATCGACCTGCTTTCCGCCGACCAGGGCGATCGGGTGACGAAGGACCAGGCCCTGGCCCACATCGACGATGCCGACCTGCGCCGCCAGGTCTCTGCCGCCGTCATCGTCGTCACCCATGACCATCGTGCTCTCGACGTCTTCGACCGTCATCTGGAAATGGAAGACGGCGAGTTGAAAGGCGTCTGATCAGAGCTTCCGGGCTACCGCCAGGAAGATGGGGTAGCTACGCCCGCCTGGCGGCTTCTGCATGACGTGCACACGCTCCTGGGAGACTGCCTCGAATCCGGCCCGTTGCATGTTGGAAAGGAATCCGGCCGGATCGAATCCCAGGTGCGGGACAGGTTCGTCATGAAAGCTGCCATCTTCGCATTCCAGGTCGGCAATGGCGACCCAGCCACCTGGCGCAACGCAACCAGCGATCGAGCGCAACATGGCATCGACATCTGGGATGTGATGGAAGGCCATCGCGCTGACTGCCACGTCGATGCTGCCAGCTAGAAGCGGCGCGCTCACCAGATCCCTGACCTCGGCTGTTACGCCGGACTGATGAGCCGTCTGTACCTTGGCCTTGAACTTGGCGACCATGCCCTCCGACAGATCAACACCGAGCACAGATTTGGTGACCACAGCCAAAGGCAGACCGACGAGGCCGGTGCCGCAACCGACATCCAGCACGCGTTGCCCCGTGGTCAGGGGGATCCGCTGAACGATGGCAGCGACGATGTCCATGGCCATGGCCCGCCGCCGCGGTTCTTCATCCCAGGTGGCGGCCTTGGCGTCGAAGGTAGTGGGCATGACCTTCATCGTGGTAATGCCGTTTGCTGGCCAAGGGGTCGATTGCGGCAGATGTCGTGAGATGGTCATTGGCCTGGCCGTTGGGCTCGATCAAGCCCAAGAACGTCACGCCGGTAAGATCGCCTGGCGCACTTCGACCATTCGGAAGGCAAGTCCATCAAGATGACGGAGTTGTATGTGCGTCGCATCCGCGACCATCCCAGCATGTCTCAGGGCTACTTCGCTCATTGCCTGCACACACCCCGGCAAGCGGGAGCAGGGCCTCGCAAGCTCACAGGACTGCCTCCGCCCTGCTGAGTCTGGCCAAGCGCCGGCCCGATATTCCTGATGATTGGACGGCAATGTGGAGAGCATGTAGATCGTGCAGCACGCGCATCCGTACAAGAACTCCCGGCTGGCGATTCCATGCCATGGTCGTGAGCATATGCCTGTCCCAACGATGCTGCGACCTGTCCTGCTCGCCCTCCTGACGCTGTCCGCCGCCGTCGCCGCCGAAGATCCACTGGTCGCCTGGTGGCGAACCTGCGATGCCGTGATCGAGCGCGGCGGTGCCGGGGCCGCCGCCGTGCCCGCGCCGCCGCCCGCCGCTGGCGGCGTCCCTCGCCTGCATCTGCGTCTGTTGCGCCTGTGGGCCGCCGGCGGCGCCGATCACGCGGCCACGGCGGGGCTGCTGGCGCGCTCGCAGGAGGTGATGCTGGATCTGGTGCAGGGCCTGGACGCCGGCGCCACCGCCAGCGCAGTGCCAGGAGCCGGTCCACCGGTGCTGCTGGCCGCCGCCTTGCCGCCAGGACGGCCCGAGCTGGCCGAATACGCGGCCTCGATCATCGGCACCGGAGCGGCGTCCGAGGACCTGCGTCATCTCGCCGCCAGCGGGTTGGTGGATCTGATCGATGAGCAGCGCAAGCGGGCCGTGCTGTGGGCGGCACAGCCCGAGCGCGCACGCGAACTCTTCCACACCGACCGCCGCGACACCCTGTTGAGCGAATCCGAGCGCTCCGAGGTCTATGGCTTGGCAGTGGTGATGTCTCCCACCCGCCCAGAGTTGGAACCCGGCTGCATCCACCACCGCAAACGCCTGCTGCTGCGCTATGCCCTGGCTACCGACTGCCCGCCGGCCCTCGCCGCCCTCGGTGAGACGCTGTCGCTAAGCCGCAATCGCAGCGAGGCGCAGGAGGATCTGCGCCGGCTCGACCTCGCCGCCGCCGCAGCACGCCACCAGGCCATGCCCGTCGTCCTGCCGCTGCTGGAACAATGGGGGGCTGAGCGTGCTCTTGGTCGCGGCTTGGGCTGGAATCATGTGATCGCCGCCCCGGTCGCGGCCGCGCGCCTGCTGCACGAGGATCCCGGCGCGACCGCCGGTCTGCAGGCCTTCCGCGCCCATGCCGCCGACTTCCTCGCCTGGCTGCCGCCCGGGCTGCCGCCATCCGCCGATCCGGGCGATGGGCAGCGCATCTTCGGCTATTCGAGCCTCCTGATCGACCTGCGCCAGGCTGTCGTGCTGGCGCCGGTGCTGGCGGCCTGGGCCCAGGCCAACCACGGTCGCGGCCGTCCGCTGGAGACATGGTCCGCTGCCGTGGCGTCGTTGGCGCGCGCCAACCTCATCGCCCGCGTGCGCGTGGTGGAACCAGCCAGGCCCGACGACCCCGATCCCCGCCCCTGGATGGCTGGCATCGGCCATCCCCTGTGCGACCTGTTGGAGGTGCAACGGCGCTTCGCCGCCCTGCCGGTGAATGACCCGGCACGCACCGGACTGGCCGCCGAACGCACGGCGAAGATCGCCGAGTTGAGGGATGCGTATGGCGAGTTGTTCGCCGACCTCGAACACAAGGCGGATATCGCCGTCCTCGCGGGCATGCCGACGCCCATCGCCATCCCACCTCTCCACCTCGGCCTCGGCCTGCCGGCCGTCACCCCGCCATCGGGCTGGAGCGACGACCAGGCTGTGGCCGACGCCGCGCTGCGCGCCGACGCTGGCACTCGGGCGGCGGCTGTGGCTGCCGAAAGGTTGGTGGCCGTTCGTCTGCGTGGCTCCGGCCCACAGGAACTGCGAAGCCAATGGCTGCGTCTGCAGCGGCGGGCGGAGTTGCTTGCCACATTGGCCGCCGGGGCGGGCCGCGCCGACCTGCCGGCCGTGCGCAGCGATCTCGAGCGCGGCGGGGCCGTTGTCGCGGTGGCGCAGGTCGATGCGGCGGCCGCGCCCGAGGCGTCATTCGCCGCTGCGGTCGACCGCTATCTGGTCGCGGTCACGCGCCCGTCCGTCGGCTGGCTGCGGCCGGCGCCGCGGCTGACTCCCGCGTTGGCCGACGAGGTCTTCGCCGCCCGCACCAGCGAGCTGGGCGTGCACTGGGCCGAACTGGCGCTGTGGCTGCGCGAAGGAACCGACGCGGCTGAACGCGAGCGCCGCCGGGCTGCCATCCGCCTGCTGACCGCCATCACTCCGACACCCGAGCAGGCCCGCATGCTGGCCGCCTTCAACAGCATGGCTCTGGCTGCCGGCCATCCGGTTGCTGCGGCCTTCGCCCGCTGTGCTGGCGATCCCGCCAACGCGGCATTTCTCTCCGCCCTCGACGCCTGGTGGGCGACCCAGGAGCAGCCGCGATGAAGCGCACCCTCGCCCTCTGCCTGCTCGCGATCCTCGCCGGTGCCCTGGAGGTCGGCGTTTCACCGTTGATCGGCCACCGCGCCACCGTCCGCGCCATCCTGCCGCTCGACGATGGTACGGTGCTGACCTGCGACGGCATGGTGCGCCTGTGGGATGCCGCCTCGCAGCGCCTACGTTGGGTCCAGGGCACGCCGGGTCTGCGCAGTCCGGCCCTGGAGAGCGTCTCGCGTCCGCCCGTGCTGGCCGCTACCACCGACCGCGTCTTCGCCGCGTGGGGGAGCGAGATCATCGTCTTCGACCGGCGGAGCGGACGGGAGATCCGGCGCATCGCAACAGTCTTCAACACCTGGCTGGGCTTCACCCCCGACGGCTCCTGCGCCATCTCGGCGGCCCAGGGCGGGCTGGGCTGGACCACGACCGATGGCCGTTCGGGATTCACCGACACCGGTGGCCACGGGTGGCTGACCTGGGCAGCCTTCACCGCCGACGGTGGCCGCGCCTATGTCGGCGTCTATCACCACGAGGATGGGCCGGTGCTGGAACTGCAGCGCGAGGGCCCGGGCTGGCGGCTGGCCCGCGTGCTGCGCACAGCCACGGCAGTCGGCGGGGCTTCGGTTTCAGCCGGATGCCTGGCCAGCCTGGGGGATGGCCGGCCGGTGCTGGCGACCGCGCATGCTGACGGAACGCTGGCGTGGTGGGCGATGCCCCCCGAGGACCGTCCGAAGCCATTGGGAACCATGCGATTGCGTGGGCCCCCGAACCAATTTCACACCGCCCTCATCCCCGCCGGTCCTGGCCGCATCCTGCATACTGAAAGCGATTATGTGAAGCGGCAGAGCCTCCTTGATCTCACGACCGGCACCGCCCTGCCGGCCTTGGGCGACGATCGCGAGGTCTTCGCCGTGGCAGCTCTCGGCCGGACCGTATTCGCAGCTGATCGTGCGGGCTCAGTCGCCCTCACCGACATCACCGGTACCACCACCCTGGGCTGGCTGTCTCAGGCGCCGGCGGCCTCCGCGGTGTCGGCCCGCGTCCGCGATGCCAGCGGACGCTGGCTGTGCGTCGGAACCGCCGACGGCATCTGGCGATGGGATCTGGCGTTGCTCCGCCTTGTCGGCGAGGTGCCGACGGAGGCCAGGGCCGAACTAGCCGACCTCGGGCAGGGGGTCGCGGCGTTCTCGTACCGCCGCTACGGCGACGAATGGTACGCCCCGCGGCGCTGGCGCTGCCTCGACCCGGCTGGTCCGGGCTGGCTCGATCGCATCGAGGGCCGGGCAAGACCGGTGGTGCTGCCGGGCTGCCGGCTGGCCGTCCCCGATGACGAGGCGGTGCGGATCCACGACCTCACTGCACGCGCCGAGGTGGGCCGCATCGAGCTGCCAGCGGTGGGCAACACCGAGCGTATGGACCTGTGCACGGCGTCGCCCGACGGGATGCGCCTGATGCTGGTGCGCGGCGGCGACCGGTATTTCCGGGCCGACGACGCCGGCAAGATCGCTCGGCTGCCTTCGCGTGCCATGGTGGTCGAGGTTGGATCGTGGCGGATCATCGGCGGCTGCGAGATCCCGCGCGAGGTGCTGGATCCCGCTGCCGACGACCCCGTGGTCTGGATCGGCGCCGGCTGGCGGCTGCCTGGCGGCCGTGCCACCCTGTCGATCGATGGCCGGCTGCTGCCCGGCCAGGTCGAGCGTCCGGCTGCGGTGGCTGCCGCCGAGCCCGTCGCCGATCCGGGCCCAGCGTGGTATGCACGCGTGGCCGTGGACACCGGCCACCTCGGCGAGCTGCGGCTGACCGCGCCGAGCGGCGGATGCGTGCATCTGCTGTCCGCCGGCGGATCGTGGGCGGTGTGGGACGATGCTGGCCACTTCGACGGTGACCGCTCTGCCGGCCGTCTCCTGGTCGCCACTGCCGACGGGGCCATCGCCGCCCTCGACGAGGTTGCGCCATGGGCGAACCGGCCTGACCGTCTGCTGGCCGGCCTGGGCTGCACCGACGCCGCCCTGCTTGCCGCCGCCGCCGCCCCCGCCGACCGCCGCCGCCGCGACGAGGCCGCTGCGCGCCCGGTCGTGCGCATCGCCGCCGCCGAGGCGTCGCATGGACGGCTACGTTTGCGCGTCGCCGCCACCGCCGCCGCCGGACTGGGGCGCTTGGAGGCCTGGGTGAACGGTGTGCCGTTGCCGTCGCAGCCGGCGTCGGGGACCGCCGCCGAGGGACTGTTCGAGCTGCTGTTGGGCCCCGGCGAGAACACCGTCGAGGTCGCTGTTGTCGACACGGGCGGGGTGCGCTCATGGCGCGTCCCGAATCCTGCACCGGCACGCCCCGCCGCCGGCGGACTCGTCGCCGCCTGCCTGGGCGTGTCGCGCTACCGCGACGCCGGGTTGACGCTGCGCTATGCCGCCAAGGACGCCATCGACCTGGGCTTGGCCCTGTGCGACGCGCCGGGCCAGGCGCGCGTGCGCGTGCATGTCGACGGCGAGGTACGCCCCGAGGTGCTGTCGGATGTGCGCCGCCACTTCGCTGCCGCCACGGTCGACGACACCGCCGTACTCTACCTAGCCGGGCATGGCCTCTACCTGCGCAATCCCGACCCGGTCTACCACTACCTGCCCTGGGGCGCCGATCCTGCCGACCTGACGCGCACCGCCATCCCCTGGCCGGCCATCCTGACCGTGCTGGCCGACTGCCCGGCCCGCCGCCGCCTGATCATCCTCGACACCTGCGAGTCGGGGGCCCTTGAGGACGAGGCCGGCGCCGGCGCCGCCGGCCTGAGCATCGCCGGCGCACGCGGCCTGCGCGCCATCGCGACGGCCGACCTCGGCGCCGGCTTGGCGCGCGAGTTCCGCGCTGACGACCGCTCGCGCTACGTCACCGCCGACCTCGACCGCGCCGGCGGCGTGGTGGTGTTGGCCTCGGCGCGTGGCGGCGAACCCAGCTTCGAGAGCGAGCCCGACGCCAACGGAGTGTTCACCCAGTGCTTGCTGGACAGCCTGCGCAGCGCCGGCGAGCCGGCCGATATCGCCACGGACGAACTGGTGCGCCGCCTTGCCGCCGAGGTCGCGCGGCGCAGCGGTGGCCGGCAGCGGCCGACCATCGACCGCGACAACGCGCTGGCCGGCATCCGCCTGCCGCTCCTGCCGCCAGCGGAGTGATCCGGGGGCACTTGCGCCGTCTGGGTCAGCGCCTGCGCGAGGCCCTGCTGCACGCCGGCGCGGCGCGCATGCGTCCGGTGCTGGTGACGGTGCTGGCGACCGTCCTCGGCCTGATCCCGCTCGCCGTCCGTGGCGGCGAACTGTGGCAACCGCTGGCCGCCGTGCACATCGTCAGCCTGGTCGCCGGGACGGCGCTCACCCTGGTGGTGTTGCCGGCGATCTACTGGCTGATGGCGACCCGGCTCGGCTGGATCCGATGACGCAGCCGCCCTTGCCCATCGCGACCGCGCGCAACCATTCCGGGATGGAGGCCTCCAGCGCGATCGTCCGAGCCTGCCGCCTGGGCATGTTCGTGCAGGCGATGGTCATCAACCTCGCACCGCTGTTGTTCGTCCAGCTGCACGCCCAGTTCGGGCTGACCTGGGAGATGGTCGGACGGCTGGTGCTGATCAACTTCCTCACCCAGCTGGCGGTCGACCTGGCCGGCAGCCGGCTGATCGCCGCCTGCGGATTGCGCCCGCTGTGCGTGGCCGCGCATGTCGCAGCCTTCGTCGGTCTGCTCGTCTTCGCGACCGCGCCTCTCGCCGGCGGCTATGCCATGCTGGTTGCGGGCACGGTGGTCTTCTCCGCCGGCTGCGGCCTGCTTGAGGTGCTGATGAGCCCGATCCTCGATGCGGTGCCGTCGCAGCGCAAGGCGGGGGACATGGCGCTGCTGCATGCCTTCTACCCGATCGGCAAGCTCGCGGTCATCGTTGGCACGGCGGTCGCCCTGTTGCTGATCGGTCCTGGAGGGTGGCCATGGGTGGTGGCGGCCTGGTCGCTCGTCCCGGTCGTCGGCATCTGGCTCTTCGCCACCATCCCCTTGCCGTCGCTCGACCCGGGCGGCCGGCGCGTGCGAGCCCGCGATCTCCTGCGTAGCGGCGGTTTCCGCCTGGCGCTGCTGGCGATGGTCTTCGCCGGCGCGACCGAGGTCGCTTTCGCGCAGTGGACCTCGGCCTTCGCCCAGCATGGGCTGGGCGTCTCCCAGGCGGTCGCCGACCTGGTCGGCTTCGGGCTGTTCGCCGTCGGCATGGCGGCCGGCAGGCTGTGGTTCGGGATGTACGGGGTTGGGCACAACCTCGTCCGCACGCTGTCACTCGGCGCCGCGGCATCGGCCGCCGTCTACCTGCTCGCCGCCCTCTCCCCCTGGCCGGTGGTGTCGCTTGCGGCCTGCGCCTGCGCCGGGCTGGCGGTCAGCATGCTGTGGCCTGGAACGCAGCGCGCTGGCCGGTCGGCGGAGCAGTGGTTTTCGCCGCCATGGCGGCTGCGGGTGACGGCGGCTGCGCGGTAGGACCGTGGCTGGTCGGACTGGCGGCTGATGCGGCCGGGGACCTGCCGGCGCTTGCCGGGTGGCTGCCAGGGGCCTCTGCCGGGACCGATTCCGCCGGTCTCCGTCTCGGCATGCTGGTCGGCGCAGCAGCTCCGATCGCGCTGCTGTTCTGCGCCTGGCGGCTCGCGAGACGAGGCGAGATCGAGAGGCATCCCGCATGCCATCAGCCGTGATCCTGGTCAGTTCTTCGATGCCGAAGTCCGGTTCGCCGCAAGTCAGATGACGAGGAGCACGCCCATCACCCCTCCATCTCCACCGCGATCTCCGCATCCAGCCATGGCCCGTCGTCGGGATCGAGAACGCTGATCACGCGCGCGTGCAGGCACTTCCCGGCGTCGAGCAGGCGGGCCAGCACGGTGTTGTGGCGGCGCGGGATGTAGCCGACCTTGCGGTTGGTCAGGTGGACCGCGATGGCATCCTCGTCGTACTCGTTGTCGGGCTCGCGGACCAGGGCCAGCACCGGTGCGTTGATCAGGCGGTGCCCGGTCGCGTCGTCGCAGTGATGCCCGGTGCCGGCGATCTCGCAGCGCAGCAGCTCAATGGTGTGGACGAGGGGCACCGGCACGGTCAGACCGTGGCCGCCGAGAAGGCTGATGGTGTTGCCGGGGACGGTGATCAGGGACATGGCTCAGTTCCAGGTCGGGTCGGGCAGACCAGCGGGATAGAGGGCAGCGAGCTTGGTCTGCCACTGGGCGGCGGCTGCGCGCCAGGACATCTCCTGCGCCTGGAACTCGGCGATGCGGGCCGCGATCCAGGTCGGGTCGGTGAGCTGGGCGCGCAGCGACAGCGGCGGGCGTTGCTCCAGGGCGACGCTGGCGGCGCCAAGGGCGAGGATGCGGTCATGCAGGCGCTGTCGCTGGGCGCGCAGGACCGCGAGGGCGTCCGGCCCGGCGGGCAGGGGCTGCGCGGCGGTGACCGTCTCGGCCAGTATGCGCAGGCGCTCCAGATCGCCGTCGCCGTAGGCCTCCTGCACTTGCTGCCAGAGCTGCCGCTCGCGCTCGCTCTGCTGCGGGTTCGCATCGGGATGCAGTCGCTTGGCGAGGTCGCGG
>JAIFND010000043.1 GCA_020047915.1 bacterium | reverse complement strand
AGGCGCACACCGGCACCACCTCCTCGGGATCGAGGTCGGCGAGCGGGCGCTTCCACCAGTGGCTTTCGCCCCATTCCATCGTCGTGTCGACTTGGCGGAACATCGGGCGTACCGCGCCACGGCGTTCGAGATCGGCGGAACGCGAGCGCTTGGCCTTCGACGCCATCGGGCCGCCGGGAGCCGGCGGCGGCGGCATGCTCGCCATGTCCTCCTTCTTGTCGTACGAGGACTCGCTCTCCTCGCAGAGCATGTCGGCGTCGGGGCCTCCGCCCTCGCCGAGGTCGCCGCCCTCGCCGCCGAGCATGGTGAGGAAGCGGCGGTGGCGCTCCTCGGGGTCGAGATCGATCAGTTCGCAGCGGTCGGCCAGGCTGCGAGCGATGGCTTTGGCCGCATCGCCGCCAAGCGCCTCGGCGAGCAGCACCTGCTCCAGGGCGTTCAGCGTGGCGAAGGTCGCCGGGCGCAGCCACTCGCGCAGGTCCTCGCCGAGCAGCCAGCGATCGACGAAGGTGCGTTCACGCTTCTGCCGCAGGCACGGCAGCACGGTGGCGGTGAACCAGGCGGGATCGCGGCGGGCGATGAACAGGTGCAGCTCGTGGCTGGCGAATTCGCTCAGCTTGTCGCGCCGCTCGGCTTCACCGAGCGACTCCCAGCCGCCGAGGAAGTCCCAGGGATCGAGCGCGTCCGCATCGTCGGCCAGCTCGCGCAGCAAGCTGATGGCGCGGTGGCGGTCGGGGATCCAGCCAAGGCGGGCGGTGGCCGGATCCTGCACCTCCAGCACGCTGCCGGACGGCAGCGGGGTGACCTCCTGGCGCTGCGCGACATGCACGGCCGGATCGAGGCCGCGCATCAGGCGCAGGTCGCGGCGCGCCAGGCTGGCTGGCTCACGCGGCAGCAGCAGGCGGCGGGCGGCCTGCGCGCTGTCGTCGAGCACCAGCACCTCGACCGAGGTGCAGCCGGCGAGCGGCGCGGCGTCGAGCTCCAGCGACCCGTCGGCGGTGGTGGCGGACAGCACGACCGCGCCGCGGGCGAGAAAGTCCCAGGTCGGTTCGACACTGCCGGCGGCGTAGCCCTCGGCCTGTTCACAGCATTTCATGGCACGCTCGCGCGGTGCGGCGCAGGCCGGGGCGGGTGCGCCGCCGAAAGCGCCGCCGACGCCGGCCTCGGCGCGGCTGGTGCTGGTGCTGCGCATGGGTTGAGCAGCAGGCCGGGCCGGGCGAGCATGATCCCGGGCAGGGCCGGGGTGCGTGCGCGTTCGACGATGTAGCGGTACTCGTCGCCGAGATCGCGGCCGTTCTGGTAGGTGGCGACGGCCTCGTACCAGGCCTGCGCCGGGCCGGCCGGCCCGCAGTCGTCGCCGGCCAGGGCAAGCATCGCGGCGGCGCCCTCGGCCAGGCGCGTGCCGACCACCAGCACGCGGCAGTCGCCATCCTGCCCGGCGAGGCGCAGGCCCAGGCGTTTCGCCGTCAGGGTCAGTTTGTCGATGCGCAGCGGCGTGCGGCTGACGCCCAGGAGCGCGTCGCCGTGACGCAGCCAGGCCGGGGTGAATGCCGGCGCGACGAGGATCTCGCAGACGGCGTCGTGACTGCGGGCGCGCAGGCGGTAGCGGCCGGCCGGCAGCGCCGGCAGGGTCAGTAGGCCGTCGCGCAGGGCGACCGTGCTGCTGAGCAGTTCGAGCGGCAGTTCGTTCCAGCCCAGCCGCAGCAGTTCGGCCGCGCGGCCGTCGAGCGGCCCGGACCACGGCAGCTCGCAGCCCTGGCCGGGCGCCAGGCACAGCCGCTGCGGCCAGCCGTCGCCGGCCTCCGCCAGCGCCCAGCTGCGCTGGAAGCCGTTGGGCAGGCTGGCCTGCAGGCTGACCACCCGGGTCAGGTTGCCGAGCTGGATCTCGCCGGCGGCGTCGCTCTGGCAGGTGTGGTGGATGGCGTCGCCGTACCAGCGGTGGGTGAACTGCAGGCTGACGACGCGGCCGGGGCGCGGCTCGCCGTTCTTGCCGGTGACCAGCAGGGTGCCGCCATCGGCGTGGCGCAGCAGCAGCACCTGCTCGGTGAGGACGCCCGCATCGATCGTCGCCACGGCGCGGTCGAGGCCGGGGCCGTCGAGGTCGATGAGCGTGCCGTCGAGGCGCTTCAGCCGGGCGCCGAGGCTGATGGCGACGCGCTGCGTGCCAACCGGCAGGCTGAAGCGGTGCAGCAGCAGGCTGTCATCGACCAGCTCCACGGCAGTGCGGTTGGCGACCTCGACGCCCTGCAGGTCGGTGGTGACGACGTTGAGATGCGCATCCTCCAGCAGCGTCAGGCTGGCGACATGGCCGTGCAGGTGCAGGCGGGCGCGCACCGTGACCTGGGCCTGGCCGCCGCCGCGCAGGTCCTCGGCCGGCAGGTGCAGGCTGGCGTCGAGGGTATAGCTCTCGTCGAGCTGGGCGAAGGCCCACGGCGTGGCGGCCTCGCCGTGCACCAGCAGAGCGGTGGCCTGGCCGGGCTGGGCGGTGAAGGGCAGGATAATGCCGTCGTTGCCGGCGACGCGGCGGAACTCGCGGCCGCCGAGCAGCAGGACGGCCTCGGGCAGCTCGCGTCCGGCGGCGTCGAGGACGGTGACGATCCGCCACACCGCCTGCAGCGCGCCCTTGCGGATGATGGCGCGGCTGCTGACGCCGCGGCCGATCAGCTCGACCACCCAGGTGCCGGGGCCGGCGCAGTCCGGCACGGCGATGCGCTCGTCGTGGCGCACCTGCGGTGGCTGGGCGTAGTCGAGCTCGAACTGGCGGTTGGGCACCAGGCCGTCGAGATCGAGGCTGCCGTCGATGTCGCGGCCATAGGCGAGGACGTGGTTGACGGTGTTGATGCGGAATATCTTGACCAGCAGGCGCGGCACGTTCTTCACCGCCACGCGCAGCTCGACCGCTTCGTCTGCGCCAAGCCGCAGCCGGTTGCGCTCCGACAGTTCGAGATCGACGCGCTCGACCAGGGCCTGGTACTCGGTGGCGCCGCCCAGCCGCGAGGCCAGCGCGGCGAGTTCGCCGGCCGGGGTGCCGGCGTGCAGGATGCGCAGGGCGGCCCAGGTGCGGCGCAGCCAGTGCTCGTCGAGCCAGGTGGCGAAGCTCTCGGCCTTGCCGCCGGCGGCGAGCGCGGCGGCGAGATGTTCACGCACCAGGTCGGCATCATCGCCGATCGCGGGCAGGCCGGTGCAGTGGCGGAAGTCGGCATCGAGGCGGGCCGGCTCGGCGTGCTTCTCCAGCCAATCGGCCCTGGCGTAGCTGGCGCGGCGCGGCAGCTGCAGATAGCGCAGGAACAACACGCCGTCGCTGCGCTCGCAGCGCCACAGCGTGCGCAGCAGGTGGTGCAGCAGGTGCGCCTGCAGGCTGGCGAAGGCCGGTGGCAGGCCCTCGACGAAGGTCCAGGCGGCCTGCAGCCAGGCGAGCACGGCGGGGTCGTGCGGATCGGCGGGCAGCGGCTCGGGCCGCATGCGCGCCAGCACCGCGGCGACCCAGCGGGCGTCGTGGCGCAGGCGCAGCTTTACGTCGAGGCCGGCCAGCTCATGCAGCTGGGCGAGAGTCAGGCGGAGGTGGATCGGCAGCGAACCGAAGCCCCCCGAGTCCTCATGCTGCAGATCGCGCAGGATCAGCCGCACCAGCGCGGGATGATCGGGGCTCTCGACCCGCTTGAGCAGGTCGCGCAGGGTGTCGTCGCCGAGCTTCTCGGCGTCGGCTCGGTCGAGGGCCCAGTCGAGGGCGGCGGCGGTGATGCGCAGCCAGCGGTCGCCGACCGACTGCAGGCGCTGGCCCGGCTCGAAGAAGTCGGCCGGCACGGCGCTGGCGTGGCTGGGCGGGGCGTCCTCGTCCTGCGGCGCCTGATGGGTGAAATCGAGGCTGAATTCCCGTACCGCCCAGCTGCGCACCGCGGCCGGGTCCTCGTCGGCGCGGACCAGCAGCAGGCGATTCAGCAGCGTGTCGGCCCAGGACGGCAGGCTGCCGCTGTGCTGCCGCGCCTCGGCGATCAGCTCCTTGAGCCGCTTGCCGTCGCGCGCGTGCACCGCCTCGAGGGCGTGGAAGCGGTACCAGTCGTCGCTGCCGGCGACCAGCCCGGCGAGGGCGGCGGCGCGGTCGGTGGCGAGAACGAAGCGTTCGAGGGCGGGGGTATCCATGCGGCCACGCTGCCCGCTCCGGGCTTCCTGACAAGGACGGGCTGCGCGCCCTTGCCCTGGGCCCTCCGGCCGTACCAAACGCGTGGCGCATCGGCCGCGCCAGCCAAGGAGCTTGCCATGACCTTAACAATCACCGGCGCCGACAGCCTCGATACCGGCCCCAGCGGCTGCGTCGTGCGCTTCATGGCAGCGAGCGCTACCGGCGATTCCGCCGCGGCCCTGGTCGAGGTGCATCCCGACTGCCGAGAAGGCCTGGCGGGTGGCGCGCACGCCCCACCAGGCGTGGTCGCGGTCGAGGTGCTGCCGCCCGAGCCTGGCGAGGACCGCGTGCTGGTGCCGACCCGGCTGATCAGCGGCGACGGCACCGAGCAGCGCTTCGTCTTCGTGGTTCGTCCGCATGATGCGGGTTGCGGCATCGACCTGCCCGCCTCGCTGGAGGCGACCTTCGGCGGCGATCCGGCCAAGATGGTCGAGCAGGCGCTGCGCGCCGCAGTCGAGCCGCTGGCCGAGGGATTCGCGCAGATGGGCGAAGCGCTCGGCCAGGCGATGGGCGGGGGCAGCGGCGATACGCCGTCGGCGCGGCGGATCGCCGCCGATGCGCCGATGCCGGCCTCCGCAGCCGTCGTGCCGGAAAGCCTGACTGCGCACGCCCTCGAACTCGACCTGCATCACCGCCGCCGGCGGGACGACCTCCAGTCCGACTGGCAGGCTTCGGCCGAACTGCATGTCCGATTGACCTTTGATCTCGATCCGGCGTGGACCGCGCTGGCGACCCTGGGCGTGACCCTGTCGGCGGCGACGTCCTGCGAAGGCGATGACCTGCGCCCGGCCGACGCCGGCGAGGATCTCGGAGCTGAGACCTACAGTTCCTGGGAACGCGAACGCCACGAGACCTACATCAAGCTGGCCCTCGCCGTGCCGGGCGGCGCCTGCACCGGCCTGCGCGAGCTCGCCGGCACCGCGCGCCTGTCGCTGGTCGGCGGCGAACTGCTGGAGATCGCGCTGGGGCCGGTGGGTGGGCTGCTCGGCAGCCGGGTCGAGCTGCCCGCTCCCGGATTGGCCCTGGACGTGGCGCGCGAGGACGACGGCCAGCTGACCCTGCGTGTCGCGTCGGGCGGCTTCGATCGCTTGGAAGACATCGTGCCGCTCGACGCCGCCGGCGAGACGATCAACCAGAGCTGGAGCGGCGGCGGCGATGGCGAGACCGATTCGCGTACCTATAGCAGCGAGATCCCCGACGACGCCACCCTGCTGCTGCGCTTCTGGAGCCGCCGCGAGCAGGTGGCGGTGCCGTTCAGCCTCGCCGATCTGCCCATCACCGTCGCTTAATTCCGTCGGCGCTCTCCCCGGTCCACACCCGGACGCCCTACGCGGAACCGGTTTGACCCGTCAGCCGCCCGCCGGTTCCAGCAGCACCGCCGCACTGACCATGCGCGGGTAGTACGCACCGCCGATCACCGCGTCCTGATCGAGGCGGACCTGATCGGCGATGGTGCCGTGCGCGGGCAGCAGCTGGCTCCAGCGCAGCAGCTCGCGCAGGGCAGCAGACTCGTCGCGTTCCAGATCCCAGCCGAGCCAGGCGAGGACGTGCAGGCAGAGGACCACCTTCGAGGGCCAGGTCATCTCGGCGGTGCTCGACAGGCGCAGGCCGCCAGATGGATGGCGACAGCCCTCGGCCAGGCAGGTGCGGGCGTGCAGCGCCAGGTGTGTGCGCAGGCCCGGCAGCGCCGCCAGTTCGGCGCCGAGGCCGAGGTGGAGCGGCATGGCGAAGGGGTCGAGGGCCGCGAGCACCCGGCTGGTCACCGCCGGATCGAGGGCATTGGCGGGATAGCGCCCATCGACCATGCGCGCAGCCCAGGCGACTTCGGCCTGCGCCGCCCAGGCGCGGGCGGTGGCCGCCGTCGCGGCATCACCGCCGCGCTGCGCGGCGCGGGCGATGAGCAGGGCGGCGCACAGTCCCTTCAGACCGATGTACACCGAGCCGCTCGCGGCCATGAGACTGTGGTCGAGGGCGTCGTAGGTGGTGATCTCGGCGCCTGCGTCGCCGACCCGGTCGCTCTCGGCCACCAGGATGCCGCTGCGCCGTGCCGGGTCGGGATGATCGCGACGCAGCAGGCTCGCGAGCAGCTCGCGCCACAGTTCCGGATCCTCGACCTGGGCGGCGGCCAGGACATAGATGCCGTTGAGCAGCTGTTCCAGGGTCATGAAGCTGTAGCAGCCGCGCACACCGGGGCGCTCGTAGCCGCTGGTGCCGGGCGGCGCATACTGGCTGCAGTTGCCCTGGTCATGCGCGAAGGACAGGCCGCCAGCGTGGGTGAAGCCCGTCTCCCCGGGCAGGCGGATGTGATCCTGGTAGGAATGGCGGGCGCGGTGGTCAGCCATGATCAGGCCCACCACCCAGGGATGGCGGTCGAGCTCCCAGGCCAGGTGGTCGGCGGCGAGATCAAGGGTGTTGCGCCACCAGTACTGGCCTTCCAGCACGCACCAGTGGATCCCGCCGTCGCGATCGAGAAGCAGTTGCGTGTTGGCGGCGTAGCCGCGTGCCGCCTGGGCGAGGAAGGCCGCCAGCCACGGCCGGCCAGCGCATCGCTCAAGCAGCCCGGCGTCATCCTGCGCCGCCGCAGTCAGGCGCTGCGAGGCTTCGGCGAGGGCGGTGCGGCACACCGCCAGCAGGTCGGGCCAGAAGCGCTGAAAGGCATAGGTGGTGACCACGCCCTGGGTCGCCGGCCCGTGGTGCTGCCAGGCCAGGCAGGCGCGCAGGACGCGGCGCTGGCCGGCCGGCACGCGCAAGGCGATGCCGCCTTCCAGCCCGGACATGCGCACCACCGGGCGCGCGTGTTCGACCGCCGCGGCCACCGACCCGTCACGGATGGTGAATGCACCGTCCGCCACCGGCGCAGCCAGGGCCCAGCGCTCGCCCAGGGCGACTCCGGCCAGGGAGGGGTCCTCCCAGGCGAGGGGCCGCATGCGCCCGGCCGCCCGCCAGCGCAGACCGAGGAAGATCGTGGCGTCGCGATCAGCGGCGCTGTTGTCGAGTTCGACCTCCAGCCAGATCGCCGGCAGGCTCCAGGGGCGCAGATCGTCGGCCGCGGCCGGACGCGGAATACGCGGATAGGGAGACCAGATACGGAAGGAGAACGGGCCGCACGTGAAGGTGTCGCACGACGGCGTCAGCGTGCGCGCCACCGCCGCCGCCGGCACCGGCCGCCAGCGCGCCGCCACCGTGTCGGGAGCATCCGCCGCCGCGGACTGCATCTGGGCCGTCTCCTGGTCGAGACCGTGCACGCCGGCGACGAAGGGCAGATAGCGCACCGTGCCCGGCCCGTGGCCCCAGGCGACCAGCCAGTCGCCGTCTTCAGCCCCGGGTTGGTTGCGCTCATGGTCGATGCTGAAGCCGCGACCGAAGGCCCCCAGGGTCAGGCTAGCGTTGGCCCCAGGCGGGGAATGGTGGACGGCGCAGGGTGGAACGACGGGCGGCTGCATGCGCTAACGGAGTAGGCTGGTGTCGCCATCATGCCAGTCTGATCCCTGAGATCCAAGTGCCCATCCGTCAGCTGTTCGGTGCCACCACCGCCTTCGTCGTGCCCCTGCGGGCACGAGGCGTGCCCGCCCCCGGATGCCGGCGGTGGCGCCGGCGCTCCCGGGCGCCTCCCGGACGGCCCCACGCTCCGCAGGCCCGGGAGTACCTGTGCCGCCACCCCAAGCGATCCCGGATTCGAACCTCGTGCCGGAACCCGCCCGGGCCCACGGGCGTGGGGCCGGCCGAGCGACCGGCGGCAGCCGGCGCGTGCGCGCACTCCGCCCGTTTCCGCCAACGAAAAACCCCGCCGTCCGTGGTCCGAAGCGGTTCGAACCTCGCGAGGGCAGCCCGACCAGCGGGAGGGCCCGGGCCCACGGGCGTGGGGCCGGCCGAGCGACCGGCGGCAGCCGGCGCGAGCGCGCACTCCGCCCGTTTCCGCCAACGAAAAGCCCCGCCGTCGGGCGGGGCTTTTCGTTGGCGGGCGATGTGGTGTGCTATCCGAACCCCGATAATCCCCATCCAAGTTGTTGTCCACGAACGCATTGCGAAGACCTCTGGAATCGAGATCAAGCTCGGCAAACCGCCCGATCTCCAAGCGTTTTCTCAGTGGCTTTCGAACTCATCCCTGAAGCAGATCCAGCGGGTCCTGGGGTGCGGGCGGATCTCCGCCTGGCGCTTCCGCAGCGGCAAGGTGTCCACCGAACGGTTGCAGGCGCTGGCTGACGACTGGCAGAAGCGCGCCGTCACGGCTGGGGGTGCGCCATGAGTCGCCGCGAACCCGTGACCGACGCCGAGGTCCTGGCTGCCGCCCAGCAGTTGCAGGCCAAGGGAGAGCAGCCGACCTGCCGAACTGTCCTCGCCATCGTCGGCGGGTCGATGAGCACGGTCTCCGCCTCCCTGCGGTGCCTACAACTCAACGGGCGCATCGGGGTGCCGGTCGGACTCCGCAGTCTGCTGCTGGCGTCCTACGCCCGGCGCACCGAGCAGGTGGACGCCCTGCTGGATGCCCTCGGCCAGGCGCATGATGCGCTCGCCGCAGCTGGGCTGCCCGTGCCGTCCATCCCCGCCTGTGTCGGACCTGCGGTTCTGGGTAGCGCTACTTGGCCGATGCCGGGGGCGGATAGCGCTACGCCAGATGGCTTCGTGGTGGTTCAGGACGAAGATGAACGGGGATTGCCAGCCCAGGCCTTGGTCATCCCGGCGTGGGATGACCACCCCGCAGCGTCATCTGCGCGATTCACGCAAGTCGTTAGTACGAGCGATTGTAACCCGCATGAACACTCCACCTGCGACGCGCAGGCGGAGGAGGACGCCTCCGCAACCGGTGCAGCGCGCGGTGCCCCCCAAAGGGGCCCCACCGCACGCCACACCGACGAACAGCGGGGGCAACCATGAGCCTCACCCAGCGACTGCTGGTACTCATCGTCGAAGCCCAGAGCAAAGCCGACGCCCTGGAGGAGAAGTCGAAGCAGCTACGCCAGGCCAGCGAGGCGGCCGCGGCCGACGAACGCCAGGCGCACCAGGAACTCCAGGCGGCGCGTGAACGCCTGATCGCCTGCCAACAGGAGGTGCAACGGGCCCAGGCCGAGCGCGATCATCGCTTGGCCGACCTGCGCGATCAATGCCAGCGCCTGGGTATCGAGGCACCCGATGCGCCATGACCATCACGAATCCGCCGCTGACGCCGCCCAACGCTCCTACCGCGCTGCCGCCGATGATCTGGCCGCCGCCGAACGGGAACTGGCTGCCGCCACCCAGCGGGTCGCTGCCGCCGAGGCTCGACAACAGCGGTGCAGCACGCGGGTCCAGCGTCTGCGGCATCTTGCCGCCCGACTGGCCCAACGCGTGCAGTCGTGGTGGCGCTTGGCCGCCAGCGCCACTGCGCAACTGACCAGTCTGCCCGCCTACGATACAACCCATGCCGAGGCGGCTGCCGCCAAGCGCGACCTCGACCACGCCGAGCGCCGCGTTCATCTCGCCCAGCAGCGCAGCGAACGCCTGCGCCAACGGCGGGCGGTTCTCTACGCGCAGCAGCACGGTTGGCAGGGGCTTGCCACCAGCGCTACGGCGATGCTTACCGCGAACCATGCCGTCGAGACCTTGCAGGCCGATGAGCAGCACTGCTACACGGCGATCGCCAGCAGCACCCAGCGGCGCGACCGATCCGCCCACACGGTGACTGCGGCCCGCGTCGCCCTCCGCCAGAACGAGGAAGACCAGCGTACCGCGCGTCACGAGGTGCAACGCCTGCGGTCCATCCAGCATGGCATGACCGCAGAGGGCTTGTCCGCGTATCTGGCGCGAGCCTCGCCAGCCGACCGCGCCACCATCCAGGCGCTCAACGCCCAGGCCCAAGACGACGGAAGACGCTCTCGTGGTCGGCGCCCCGCGTCCGCTGATGATCCCCGTGCTGCGGCCAAGGCCAAGCGTGCTGCGGCGGCGCGGGAACGCCGCGCTCGTCAACGCGCAGCGGGAACGGGAAACCGGAACAACGACCAGAAGGCGCAACATCGGGAGGATCGGCGTGCCAGGCGCCAGGCCGCCCGCACAGCATCTGTGGTTGGCCCGCCGCAGCGGCGCTTCCATATGGAACGCATGATGACCATGGAACCAGACGAGCGCATCGCCTACCACCGTTTCGTGGACTGGTCGCGTCGGCGTGGCCACGCTGCCGCCATCGCTGACGCCGAGGCGCGGCAACGCGCCAACTGCCCCCATCCCTATGCGCCGCCGCATCTCGCCGTTCCTCTGGGCGAGGGATCCCGTCTGATCGCTGTGCGTGGACTCGATCCCGCGCAGTCCGTCCACGTCTGGGCCGACGACTTCCAGACCGACCCAGCCCTCCTGGAGCGCTGGTTGGATGCCCCCGTACGCGAACGCATCGCCCACAAGGGTGGTCGCAATCGCCTGCGCCATGGTGCCCTCCATATCGTCGCCGCCTGGGCCCCGCGCCTGCTCAATGCCGCCCGTGCTGGCGATCTTGATGCCGCCCTGGCCCGCGAGGTCGATCTGCTGATCGCCCGCTTCGATCTCACCGGCCATCGTCTGGCGGCCATCCTCCACACCGATGCCACGGGCGGGCATCCGCATCTCCATATCGTCGCGTCGCGGGTGCGCGCCGCCGACCTGTCGCTGTGGTCGCTGCCTGGCCGCGAGCGGGCGGTGGCGTTGTGGTTGCATGCACGCAGCAACACCGTCACGACCTGTGGCACTGAGGCTCTCGATGATGACATCGACGCGCTCGCAGGTCGTTCCCCCGCCGCCAAAGCTGGCGAAGCCCTGCTCGCGCATGGGCAGTTGGCGGCACTCAGGACGCATGTGGAAGGCCAGCAGGACCCCATCCATCTGCAAGGCCAGGCTGCTGCCGCCAGGGTCGCAGCGGTCGGCCGCTCCGCTCACGAAATCGCCGGTGGACTGTGGCTCTTTGGATTGGGGGCGGATCCCTCTCAGGACGCTGCGTGGCGCCGGGCTGTGGACGAGGGTGGGTTGGGGCTGGATCAACAGCAACCGCACAAGCGTGGCTATTGGTTGGGAATAGGGACGGATGACGAGCGGCGTCGATACGCCAAGTACTTGGCGCGACTATCGGTCGGTTGACGGACGACGCGGCCATATCGCACTCACCAATCGATTTGCAGCTAATCAATAGATCGCAGCCACCTGACATCAGCGACCATGGGCGATCCTGAGCCACGCCGCCAGGGCATCGAAACCAGGATTGTGCTTGCTGTCGTGACAGGATCGGCAATCGACTGCCCCTAATGTGCGAACCATGGCGGGTGCCACCGCATGCGCCTGCCCGCCCTGATGGCAGGATTGGCAGTGGACATTGGCCACAGGGGTGCCGTTGACCTCCACGACCGATGCTGGCGTGGTGTGGCAGGTGATGCAGGTCTGGGTCTGGTCCGCGTGCGGCAGGCTGGCAAGGGCCCGGGCATGCCGCGATACCTGCCAGGCCTTCCCGGCGGCGGCATGGCAGCCGATGCAAGACGCGCTTGGCGAAACACCTGTTTCCACGGCGACCGTGGGCTCAATGAATCCGACCAGTACGCTGCGGTCAGACGGCAGACTCTGGTCTACGGGTATATCGATGCGGTCGGCGACCTGGCCGTTGACCATGACCAAGCCGATCAAGGTCTGGCCGCGATCGAGCAGCGGACGGACCAGGCGTGCATGCGCTGGACCATCACGCCCTTCAGTGATTACCACGGTTGCCTTGTCGAGTTCAGCGACGGTCCCCACGCACACCGACCGTTCATCACGAGCCCAACCAGCCCGGATCACGGTTGCGGTGAAGTCCGGACGACCTCCGTCCGTATCTCCCGCGAGCAGGAACCGGGTGGCTACCGCCCCGGTCGCGGATCCGGCCATCGCAGGCAATGCGACCAGATGATCCAGGCCACCCAGCGAGCCGGACGAGCAACCGCAGTTCCGCACTTCGCCACGCAGATTCCAGGCCACGACCCACAGGTCGCCGTGCAACTGACCGGCTCGACCTTGGGCAAGACGGAAGGCGTCCAGGCCGTTGCCCAATCCTGGGGTGACCACCTGCACGGAGGCGGTCGCCCGCCCGGCGGTCGTTTCGATGCCGATGGTCTTGATCCCTGGCAAGACGCCGGTGGCGGTCAGGGTCACGGTGGCGACGCCAGCGGGACCAACGACCACCGGCGTCGATGTCTCAACGCGCAGACACGGACAGTCCATGGTCAGCGCCACGATGGTCGTGGATGGCGGCGCGGTCACACGCAGATCGAAGCGACGGACGGAACCTGCTGGCACCTCGATGCGCACAAATGCCGGTTGGACCATGACCGGAACAGCCAGGGGCATAGGACGTGGCGGCGGCTCAACCGCCGGCAAGGCCGACTGCCAGAACGACGCCGCCAGGATCACCGTGCCGATCAATGCTGCGCCCATAAGCGAACCGCGTCGCCACCGGGGCGTAGGTCCATGCGGGATGTTCATGGACCCGGGCGCGGCCGATGGGGTGCGTCGGCTAGAAATCATTGCCCTTGGTTCCCGGGCCAGGGCCCTGACTCGCGTCGGCTCCAGTCTTGCTCAACCCCAGGGCCTGTGCCGCCTTGGCGGCATCCCATCCTTTAGCCCAGGTGATGCGTTCGGGAACGCAGCGCCATCCCATCTCATCGCGCACGGCCCGCGCGACATCCATCTCGTTGAAGAACAGCGCCGCCGCCAGAATCCGGCCGCGCGTAGCCAGGGCCAATGCCGGGGATACCTTCTCCTTGGCGAGGATGGCGCGGGCGGCCACCATGTCGGGCCACCAGACGGCCTTGGATTTCCACCCTTCCGTTTGCCACATGGGCGGGATCGATTGGACATCCAGCCAGTAGGCGGGGATCGCCAACTGGATCGGATTCCCATCGGCCTTGGCATTGGCGAAGGTGTTCAAGGCGCGCACCTTGTCCTGTTCGACCATGAACGTGCTGATGTAGGTGCGGACCACCTCGGCGTCCCGGAAGCGATATTCCAGGGCGTAGTTCACCAGGGCGCGGGATTCATTGTCGATGCCGCACCCGAATGCCTCGCATTGGCTGATCATGGGGAAGATCAGGTTGCTCCATGCTGGATGGGCGGCGTAGCACGGAATGGCGGTGGTGTAGAACTGCAACAGCCATGACTGCTGCGTGCGCCCCTCGACGTCCTTCTTCGATGCACGGGCCTCGTCCGCCCGCGCCAGGGTCTGGTCAGTCTGCGCCCGCAACCGCAACCAGGCATCGGCAGGCAACGTGCTCGTCGCGGCCACCACGGCGTTGGCTCGGATGCCGCTGATCGGAGGCGGAAGGGTAAAGCACAACTCTTTCTCCAGCAGGTACTGTGCGGCCTCGTCGTGGGCGGTGCTGGCGCGCTGGAACAGCGGGGTCAGCAAGGGCGCGGTCTGCGTCGAGAGGCGTGTAAACTGGTCAACGATGGGTCCGACTCCAGGGCCCTTGCCCTTCGACCGCTTGGCCTCGTTGGCCAACTCGGTCGCTGCGACCGATGCAAATGAATAAGCGATCAGGGCCCGGTGCGCCACGCGCATCGGATCGGCATGCCAGCCCGACAGGGCTTCCAGACATGATGAACAGGCGCCGAAACGTTCAGCGAACGACAGGCGATGGCGGTTGTTCAGGGCTGCCAGCAGGGCCACTACGGGATCGTCATTGCCCTGCTTGCGCACGGCCTCCAATTGCCCGCTGACCGTGGGGTGGCCTGGCGTCAGCATGATGTCGGCGCCGTCGCCGGCCAGGATCCGCCGCAGAGCGTCCTCTCCGGGGCGCTTGGCATCGGACGAGGCCGTGTCGCACGCCAGCATCGCGGCAATCATGTCCGGCTCCACCGGCAAAGCCTTTTCCCTGACGGCTGGCGCCATCGGATAGGGATAATCAACGGCCAGGAGTCTGCCGGTCGCCTTGAGCATGACCGCGTGCATCAGCGCCTGCTGACCACTGATGCCCAGGATGCGGCAGTCTATCGACGCGCCCCAGGCCTTCGGGTCGGCCGGTGAATGATCCTTGCAGAGCGCCGCCACAGCGTCGGCATCCCCACCACGTACCGCCAAGGCGAGGCGCAGGATCGGGCTGTCGGCAATGTCCTTGCGAGCAGCATAAGCGCCCAGAACGTCACGCGCACCCGGCGTGCGCCAGACGGCCGGCTTCCACTGGCTGGCGACCTCACCCAGCAGGGTGTCTGCGGCGGTGGTGCCGTAAGGCGCCTGGATCAGGGTCTTGGCGACAGTGAAGATATCCTCGATGCGCAGGCGGTTGCTGTTAAATCCAGCCATATGCCAGCGCAGGTAGAACAGATGATTGCCAGGATAGAGGCTGTCGCTGCGTGCCATCCAGGTCTTAGTGTCGTCGTCCGCAGGCGAGCGCAGGCTGGCGACCGCGACGCCGAGGCAGGGCGTTCCCCACAGGGGTTGTTGCTTCCATGACGATTCGATCAATGCGACCGATGGGCCAATGACCGTGGGGCCCTGTTTGTAGTCGAGGAACCCCTTGCTCTGGATCGCCATCCAGGCCTCGGTGAATGCAGCCTTGGCCAAGAACGCCAGACGCAGCGATTCCGGGCAGGTGCCCTTGACGGCTTCGACCTCTGCCCGGTACGCCGATATCACGCTCGTTGGCAGACCCATCTGGGCGAGGTGGTACACGGCTTGCGAACCCATGAACCAGCCGACCGCCGTCGTCGTTTCGGCCTTCTCCAGATACGCGCGCACCAACTTGGGGAACCGCCGTGTGACCTCCTTTTCGGCGCCAGGGTTCCGCATGTCCGCTCCCAGCAGGAGGCACGCCATGCGGAAGCGCAGATAGCGTTCCTCGACGGTCGGCGGGTCGTCGCCGGCCGTCAACCGCTCCGCAAGGGTACTCAGTGACCCGTAGTTGATCAGCGGGGCACAGGCGGCGATCACACCCAGGTCCTGGCAGCCGGACTTCGCCACCCGGTCGGCAACCTGGCTTGTTATCTGTCCATCGGCCGTGCGCGGGGTGAGGTTCAACAGCGCCGGGAGCAGCAGTTCGACATCCTTGTTCCACTTGCCGTGCTGGCCGTGCTGCTGCCATGGACCGACGACGATCTGGCCAAGCATGGATAACCGCACCTGAGCGATGAGGGACGACTGGTCGGGTGCCGACATCGGCCGCACGAGCGACGCTTTCAACGCTGCGTCAAAGTCGCCTGTGATATCGGCAGCATGGAGTGGCGAGGCATTGAGCATGGCGACGAACAGGCAGGTGAGTGTCGCCAATGACGGGCGCATACAAATTCGCTTGGACTTCGATGCGATTCGGCTGTGCATATGAATCCCTTCTGTAACCTACTCAGTCTGTGAGATGGGGTATGAAATGCTGCGTTGATCTGCAAAGTGTGCAACCTGTGCGATTCGGAATGCTTTCGAAAGTGCGGAGGTGCAGGAGTGCTGGTTTACGGGTTGCCCCACAACGAGGCAGAATCACATCACGGTTGGGAGTCATGCAATCCACGCTGACTCTGAAATACGCGGGTGTCCTTTGTTTGCCCTGCCCGCCGACAAACTGCGTTTGAAACCACACGACATGGCGAACGGATCAATGTGCCGATAGGAAGGAGCAGAGGGATGGGCTACTTGGGGGGTGGGGGCGGAGGCGGGAGAGAATCAGCAGTATTCGTGAGGTCTTCAATACCATCTCCATTACACACCAAACGAAACCCTACGGCCGATCCGCCCCCGCTCATGGATACACGTTCCTCGTAGCCGTAGGAAAGTACATCAATGGGATCGCCATAGGTGCCGCCGTGAACCAAGACGTCGCCGTTACTTACGAGATCCGCCGAGTACTCCGCCAATCCCCCCAGCATGTCGAATATGCCCCAAGGATTGGCGGTGCGTGTCTTGGCACGATATGCATCACGGGATGTAATGCCCACTACCACTTCTTCCGGTGGTGGTTTATTGAACCGCCCACAACGCGCAGCGTACTCCCATTCTACCGAAGTCGGTAATCGGAACTGTCCGCCGGTTTTCATACTTAGTTTTTGCGTAATCCTGATCGCTTCAATCCAGGAACACGACATGATCAGAGAGTCCAGCTTCCTATCATTCACAATGTCGTCATCAGAAAGATACCTGAATGCAGGCATCGACATTTCTTGTTCTTGAATCCAGAATCCAGGAACATCATATCTTCGTACCGGTCCTCGCGCTGAATCTCCATTGCCGGGAACAGAATCCGTCTCCAATCTGCCGGCCGGGCACCATCGAAAGACCAAAGAGAAAAGCCCGATTTGCACATGGGCACGCCTTCCGAAGCCATCTGAATCCAACTCACGCAGCGCCTTCGGAACAGTTGGCTCCACGCTGTAAACGAGCGAGGCACATAAAAACACAACACTCAATCCAAACGAGGGACGTACTACTTGCAGCATAAGCAGTATACCTTGAAGTAAGAGTCCTTGTGCCACTCAAGATAATTCGTGACTGCTCACGCGGGTAACCTCGATACCCGAACTTTGTGCTGGGTTCCATGACGAGTCTTGGTAGGCTCAGCATCATGGAGCCG
>JAIFND010000203.1:2233-12591 GCA_020047915.1 bacterium | reverse complement strand
CGTTGTTCGCGACCCACTACCACGAGATGACCGACCTGGCCGAGGATCGCCCCGGCATCGGCAACCTCACCGTGGCGGTGGCCGAGCAGGACGACGACGTGGTGTTCCTGCACCGCATCGTGCCGGGCGCCGCCGCCAAGAGCTACGGCATCCACGTCGCGCGGCTGGCCGGCGTGCCGCCGACGGTGGTCGCGCGCGCTCGCGAAGTCCTCGACTCTCTCGCCCGCCTCAACACCGAACTGACCGAGGCCGAGCGCCCCGCCGCCCGCCAGTCCGGCCTGACCCTGTGGGCACCCACCGACCACCCGGCGATCAACCGCCTGCGTGAAATCGACCCCGACGCGCTGACACCGAAACAGGCGCAGGATCTGCTCTACCAGCTCAAGCGGATGGTATAGGGGTTAGCGTAGAGCTTTGAGCTTAGAGCTTTGAGTTCGCCGCGGATCGCCGGCTTGCGGGCTCCAAGCTCTAAGCTCAAAGCTCCAAGCTCACTGGGCGGCTACGCCCAGTGATTGACCGGTCCCACTCCTCCGCCCAGGCCCGGGGCGGTGGCGATGGCGTGGTGGACGAAGGCCTTGGCGCGGATCGCGGCTTCGCGCAACGGTTGGCCGAGGGCGAGGTGCGCGGTCAGCGCGGCGGCGAAGGTGCAGCCGGTGCCGTGCGTGGCGCGGCTGGCCAGGCGCAGCGCGGGCAGTTCGAGTTCGCCCTCAGCATCGACTAGCAGATCGGCGCTCAGGCCGTCATGGCCGGCGCCACCCTTCACCAGCACGGCGGCGGCGCCCGTGGCGCGCAATGCATAGGCCGCCCGCCGTGCATCGGCGTGGTTGTGGACTAGGCCGCCGGTCAGGGCCCCGGCCTCGTGCCAGTTGGGCGTGACCACGCTGGCCAGGGGCAGGAGGTGCTCGGTGAGGGCGCGCACCGCGTCCTCGGGCAGCAGGCGGTGCCCATGCTTGCTGATCATCACCGGATCGACGATGAGCGGGCAGCCGCGCCGGGTGGCGAGGAATCCAGCCACCGCCTCGATCAGCGCCGCCGAGCCGATCGCTCCGGTCTTCACCGCCGCCGGCGGCAGGTCGCACCAGACTGCTTCCAACTGCGCCAGCACCACCGTGGGATCCAGCAGATCGACGCGCGATACGCCCTGCGTGTTCTGCGCCGTGATCAGGGTGACGGCGCTCATGCCGTAGCAGCCGAAGCGGTGGAAGGTCTTGAGGTCGGCCTGCAGGCCTGCGCCCCCCGAAGGGTCGGAACCGGCGATGGTCAGGGCGATGGGTGGCGGCATGCACGGCAGCGTGCGGTGGTTGCGTCGTCTGCCAATGCCCATACGACCTGCGCCGCACCAGGGGGAGGTCCTGTCCAGGACCTGAGAGGCGCGGTTCGACCGCGCGACCCCGACACCTGATCCGGATCATGCCGGCGGAGGGATGGTGCAGCGCGGTGTCCGGCCGCGTCCTCCGCCATTGGGGGGAACCATGGCCGATACCGCCGCCGCCGTCACCATCGCCATCGCCGTCTGCGGCGGCTTCGCCCTGCTTGGCGCGCTCTATGCGCGGCGTCAGCCGGCCGATGCCGAGGGTTTCAATGCAGTGCGCAGCAGCGTCGGACCCTGGTGGTCGGCGTTCAGCTTGGTCGCCCTGATGACCGGCACCTGGGTGCTGTTCAGTCCGGGTGAGATGGCGGCCTATGGCGGCATCGTCACGCTCGCCTGCTATGCCTTCGGCATGGCTGCTCCGTTGGTCATCCTGGCTCTGATCGGTCCGCGGCTGCGCGTCAGCTTTCCTGACGCCGCTGGTCCCGGCCTGATGGCGCGGGCGCGCTGGGGAGCGCCGGCCCAGCTGCTGGTCAGCGTCCTTGCCCTCATCTACATGGCGAGCTATCTGGTCGCCGAACTGGCGGCGATCAGCGGTGCCTTCCGCGTCGTGGCCGAGGTGCCCGCCTGGGCCACCGCCGCGCTGGTGGCGGCGGCGACGCTCAGCTACGCCGCCTGGGGCGGTCTGCGCGTGACCATCTTCACCGACGGGGTGCAGGCGTGGTTCATCCTGCCCCTGCTCGCCGCCGCCGTCGCCGGTACGGTGGCCGCCTATGGTGGCTGGGACGCGGCGATGGCGCCGTTGTCCGACAACCAGCAGTTGATGGACTGGGCCTCGCGCCCTGGACTGCAACTGGGTGGCAGCCTGATCCTCGGCATCGTCGCCGCCAACCTGCTCGACCAGAGCATCTGGCAGCGCGTCGTCGCCTGTCGCGATGGCGCTGTGCAGCGCCGCGCCTTCCTGCTGGCGGCGCTGGGCATGGTTCCGGTGATCGTCCTGGCGGGCTGGTTCGGACTATGGTTCGCCGCTGCACCAGAGGCCGATTTCGCGCAGGCGCCCAGCGCCCTGTTCGTGGTCATCGCCGGGGCGACCCCGACCTGGGTGGCGCTGACCGTGCTTACCCTGGCCCTGATCCTGGTGATGAGCACGCTCGGTTCGCTCGCCAACGGCCTGGCCGGACTGATCGCCGGCGATGTCGCCAGCTTCCGCCCGGCGACCACCCCGGCCGCCCGCCTCGCCATCGGCCGCTGGGTGACCGTCGCTGCGGCGCTGGTCGCGGTGCCGATCGCGGCCATGCAGCCCAGCGTCACCTATGTATTCCTGCTTGCCGATCTGCTGTGCGCCACCGCCGTCGTCCCATTGTTCATGGGTCTGCTCGGCGTCCGCCTGCCGCAGTGGGGCCTGTTCGCGTCCGTGGCGGCAGCGGCGGCCTGCGCCGTACCAGCCTTCCCCAAGCCCGACTTTCTCACGCCGATGGTCGATCTGCGGCCCTACCTCGGCCTGCCCGGCGACACCAACGCCATGCTGGTCAGCTTCGCCCTGGCCTTCGCCGTCTCGGCGCTGGTCGCCGGCATCTGCACGCTGGCCCACCGCCGCTGACGCGGCATCCTGCCAGGCATGCCTTTCGTCCGTTGCCCGACCATCGCCGATGCCGACGCCGCCCACCAGCGCGTGGTCGCGACGCAGGCTGATGCACTGTTCCTGTTCTTCGGCTCCGAGGATCCGGTCAGTGGGGCGTCATGGTGCCCGGACTGCGTCACCGCCGATCCGGTGCTGCGTGCGACCATCGCGGCGCAGGCTCCGGGCCTGACCGTCTATGAATGCCCGGTCGGCGCGCGCAGCGCCTGGAAGGGCGTGATGGACCATCCCTACCGCGTGCATCCCACCTTCCACCTGGCGCGCATCCCGACCCTGATCCGCTTCCGCGCCGGTCTCGACATCGGCCGGCTGGTCGAGGGTCCATGCGGCGACCGCTCGGCGGTGCAGGCGTTCCTGGGATGAGAATGGCTAGGCAACCGTTCGGCGTTCGGCGTTCGACGTTCGACGTTCCGCACCCCGATGCGTGGACGACGGACATGGTGGTCCGCACATGCCTCGGAACGCCGAACGCCGAACGTCGAACGCCGAACCTGCCTTCGGATCGAACCTGACCATGGCCAAGCAGCCCAAGCCGACCGCCGGCAGCCAGAAGCCGAAACCGCAGGAGGCGCCCAAGAAGGACGCGATCCGCGAGATCCTCTACAACAAGAAGCTGCGCCACGATTTCGCCATCCTCGACCGCTACGAGGCGGGGATCGTGCTGATGGGCAGCGAGGCCAAGAGCCTGCGCGCCGGCGATGTGCAGTGGGGCGACGCGCACGCGCGCTTCGACGAGCGCGTGCACGAGCTGTTTCTCTTCGGCCTGCACATCGGCGAGTACCGTCAGGCCGGCACCTTCGGCCACCAGCCGTTGCAGCCCCGCAAGCTGCTGTTGCACAAGCGCGAGCTGGAGAAGCTGCACGGCAAGATGACTGCCAAGGGCCTGACCCTCATCCCCGAGCGCCTGTTCTGGAAGGGCCCGTGGGTGAAGCTGGACCTCTGCCTGTGCACCGGCAAGGACAAGGACGACAAGCGTCGCGACCTGGTGGCCCGGGCGCAGAAGCGCGACGTCGAGCGTGAACTCGCCCGCCGCTCCAAGAACCGCGACTGAGCCTCGATTGCTCCGTTGGATTCACACGGAGGAACGGAGGCAACGGAGGTGAAACAGTTTACGTCGTGAACGAACGCTCACCGTTCGATGTGCGCGTCGGTCGGCGCGGATCCCACGTTCGATCTCCGTTCCCTTCGTTCCTCCGTGTGAACAGAGCCGTTTCGACTGAGGCTCAGCGCCGGCGGCGCCGCAGGCCGATCAGGCTCAGGCAGCCAATGCCGATGAGCAGGGCCGTCGCGCCGGCACCGCAGCCGCCGCCCTGGGCCTTGCTCTTGGCCGCCGTGCCGTCGATCTGGCTTTGCGAGAACGGCGAGTAGGTGATGTCCTGGATCTCGACCGTTGTCGTCGCGGGGGATCCGAGGACGCAGTCGGTCGGATTGCTTAGCGTAATCGAGAAGGTCTCGAAGCCTTCGGTCACGCTGTCTGCCATGATCGGCACGAGGATGCTCGGCTCGCTGGTCGTCGCCACGCTCCAACTCAAGGTGCCCGGGGCGATGACCGTGAAGTCGGTGCCATCGGTCGCCGTTCCGCTGGCCGTGACGGTGTAGTCGATGCTGAAGCTTCCGTGCACGGTGCCGATGCGCTGCACGGTGATCGGGGTGGCAACCGTGCCGGCACTGGGTTCATGCACGGCCTGGCGCGAGGTGCCGAAGCGCACCTCGTAGTCGTCGTTTTCGATGGTCAGGGTCATCCGGTTCGGGGTCGGGGCGATGGCCCCGCCGGTCGCCGCGCCAAGGGTGAGGTAGAAGGTCTCGTCGACCTCGGCCACGCTATCGGCCGCCACATCCAGAGTCACCGTCTTGTCGGTGCTGTCGCCGTCAGCCCAGGTCACCGTGCCGCTGGTGGTGCCAGTGAGATCGGTTCCAATCGTAGCGGTGCCATCGATCAGGCTCCAGGCCACGGTCACCAGGCCGGTGTTGCCACCGCGCCGGCGCAAGGTCACCGTGAGCGGCGTGGTCCCGCCGCCGGTGCCCTCGCTGACCGAGTCCACATAGGCGGTGAGTTCCAGGCTGCCGGCTGCCGGCGGCACGCCATCGTCGTTGACCACGGTCAGCACGGCGCTGGTCTGGGCGAGGATCACCCCGACGGCCGTGGTCGAAATGGTAATGTTGACGGTTTCGTCCGCCTCCGGCATCGTGTCTCCGTAGATCGGGACCTGGAAGGTCTTGGTGCCGCCCGTGCCGCTGTACCAGGTGACCGTTCCTGAACTGGCCGGGCGGTCGAGGTCGGCGATCCTGGCCGTGCCGTCGGTGGTGGTCCAGTTCAGGGTGGCCGAACCGCTGGTGGAGCCGGTGCGCACAACCGTGATGTTCGCATAGGTCGTTCCGCTGTTTCCCTCGGCAACGCTGTAGGTCGCGGACACGAGGCCCAGCGTGGTCTCGCCGAACACGAAGGTCATGTCCTGCCCGGGTACGCTGATCGCGGTGACGACCAGTTCGGAGTCGGTGTTATCCCACCAGCCGGCATCATTGTTGGCCGGGTTGCCATCTTCGAAGCGTCCGGTGTAGCCGGCGGCGGGATTGCCCTGGTACCAGAGGTCGGCGTTGTCGCCCTTGTTGTGTCCGAAGACCTTCGGATCTGTGGTTTCGAAATGGAATAGGTTGTCTGCTTGGATCAGCGCCACTTCGTAATGGTTGGCGCTGGTCAAGGGCTTGATGTAGGTCTGCTTGTTGTGATCGCCTGCCTCATCGCAGTGCCAGATCGCCAGTCCGCTGCACGGCAGGTTGGCATCGCGTCCGCTGGCCGAGGCCTGCGAGCGGTTCTCGAGCAGGAAGTATTCCGTCGGCAGGCCGGGCTTGCGATAGCGGTAGACGGTTGCGGTCTCGGCGCTGACCGTCTTGGTACCGCTGGCGGCGCCGTAGAGGTCGACCGCTGTGCGCCAGCCGGCGCTTAGCGCCAAGTAGCCGCAGACACGGACCGGATTAGTGCCGTGACCACCAGAATTCATCAGGCAGAAGATTCCGGCACCGCCAACCGAGTCGCTATCGTAGTCGTAGATATCAGGAAAGTCGCAGATCATGTGGCCGTTCTCGTGGCAGAAGGTGCCGAGTTCCAGGCCGGTGGTGCCCATGTTGGTGATCTGATAGACATCGGCGGCCTTGCCATCGTAGGTCAGGGGGCCGGGCAGGCTGCCCTGGTGCGGCCACAGGCCTTCGCTCCAGGTATTCTGCAGGTCGCCCACGTAGAAGGCGTTGATGGCATCGATCCTGCCATCGCTGTCTCCGTCGCAGGTGGAGTAGTCGATGGTCGCGTCGAAGAAGTCGAGCGCCTCGATGACCAGTTCCTGGGCACGCACGCCTTCAGCGATGGCCGAATTGGTGTAATAATCCCGCGGATTCGCTGCCGTGTAGTAGGCGGTGACGGTGTTGGTGTAGGTCAGGGCGCCCAGGCTGTTGTCGTAGAAGTACTCCTTCACTGAGCCGTTGTTGCCGAACTCGGTGTAGTTGTCAGCGTTGCAGAAGTTCTCGACCTGTGTTTGCGAGAAGACCGGGCCGACGTCGGGAAAGCGGATCAGCAGGGTGATGCCCTTGCGCACTCCCGTGGCAACGACGCCGGGCGCGGGGGCGATGCCTGGGGCGCTGGCGATGCCGGGCGCCGCCCGCCCTGCAGCCTGCCGCGCCGCCTGTCGCGCCGCCTGTCGCGCGGGGGAATTGGGACGGCCACGGGAATCGCGCGCGAGCTGGGTCTGCCGGGCGCTGACCAAGGCCGCGCGCTGGATCTGGCTCTGGCGCAGGTGCTTGGCCAATCCCAGGCCTGCCGGGTCGGCGGCACCAACGCGGGTGGCCGAGGCGGTGATGCCTCCTGCGCCATCCGGCTGGGCATAGCACCACCAACCGCCGGCGTCCTTGCGCAGGGCCCAGCCGTCCGGCGTCTCGACTTCGACCGTGAAGTCGTTGCCCCAGATGCGCACGGGGACGGGCGTCTTGTCTGGCTGGGGGAATGTGAACGCATTGCCGGCATAGACGGCAGCGCTCAGGCAGTGGCACAGTAACAGCAGGGCGGACAGGCTGGAGATGCGGTGCAGCATAGATGTGTCATCGTGCAGTTGCAGGGCGATGATCAATACTCGACAGTGTTCAATGTGCAGGACAGCAGGGGTGCCGATGGACACACCGAAACGGGTCTTAACGGACCCGTTTCGGTGTATATCTCGTCCACATGAGCGCCATAGACGCGCAGCACGTCTCGTTTATGGGCTTGGCGTCGGGGTAGCAGATCCTACTTGGCCTTCGCCTTCTCTTCCATCGCCTTGCGCCGTTCAGCAGCCAGTTTTTCCAGTTCTTCGGTCTTCTTCGCCGCCTCATCCAGCATGGTCTGGAACTGCGCGAGCATCTCCGCGTCGTTCTTGAACGCGCCCTTCAGGGCCTTCTCCGCCCCCTTGTGCTGACGCGGGTCGAGACTCAGGGCCTGACGGACGGTCAGCAGGGCGGCCTTCCGCTTGTTGCTTTTGCCAAGCTGGGCGGCGTTGGCGACCAGATCCTCGGCCGCCTTCCGGTGCGAGATCTCCTCGTCGAGCAGGGCCACGGCGATATCCAGCGTGTAGTCGCGCGCCGCCGCCAGGGCGAGGCTCTGACCGCCGGCGGTGTTGAGGGTCAGCATCACGCGCTTGTCGATGAAGTTCAGCACAGCTAGGCCAAGCTTGGCGCTGGCCGTCGCTTCGAAGGGGCTGACCTTGCCCTTGGCCGCCTTCTGGCCGACGGCGAGCAGGATCTCCTCGCGCGTATTGGGCAGGCCGTATTCGGCGATCGCCTTGCGGCGGTCCTTCAGGAAGGTTTCAAGCATCCTGTCGCCCATTGGGTCAGAGGCCAAGCCGCCTCCGACCAGGCCCGGCACGACCAGATCGACGGCCAGGTCGCGCACCGAGACGAGTTCAAGGAACTTGCCGACCCGGTAGAGCATGGCGCGGCTGTTGGCGGTATCGACCACCAGGAAGGTGTCCCCGCTTGCAGCAGCGGTCCACACCTCGCTCTTGGGGGTGGGTGGCTCTTCGGTCGCCAGGGCGCTGCCGGCTGGGGCGGCGGTTTCGGCTGGCGCGGCTTCCTCGTCCAGGCCCAGCGCGGTCTTCGCTTCCGCCTGCTTCTCCTTGGGCACGCGCGCGAGCAGGGCGCTTGGATCAGGAGATGTGTTGAAGCCGGTCATCATCAGTTCGGGGCCGTAGTTGCGCCAGGCCTTGAGGACGATGCTGTCGCCGTCGAGGCGGTACCAGAGCAGCGCGTGCAGACCGGGCAGGACGATCAGCAGGTCCTGGCCGTTCGGGGTGAGTGCGGCGCTGACCACGCCATCGTAGGCCAACTGGGTCTTCCAGAAGGCATGCTCGGCCCGCAGAGCGCGGGTCTGGGCGTCGGCCTTGCCGGCCGCCGCCTCCTTCTTCGTCGGCTTGTTGGAAAACCACTTGCCGTCACGGAACATGTCCCCGTAGGCGGGTTTGGTCAGGCCGCCCAGGCGCAGCCAGGCATAGGGCTCGCCCTCGACCTCATCGTAGAAGGAGTTCAGGCGGATATTCGCGTCGCTCAGGAAGTTGGGCTGCGGCTTTCCCAGGCCCAGGCGATTCGAATTCGACACGGTCACTTCATAGATGGTGATCGAGCCATAGGAGGGATCGACGACCACTTGGCGACTGCTGTCGCTTGCCAGGGTCAACGGGGTCTCGACCGCTGCGGCATACGACGCGCAGAGCAGCAGCGCGCCGGTCATGAAGAGGCGGGTGGAAGACAGCATGGGAACCCCCGGGTGAGGCGATGATGGGCCGCTCGGCGGAGCTGGGCGCGGGTGCGTCGTGCAGGCCGAGGGCGTGTGTGCCTCGCCCTGTGTGTGATACGGATGGGCATCCATCCCGTTGCGTGCTGGGCTCGTTCAGCCCAGATTGCTCCGTTGGATTCACACGGAGGAACGGAGGCAACGGAGGCGAAAGAGCTGACGTCGGGAGCGAACGCCCACCCTTCGATGTGCGCGTCGATCGGCGCAAGTCCCTCGTGCGAACTCAGTTCCCTCTGTTCCTCCGTGTGAACAGAGTCGTCTAGAGTCCTTGAGGGCAGCGACTTTGACCTGCCAAGTCACGGGGGTGCGGGGGCGCAGCCCCTGCAGCAACAGCCAGCTAGCGGGGCGACGCCCATAATCAGCCTCGGGCTGGGGCGGAGCCCCGCTAGGTTCAGCGTCGAGCGTCGGGCGGCACCACGAAATCGCTGCCGGCGACCCGCTCCTGGACCCAGGTGACGAAGCTGGCGAAGGGGCAGATCAGGGCCGCCAGGGTCAGTTCCGGGGACAGCACCAGGGGTGGGTAGCGATCCTTGGCCAGGATTTTCAGGCGTTCGCGGGTTTTCAGGGTAACAAAGGCGTCGCGGTAGGTCGGATGGTCGGCGGCCAGCGTGGCGCGGGCGTACATCTCATGCATCTGCACCAGCTTCTGCATCAACTGGGAAAGGCGGAACAGCTTCTGCCCGGTGGTCTGACCCTGCATGAAGGAGAACAGGTGCGGGGTCGTCGCGATCGCTTCCAGCCAGTGCAGCACGGTCGGGAAGGACAGGCCTTCAGAGGGGTCGAACTCGTCCGCGGCCATGTAGCCAAGGAATACGTCGCGGAAGAACTGCGAACGGATGCGGTCGCGGACCAGCGCGGCACGGGCCCCCGAGCGTTCGCCCTCGGGCAGGCTCGAGATCGGCTCCTCGAGTTCGCGGGGCAGGGGGGGCGGGCCATTGGCGTCATCCCACTGCGTATCGGCGCCTTCGGCGCCGCGCAGGCGTTTGATGGTGCGCAGGCAGCGATCGCCGAAGGAAGGAGTGTACACGGCCGCGTCGGCGAGCCGGGGCGAGCCGAAGCCGGGTACCTCGGCGGCGGTCAGCCTGCCGACTGCGGTGCATGGCAGTTCGCGCAGGTCGGCGACGGTCGGGGCCTCGCCCTGGCGCAGTTGCAGCAACCTGCGCAATTCACGGTACACGCCGATGGCGTGCAACTGGAGGGTGGCGATCTCGAGTTGGGCCTGCTCGCGCAGCAGGCACATCTCCTCGATCAGCGCCTGACGGACGGTGCGGTTGCGGTAGTGGAAATCCTCGGCCAGCGTGGCTATGGCTGCGGCGAGGCGCTTCTCGGCGGCCGGCGTTTCGAGATCCTTCAGCATCGCCACCAGGCGCGGATTGTCGCTGACTCCGCTGATGAAGGCATCGCCGATGCCGATTTCCATCTCCTCGACCGTGCGGCGGTGGCGCTCGATCAGGATGGGGCGGCGGGCCTCGGCGATGAGGTCCATCGTCGGCAGGTCATCATCGGTCTCGCGGCGTGAGGACATGCCTGGGTAAACTGGAGATGGGAGGCGCGGAGGCAATATGCAGATAGCTTTGAGCTTTGAGCTTTGAGCTTTGAGC
>JAIFND010000203.1:0-2190 GCA_020047915.1 bacterium | reverse complement strand
CGTCCGGGTGAACCCAAGAAATCGCGCAAATCCTTGTCTTGACCTCTGGTGGCTCTGGTTCTCTGTGTGGAATGCTGCGTTTAGGTTGAGCTTGGAGTCCGAGGGCGCTGCCGCGCCCGACTGCAACAAGGGCCGTTGCAGGAATGCGGGCTCAAAGCTCCAAGCTCTGAGCTCTAAGCTCTAAGCTTTTCTCCCCGGCGGTCCTCCCAGGCCGGCTTCTTGGCCTCGGGATTGCGCAGCAGATAGGCCGGGTGGAAGGACGGGATGACTGGAATGCCGCGCCATTCCTGACGTTGGCCGTGCAGCCGAGTGATGCCGGACAGGCCGAGCAGGGTCTTCAGCGGGGTAGCGCCGAGCAGGCAGATGACCTTCGGCCGCAGCACTCCGAGCTGGGCTTCGAGGAAGGGCAGGCAGGCCGCCATCTCCTCGGGCTCAGGGGCGCGGTTGCCGGGCGGGCGGCATTTCACCACATTGCAGATGAAGACCTGCTCGCGTGCCAGACCCATCGCGCCGATCATCTTGTCGAGCAGTTGCCCTGCCGCGCCGACGAAGGGCCGGCCGCTGGCGTCCTCGTCGGCGCCGGGGCCTTCACCGACAAACACGAGTTCGGGAGTGGGAGTGCCCTCACCGGGGACGGTGTGGGTACGACCCTGGCACAGCCCGCAGGCGCGGCATTGCGCGATCGCGGCGGCGATGGCGGCGAGATCGGCGGCGGGCAGGCCGGACAGGGCGGGGGGCGGGGGCGGGGGGCGGGGGGCGCTTGGACCACGGCATGGGCGTGAACCGCGGCGTGCGCGGGGGGCACGGCGGGCTGGGGGCGGGCCGCGGGCTTGCCTTGGAACTCGATGCCGAAGGCGCGGTCGAGTTCGACCAGTTGCCGGAGGTTGTCGAGGAGGTCGCCCACGGCCGGGCACTATGGCGGCCCGGGCGGAGTTGCACGCGGCCTCAGCCGCCCTGCACTTCCAGCCGCCCGCGCGCCTTGGCCCACAGCGCGCGGTTGCCCAGGTGCAGCACCGCCAGCCAGCCCAGGCCGAGCGCGGCGATGTGCAGGAAACCGGGATGGCCATGCACGCCCAGTTCGCCGACCCAGGCCATCACCGGCCAGTAGCTGATCACCGCGAAGGGCAGCCAACTGACCGCCGCGGCCACGGCGTCGGGCAGGAAGTGCAGCGGCACCATCAGTCCGGACAGCAGCATCAGCAGGTTGCGCTTCAGGCTGGTCAGCGCGGTCACATCCTCGAGGAAGAAGCAGGCGATGCCGGTCGCCACGTTCAGTTCGTGGTTGATCAGGAAGGCGAGCAGGAACAGGGCCGGGAACTGACGCCGAACACCGGCACCAGCACGCAGGCCATCGGCAGGGCGAAGAACAGCACGCGGAAGGCGCACTCACCGGTCGCCAGCGCCAGCCACTGGCCGAGCGGACTGATTGGCTTCATCAGGTCGAGGGCGACATCGCCGTTCTGGAACTTGCCGGCGATCTCGCTGTCGAGGTTGGTGAAGTAGGCCGAGCGCGCCATGTAGCCCACCGCCAGGTAGGTGGTCAGCTGCGCCAGGGTCAGGCCGCCGATCTCGGCCCCGGGGCCGCGCGCCTCGAAGATCGCCTTCCAGATGAACCACTGCCCACCGACGAAGATCGCATAGGTCGCAATGCCGGTGACGAAGCGCATGCGGTACGCCATCAGGCGCAGCAGGGTGAGGCGGGCGATGTGCCAGTAGGGCAGCAGGGCGATCATGGGCACCCACCATCCAAGGCAGTCCGGACGTCCGGATGGCCAATGTCAGGCCAACGAAGGTTCAGGCCAAGGCGGAAGGCGGAAGGCGGAAGGCGGAAGAATTGCCGGGGTGTGCCGACAGGCGCATGCTGTAGGTACGGCAGGTTGTCGCCCGATCGGGCGACACGGCGTCGCAGCATCTCTTCCGCCTTCCGCCTTCCTCCTTCCGCCTTGCGTCCCAGCCACCGACCCACTTCGACGTGCAGGCCACCCGGGTCCTCGCCTGACCAGGTGGGAGATGTTCGTGTATTCAAGGCATGCTTCACTGCTTGGGCACCCTGCGTTCCAGCAGCAGATACCCTGCCGGCAAAACCACCAGGGTCAGCGCGGTACTCATCATCAGGCCGGCGACGAAGGCGGTGGCCATCGGGCTCCACGCCACCGAGAAGGCGGGGATGCCGATCGCCATCGGCAGCAG
>JAIFND010000244.1 GCA_020047915.1 bacterium | reverse complement strand
GGTTCCGCGCTGTCTCGTGTGGGTGAACACGGGGCCATACGACCCCATAGGCCATGCTTGCCGATGCCCTCACTCAGCAGAGCATACTGACGTGCCCGCATGAGGGAGGAACCCAGATGGTGCTGGGGCCAAGCGCATGCGGGAGGCCCGATTGCCTCTGAATCACGAAGAACCTCAGTGAAAGCTGGGGTTCTTTCGTCATCCGATGCGCTGACTTCTGGCCGGCGACCTGGATTTATCGGACTAATATACCCTGCTATTACTGAAGTCGGGCTACCCACACAGAACAGCGAGGGACCTGTATTCAGGGAGTACGTGAGAGCGGCCGACTACGGCAGTCAGGCTGCTATTCATTGGATGGCCAAGGCGTCGAATGACGAAATAATGGGTCCTATATTTGCCAATTTGTTGAAGAGCGACACTGCCTATGCGCGCGTATACGAAGTGGCTGCCGCATACGCGAAGAGTCCATTGGGACTGAGGGGTGTAGCTGAGAATCTCGAAAGTCTTCTTCCTCGTGAATCTACGCCTGAGCAACGCTTCGAGGTGTTTAGCGCCTATGAGGAGGCCGCTGGGAATGGAGACATCGTTGCTCTAAGGTGGATTAACCGGAATTTTTCCGACGATGCGTACGCCGGATTTATCATTCGCTCAAATGGGAATCCGGACAAAGAATGCGACGCGCCCGACCATGGCGCCATTCCTCAGTGTCATCTGTCGAAGTTTGTCGGTGTAATGCCGGCATCATCGGACAGTGATATGTGTGAGACGATCGACAGTTTGGGATTCCCTTTTGCGCATGAAATTGGCGGTGGGGTCTTTATCGGGTATGTGGAGAACGGCGTCACTTCGGTGTGCGGATTTTCCGTAGACCATGGTGAAATCCCATTCGAAATGGTAATGCTTGGGGAAGAGGATTGTCAATCGAATGCGTTTTTGTATTTTGACGGCCGAGGACACGTTGACATTTCAAGCAAGGCATGGCCGGCAGGCGTTGGCAACTGGCTCATGAAAGGAGTATCAATTAGCGATAATCCAAGAGGTACTATCGGGTTAACCATGTCGTTCTTGGGCGACGATGAATGCGCAGAGGGCATCAAGGGTGATATCCGCAAGGCTTGGGAATCGGCGCATGCCCCTGACCTTTCCGCCATTGACCTTCGATGTGATCTCCCAGTTCCTAAAACTGTTGTAGACGCCAGCAGGACATACGACGAAAAGGTTAGCGCGGGTATTCAACTAATGCGCAAGCGAGAGATCCTTGCTGCGAAATGGCACCACGCTGTGCGGACTTTTATATTAAGGTATAAGTTCGAGGACTTGTCACAATGGGTCGAATTTTCCAGCCTAACCATAGATGAGTATGTGCAAATACATGACCTTGATGATGCGCGTGTCTCAGGAGAGTTCGATTCCTTTTTTTGTCGGATGCGCCTGAGACTTTCAAGTGCCGACCTCAATGGCGGATAGAACACCAAAAGCTACTCCTAGAAGCTGATGCCTACGCCGGTATGGTACCACGCCCTCACCTCATCTAGGTGATGGCGTTGTGTTTGTGCCTGTTGGCAGCAGCTGCCGGGTCGAATAGCCTAGCCTACCCAGTCATCCACGTGGCTGCTTGAATTCCATGACCCCCTCGGGCGTCTGCGCGGCCTCCCACAGCAGACTAAGATGCTTCCCCGCCGGGCTTGGGTCCTTCAGGGCGCGCCCGACCCGGGTGTGGATGCGGATGCCGGCCAGCGGTGTCCTGGTGAATTGAGAACATCCAGGAATAACCTCACTTTAATGCCGAATTTCCCGCTCGAGTCCGTTTTCTGCAAGTCTACGCCGCCCTGACATAATGATGGATGGCGCCGTCGAGACGGTCGATTCGGATGATGGGTTTGCTGAGGTCTGGGGCGGAACCAGACGGAGGCTTGGGCGGGCGATTATCCAGGGACTGGTGCGGTCGCTCTTGGTTATAGTGCCGAATCCCGATCGAGATGGCTTCGCGCACGGCATTTTCGCCGAGGAAGATAAACTTGTGGAGAACGAGATTCTTGAGGGTCTGGATGAATCGCTCGATGTGGCCATTCTTCCAGGGTTGGCGGCGTGGCGTGAATCGCACGTCGAGCCCTGCGTCGGCGAGAGTCTTCCTGAAATGCGCGGTGAATATCGCGTCATGGTCCATCTGGATCGAAGCCGCCTTGGTCAGTTGCAGGAACCCAACCTCTGCCATGGTCAGATTGCGGGCGCATTGCAGCATCCACGCCTCGGTCGGATGCTCAGTGATACCAACCAGGACGGCTTCACGGGTCTGAATATGAATGGCCAGCAGGATATAGAGGCGGCAGATGCGACCGGCATCGATGACGACCGTTTGCGCAAAGTCGATGGCGATATCGGCCAGCGTCTCGACCGCCATCTGCAGATCGTTGTCCCGACCTCGCCCTCGGTTGGGCGCCGGCGGGATGCCGTGGCGACGCAGGATGTTGCGGACAGTCCCAGCGTCGAGATCGTGGCCCAGCGCCAGGAGCGCCCCGGCGATCCGCCGCCGACCCCAACTGTCGTTGCCGTAGGAGTTCTCGACCGCCAACTTCACGACCAGCGCCTCGACCACCGGCGAGGTCTGTGGTTTGCCACCGGATTTTGCTCGTGTGATGCCGATCAGTTTGCGATGCCAGCGGCGGATAGTCTGTGCGTCCAGCCAACGGCTTTGCCCTGTACCGCAAGCAGACGTCGATCATCGTCTGTAAGATTCCGTCCAGCGGTCGGGCCCCAGCGCTCAAAGAGGCCCCGTTCAGCATCCAGGTAATCAGCGCGGGCCTTCTCGCGGAGATAGCGGGCATCGGCAACGACGTTCAGGATCATGGCTGTGTCCAAAGCAGAGGGCGCGGCAGGCTGCCGAGCCGACATTTTCCGCAAGCAGAGTGGGTCTCAGGGCTTCTACGATGGAAACGCGCTCGAGGACCATAGGTGGGATATCCCACTTTACCTCCTCCCCCACCCGCTATGCTGCAACCATGGCTACCGCGTCCCTCCATAGAAATCCGCTCGTCCTTCGCCCTGACACTAAAGGACGCGTCGGACTGGACAGCCTGCTCCGACGAGCCCGCGAGTACCTGGGCGGCGTGCCGATTGCCGGTCTCGCTGCCGAGGTTTCCAGCGACGGCACCATCACCTTGCGTCCACGCGTGGAGGTTGCTGCTGAAACTGCGCATGTCTTGCGCCTCTCCGACAAGGACGCTGCCGCGTTCTCGGATGCGCTAGCCCATCCGCCCAAGCCGAACGCAGCGCTGCGCAAGGCCGCCCAGCGCTGGAATAAGACGGTGGATAGCCAGTGAATCTGACGATCGGACCCCTTGCCGAGACGCACGAGCGCAGTCGGTTCTCATCTGGAGTTGAAGCCCTCGACCGCTGGTTCCATGAGCAGGCCGGCCAAAGCCAGCGCAAGCGGCGGACGACCGTCTGGGTTGCCACCGAACCAAGTCACCCAACGGTTCCCCTCGGCTACTACAGCTTGGCACCCTTCCACGTGGCGTTCGACCATGCGCCCGAGGCTTTGCGGAAGAAACTGCCGCCCGAACCTCTGTACGTGGCCCTCATCGCACGGCTGGCTGTCGCCACCGACGCTCGTGGACGGGGCTTGGGGGGCCTGCTCCTCATCGACGCTGCCAAACGCGCCCTGCAGGCCTCGCTCCAGGTGCCCACCCATGGCGTCGTAGTCCACGCCAAGGACGCCAACGCGGCCTCGTTCTACCGGCACTACGGATTCCTGCCCTTCCCGGATGACACCCTTCACCTGTATGCCGTAGTCACTGAGCAGGTCGATATGACCTTGTGTTAACTGACAGGAGAGCGGAGAACCGCACGGCTCCTGTCCCATCTGGTCAACCAAACGAAGAAGGCCGGACGCAAGTCCGGCCTTCTTCGTTTGGTTGCAGCTGCGATGGGTGTGGATCGGCGACCTTCGCTGAGCCGTCTGGGCGAATAACCCGAAGGCGAGCACGGCATCGCGGCCGCAGCGAGGCGACCGAGCGAGCACGCGATAGGACGCCACGGGCGTGGCGTCCGGCCGCGCGCAGGCGACCGAGCCCCCGCAGCGCAGCGAGGAGGCGACCGAGCGGGGACGGTGGTTCAAATCCATCCCCCGCAACCAAAGAAAAGCCCCGGTGAAAACCGGGGCTTTTCCGTTAACAGGTCGAGGCCAAACGGCCAGCGCAGAACCCACGGTATTCCGTGGGTTCTCGCGTTATCTGAACCTCTCTGTCCGGCCCGGGCCACCGCCCGGACGAGGTGGACACCCTCGGATTCGACCGGCGGCGCCGCAATCTCTCTGACCTCTCTGCCCGGGTTATGAGCCCCGTCCGGCTCGACGAACCGAACTACACCGGACAGCCCATCGCCCAGCGTCTTCAGGATGCAGGACCAATATCAGCACGTCCCAATTTTAGTCTGAACCAAAATCGAGTTCGATCTATTTTGGTCCGGCATGGCCAAGACACTCCCGCGCCTCTACGACGCCCTAATCGCCAGGCATCTGGCCAGCTACCGCCAGATGGCCTTCATCAGCGGGCCGCATCAGGTCGGCAAGACCACGACGGCCCGGCATCTGTCCGCCAGCTACCTCGACTGGGACAACCCGGCCCACCGGAGGCTGATCGCGGCGGGGCCGGATGCGGTGGCCACGCATGTCGGGCTGAACAACCTGGCCGAACAGGTGCCGGTCATCGCCATCGATGAGATCCACAAATTCGGCCGCTGGAAGAACTGGCTCAAGGGGTTCTTCGACATCTATGCCGACCGTTGCCGGGTGATCGTCACCGGGTCTTCGCGCCTGGACGTCTATCGCCAGGGCGGCGACAGTCTGATGGGGCGATACTTCCACTATCGCATGCATCCGTTCTCAGTCGGCGAACTGGTGGCGCCCACCATTCCAGACACGCTGATCCGCGGACCGCAGGCGCTACCCGAGGTCCAGTGGAAAGCCCTGTGGGAGCACGGGGGATTTCCCGAACCCTTCGCTCAGCGGTCGGCGGTGTTCTCGCGCCGGTGGCGCGACTCCAGACAGCACCAACTCCTGCGCGAGGATATCCGCGACCTGACCCTGGTGCGCGAAGTGGCCCAGATCGGCCTGCTCGCAGAACTCCTGCATGATCGCTCGTGCGATCAGATCGTGATGAAGTCGTTGGCCGATGATCTGCACGTCGCACCCGACACGGTGAAGCATTGGCTCGACCTGCTGGTAGCGCTGCATGTCGGCGTCCTGATCCGACCATGGTTCAGCAACGTCACCAAGTCGCTGCGCAAGGAGCCGAAGTGGTTCCTGCGCGATTGGTCCGGGATCGAGGATCCGGGCAAGCGCGCCGAGACCTTTGTCGCCTGCCACCTGCTCAAGGCGGTCGAAGGCTGGAGCGACCTGGGCCTGGGCACCTTCGAGCTGCGCTACTTGCGGGACAAGCAGCAGCGCGAGGTCGATTTCGTAGTGATCCGCGACCGCAAGCCGTGGTTCCTGGTCGAGGTCAAGGCTGGACGCGACAACCTCAGCCCGGCACTGAAATACTACCAGGACCAGATCAAAGCCCCACATGCCTTCCAGGTGGTGCTCGACCGGGAATACGTGGCAGCGGATTGCTTCGCCCGCCATGAGCCGACGGTGGTGCCGGCGCGGACCTTGCTCAGCCAACTCCTCTGACCTGGGAGCATGTCTAGAGTCCTTGAGGGCAGCGACTTTGACCTGCCAAGTCAAAGTCGCTGCCCGCATGAGTGTCGTGATTCCGGCGCAGCAGATGACGATGAGCCATGCCGGGGCCCGCCAGACCTCCAGGGCGATGAACGCGGCCAAGGCCAACGGGATGCCGGCGGGATGATGCGCCGCCTCGTGGCCGATGGGCGACCACAGCGCCGCACCGAGCAGACCAACCACCCCGGCATTCAATCCGGCAACGATGCGACGCGTATTCGGGTGGCCACCGAAGCCGTTGTAGATCCGCAAGCCACCCAGCGCGAGCAATAGGCCGGGGGCGAAGATGGCCAGTACCGCCAGGACCGCCCCCAGCCATCCGGCGATGGTGGCGCCTATCCAGGCCGACACCGTGAACAGCGGTCCTGGTACGGCCTGAGCCGCGCCGTAGCCGGCCAGGAATTGGTCGTCGGTCATCAGGCTGGCATGCACCAGCGGATCGCGGAGCAGCGGCAAGACGACGTGCCCGCCACCGAATACCAGACCGCCTGCCTGGAAGCAGGTGCTCAGGAGTTGGCCTATCGGCCCGGGATGGAATGCCGCCATCGCGATGACGGCGAGGATGAGGAGGCCGAGTATGCCGAAGCAGACAGCCGTGATGGTGATGGACGGCGACTGGATGCCCGGATCCTCGTGTTGTTCGCGCAGGCGCAGGGCTAGCAACCCGGCCAGTCCAGCGGGAACGAGCGCGGCCACCTGCATCCACGGCGAGGTGCTGAGCATGCACACGATGGCCACGCCCGCTGCGATGGTCGCCCGTGCGGGATCCGGGCACAGGTTCCGGGCCATGGACAGGACCGCCTGCGCCACGACGCCGAGAACCGCCGCCTTCATGCCGGCGATCCACGCCCCGGAGGGACCGATTGATGCGAATGCGAGAGCAGCGAACCCGAGCAGCACGGCGGAGGGTGCGGTGAACGCGATGAAGGCGGCAAGGCCGCCGAGCACCCCAGCACGATGCCAGCCGATCAGGAACCCAGCCTGGCTGCTCGCCGGTCCAGGAACGAACTGGCAGTAGGCCACCAGATGGGCGTAGGCGGCATCGGAAAGCCACTGCCGGCGCTCGACGAGTTCCCGTCGGAAGTACGCCAGGTGCGCGATCGGACCGCCGAAGGAGGTCAGTCCAAGCTGTCCGAAGACGCGTAGCACTTCCAGGACACGCGGGGCGCTCATCGCCGGGCATGCTCCGGGGCGGATCTCAGCAGCAACCGGGCGCGTAGCACGGCCCGGGCTGCTTCGCCGCAATGTCCATGCTGGTGATGCAATCGCCCGGCGCCGTGCCGGCTAGCTGGCTGTTGCTGCAGGGGCTGTGTAATCTTGCGCGGTGTCCGCTCCGGACCCATTCTCCGTTCCAGGGCTCTCCGCGCGGATCATGCGGTTTCGGACGCAGTCAGCCGCTTGGCCGGCCGAATCCGGGCAGGAAGCTGCCGTCATGAGCGATCTAGACCTCATCATCGACCTGCACCGCAATGGAGACCGACTGGGGCCCGGCAACGAGACGATGACTCGCCGCGCCTTGGACCTGACCGGGCTGGACGCCACGCAAGCGCTCCGGGTTGCGGATCTGGGCTGCGGCACCGGGGCGTCCACATTGGTCCTAGCGGAGGCTTTGCCCCAAGCGCAGATCACCGCTGTGGATCTGCACCCAGCCTTCCTCGAACGCCTGCATCAGCGCGCCGCTGCTGCTGGCGTCGCCAATCGCATTGACGCGGTCACAGCCTCGATGGATGCCCTGCCGGCACCCGTGCAACCCTTCGACCTGCTCTGGTCAGAGGGCTCGATCTACACGGTCGGCTTCGCTGAGGGCCTGCGCGCCTGGCGGAGCCTGCTGAAGCCGGGCGGCATGGTCGCCGTCTCCGAAATCACCTGGACCACCCGCGAGCGCCCGGCCGAGATCGACGTGCACTGGCGCCGCGAGTACCCCGGCATCGCCACCGCCGCTGAGAAAGTCGCCGTCATCGCTGCCTGCGGCTACACGCCGCTGGGATTCTTCCTGCTGCCGCCCACCTGCTGGATGGAGTCCTACTATCAACCGATGCTGGACCGGTTGGAGGAATTCCTCGTCCGGCATCATCACACTGCCCAAGCCGTCATCGGTATCGCTCCGATGACGCTCTCTTGACTACGGATCAGTTCTTCGCTGTCGCCTTCGCGGCGTAGGCCGCTGGGGTCATGTCGGCGTAGTCG
>JAIFND010000080.1 GCA_020047915.1 bacterium | reverse complement strand
GTCGCCAGCACCCCGGCCGAGCTGGCGCGCGTGCTGGCGCGCTACGCCGACCGCGACCACATCCTCATCGACACCAGCGGCCGCAGCCCGGCCGACGAGGCGCGCCTGATGGAGCTGAAAGGCTTCTGCCGCGCCTGCCCCGGCCTGTCGGTGACCCTGGCGGTGGCGGCCAACGCCGGCCGCGCCGAGTTCGCCAGCGCGGTCGAGCGCTTCTCGGTCCTGCCGGTCGAGCACGCCCTGATCACCAAGCTCGACGAATGTGCCGAGCCCGGCCGCCTCTACGGCTGCCTGCGCCGCCACCGCCTGCCGGTGCGCTGGTTCGGCACCGGCCAGGAGGTGCCCGAGGACCTCGTCGCCGCCGACCCGGCGCTGGTTGTCGACCGCCTTCTCCCATTGCCCCTAGGGGCAACAGCCCATTGCCCCTCATTGCCCCTAGGGGTTAGGGGTTAGGGGAATTGCCACTCCATTGCCGCAGGGGTTAGGGTTGCAACGCCCACCTCGTACCCTAACCCCTGTGGCAATGTCCTGTCTTTCCCTAACCCCCAACCCCTGTGGCAATGGCTCTCCCCCCTAACCCCTCGTGGCAATGATGCCCGATCAGGCCGCCTCCTTGCGCCAGCACCCCGCGCCGCCGCTACCGCGGCTGCCCGGCTTCTGCGTGACCGGCGGCAAGGGCGGGGTGGGCAAGACCTGCGTCGCAGTGAACCTCGCCGTGCTGCTGGCGCAGACCGCCAAGCCGTTGCTCGTCGATCTCGATCTCGGCCTGGCCAACGCCGATCTGGTGCTCGGCGTCGAACCGGCGGCCAATCTCGCCGAGGTGATCCTGGCCGGCCGGCCGATCGAATCGGTGATCGCTGAGAGTCCGCTCGGCGTCGGCCTGGTGCCGGCCGCTTCCGGCGTCGATGCGCTGGCGAATCTCGGCCAGCAGGAGCTGCATCGGCTGTTCGCCGGCCTCGAACGCCTCGGCCGCACGCGCGCCCCGCTTATCCTCGACACCCCGGCCGGCATCGGCCGCGAGGTCATCGCCGCCTGCCGCGCCGTGCGCGTGGTGTGCGTGGTGATGACCCCCGAACCGACCGCGATGGCCGACGCCTACGCCCTGGTCAAGGTGCTGGAGCAGGCCCAGCCCGGCCAGGACCTGCGCGTCATCGTCAACATGGCGCGCGACCAGCAGGACGGCCTCGCCGCCTTCGCGCGCATCCGCGCCGTGTGCCAGAAGCACCTCGGCCGCTCGCTGGACCTGCTCGGCATCATCCCGCGCGACGAAGCGGTGGCCACCGCAGTGCGCCGGCGCAAGCCGCTGGTCACCGGCACCCCGACCCCGGCGGTGCACGCCCTGCAGGGCATCGCAGCCAAGCTGCGCGGGGTGGCGTGGACGGGTTGAGGTAGTCGGGACAGCAGCAATTTTCCGACTTGCGCCGAGGCGTGTGACTCAAAGCATGCCGCCCCATGATTTTCAAGTCCTCTGTTTTCACCCTCCTGTTCTCCATGGCAATTTCGGCGTCCGCTGCCGACCAGCCCTTCAGCATCCTCGACATCGCGCCGGACAGCGGCCGCATCGCCACGGATGGGATCACCAATATCGCCGGATTCACCATCCGCGGCCAGTCGCGAGGTGGCGAGGTGATCGCCCTGCGCATCGACAATAAAGTGGTCGGCGAAACAGCCTCCGGAGCGGCGGGGGGGTGGGCCTACGACCTGGCTGCCGCGCCGTTGGCGCACGGCCAGCACGTGCTGACCGCCAGCGTCGGAACGGGCGTCGGGCAGCGCTCTTCATCGTACACCATCCTGGTCGATCTGCGCGCCCCAGCCGCCCCGACCTTCACCTCCATCACGCCCGACACCGGCAGCAGCGCAACCGACTGGATCACCAGCAGTGAACGGGTGAGCGTGCAGGGCCGCGGCGAGGCGCAGAGCCGGTTGACGGTCTCCATCGCCGGCCAGCCGGTTGGCAGCACCGAGGTGGCGGCGGATGGCACCTGGGGCGTCGATCTGCCCCCTCTTCTTCCGGGCAGCCATACGTTCTCCATCCAGGCCGAGGATCTGGCCGGCAACCTCTCGCCCAGTGCGAGCAAGACCCTGGTGGTGGACAATGCCCCGCCTGCCCCACCCGTGCTGAGCACGTTCAGCACCGATACCGGCAGTCGTAACGACGACCGCATCACCAGGGACACGACCCCGACCTTCAGCGGCAGCAGCGAGGCCAGCGCCAGTGTCGTGATCGCGATCGACGGTGAGGTCGCGGGCACGGTGCGCGCCAATGCCCAGGGTGCCTGGAGCTTCACCGCCGCCGTCCTTGCCGACGGGGCGCATCAGGCCACCGCCCAGGCCACGGACGCGGCGGGCTCGACCTCGGCACGTTCGGCCGCCCTGACCTTCCAGATCAAAACCCGCGCCACCGCCCCGACCATCGGCTTCAGCCCCGACACCGGCAGCGTCGGCGATGGCCAGACGGGAGTCGCCGGCCTGATCTTCTCGGGTTCAGCGGGCGACGCCGAGCGCCTCAGCGTCAGCCTGGACAGCCGCGTCATCGGCACGCCGGTTCCGACGGGCGGCTCCTGGAGCCTGGATCGGACGGCCAATCCGCTCGACATCGGCGTCCACGCCGTGGTCATCACCGCCACCGATGTGGCCGGCAACCAGACCGCGGCTGCGCTCAATGTCGTGTACGATCCGCGCATCGTGGTGGTCGCACCGGCACCGCCCACGGATCTGAATGTCGCGGATGCCCTGGATCCGGCACTCTACCTGACGGATGGGCGTCCGCTGGTGGTGACCGGCCGGGTCGAGCCAGGGACTCAAGTCGAACTTACCGTCGATACACAGGTGTACTCCCCAGCTATGATCCACCACACCGCCGTCGGCACCTGGACGCTGCAGATTCAGCAAGGCCTGACGGCAGGTATGCATACGATCAGTGCGAGAGCCATTGCCGCTGACAACACGCCCAGCCAGCCGGTTTCGATAGTTGTGCAGGTCGGGCCGGCAGTTGTCACCGGCGCTTTGGTCACCATCCACTACCGCGCCAGGGTGGATAGCGTCAACGCGCCGTCAGGGCAAACGAACGACATTGAGCAGGGCCAACTGATAACTGGCACTATCACCTACCGGCTAGGCGCCCAGGACGACGCTTCTGTTCCCGGCGCTGGCATCTACCGCTATACCGAGCCGGGTATCGGGATCACCGCTACGCTCGGTGACAGGTTCTTTGGCAGCCATCCTCAGACGCCGCAGGTCATGGTTGGCGTAGGAGATGAATACCCCATTGGTGGGCCAAACTCCATTGCTGATGTTTTCGTCGTACAGAGCGACAGCAATATTGGCCGGAACAACCAGAGTGGCGTGCCGTTGCCGATCAGCGTCATCTCGTTCAGCCTGATGGGTGGTAGCCAGGCCCTCGTCTCCAATGCTCTGCCCACATCATTGCCTGGCCTGCAGGCCTGGGAACAAGGCTCGCTCTCCATAAGTCTCGACGATGACGGCACCGGTCAAGGATGGCTCAATATCGACGCCACCCTGGAACAAATCTGGTCCGACGGTCAGCCGTCTGGCGACACGAGCCCGCCCGCCGCTCCGTCCGGTATCACTGTCGTGGGAGAGGGTCAGGCGGTCGGGGACATCGTGCTGCCTGGCACCACGCTGATCATCAGCGGTCAGGCCGAGTTGGGATCGACGGTCAGGCTGTCCCTCATGGGGCAGCAGATTGGTGGTGTGGCGACCGATGCCGCGACCGGGCAGTGGTCCTATCGCTGGAACCCCGGCAATCGGGCCGGCACATTGTCCGTCACTGCGCGGGCCGTGGATGACGCGGGGAACGTCGGACCGGCATCTGCCCCCGTCGAGGTCGCGATCGCCATCGCTGTGCCCACGATCAGCGTGACCGCCGATCCGATCGGTTCACCTATCCGTCCGGATTCGCAGATCGCATGCAGCGGAACCGCGGCCCCCCAAACCCAGGTGGAGATCGAACTGGATGGCCAGTCGGTTGCCTGGACCCAGACGGATCTGACCGGCACTTGGCGCCAGGACCGCCTTCCGGCGTTGGTCCCGTTGACGGTTGGCCAGCACCAGGTGCGCGCCCGGGCGTACGGCACATATGGCGGAGTTGGCGCCTGGTCGGACGCCGTATTCTTTACGGTTGAGGCTCCTGAGATCGTTGAGCCGCCGCCGACTCCGACGGGCGCAGTGACCGTTCGCTTCGAGGCGACCATCACCAACATGACGGGCGTCTTCGGTGCCGGAGTCGCCGTGGGCACGCCGATATCGGGATCGTTCCGCTACACCACGGCCGCGATCGATAGCTCCCCAGATCCACAAATCGGGACGTATGACATGGGCACGTATGCCCAGCGCGCGCTGACCGTCCAAGTCGGTCCGGAACTCTTCGGTGGAGCAGGAAATCTGCGTTTGGATGTACATGATGGCCCCGGCGAGTCCTTCCGTGTTCAGTGGACTCCCAGCGTAGCCATGCCCGGACAACCGGAGACGATGGGTCTGCGGTTTGAGACTCCTTCCGGAGGGATCTTGGAGAGCGACAGCCTGTCTTCCCTTCCACTCATCTCCCCCATGTGGAGGCAGCGCGCCCTAACCATCACGAATCTCGCGGAAGGTAGGAGCATTACCGCCGAAATCACAAACCTCTGGTTTGAACCCATCGATCCGGCTGCAGCAGGCGGGTGAGCGCCCGGAAGGTCCTGTTGTCTGACGAGTGAGCGTCTCGGGTCCGCATGCGTTTGGTGCGCCATGCGGCGTGGCAGGGGCGCGTTCGTTCAGGCTGTGTTTCGCCGGTCAGGATGTCACGACCTGCGGTACGGAGGGCGGGGGGACTGCGGTTTGAGTACTTCTCATTCTGATCACCCGGCCCACCGTATTCATGCATAGTGGGCTATGGCGATACGACGCAGAGGTCAGACCTTAAAGGGTCACCAGCAAGCACTGAATCAATTGCATCACTTCTGCTGCTTGCAGTTATGTAAGTTCTCCGGTCTAATGGACCCGAAGTTCTCATGTCGAACCAAACAACACCCCCGCCCGCTTCGACCCCTCCACCGAGCGAGCCGGGGGGTGTGTCTTCGACCGACCTCTCCGGCCGTGAACTGACCATGCTGCCGCCCGCAGCAGGGGCCGAACAGCCGTCACAAGTCGCTGCAGCACAGTCGCTTGGTGGTCTTGATGGACGTGAGCTAACACTTCAGACGCCGGCCACGGGTGGGATAAGGCTCAGCGAACTGGATGGTCGAGAGCTTACCTTGCAGACGCCGGCGACCGGGGGTCTCGATGGTCGTGAGTTGACCCTGCAGACCCCGGCGACGGGCATCAGCGGCCGTGAACTGACCCTGCAGACCCCTGCCACGGGTCTCGATGGTCGTGAGATGACCCTGCAGACGCCAGCGACCGGTCTCGACGGTCGGGAGATGACCCTGCAGACCCCGGCCACGGGCATCGACGGTCGCGAACTGACCCTGCAATCCGGCGCCACGCCGACCCCGGCGACGGTGGGTGGCAAGCCGCGCACCGACCACAGCCTGGCCGGCTTCAAGCCGCGCACCGGTGTGGGCACCTCGATCGCCTTCGACGACGCCTGGCACCTGCAGGGCCGCAAGGGCCCGCACACCGGCCAGTCGTGGGGTGACTTTGAGATGGGTGGCATCCTCGGCGAGGGCGGCATGGGCGCGGTGTACCGCGCCAAGCAGAAGTCGCTGAAACGCCGCGTCGCGATCAAGGTGCTGCCGCCCAACTTGGCGCAGGACACCCGTCTTTTGCAGCGCTTCCAGCTCGAAGCCTCGACCACCTCGAAGCTGCAGACGCCGCACGTCGTGCAGGTCTACGCAGTCGGCGAGCACGACGGCAACCACTTCTACGCGATGGAGTACATCGAGGGCAAGGACCTCTACGACATCATCAAGGAGCGGCGCGAGCAGCAGAAGCCGCTGACCCCCGACGAGTGCCTGGGCTACATCCTGCAGGCCGCCAAGGGCCTGGCCGAAGCGGGACGCCATCAGATCGTGCACCGCGACATCAAGCCGCCGAACATGATGGTGACCAAGGACGGCCTCCTGAAGATCGCCGACTTCGGCATCGTCAAGGTGCTGGGCGAGCACAACCTGACCATGACCGGCCAGGCGGTCGGCACGCCGGCCTATGTCAGCCCCGAGCAGGGCCGCGGCGACCGCGAGGTCGATACGCGCAGCGACCTCTACTCGCTTGGCGTGGTCTTTTACGAACTGCTCTGCGACAAGAAGCCCTTCGACGGCTCGACGCCCAACGCGCTGATCTACCAGCACTGCTACGAAGAGCCGAAGCTGCCCAAGGAACTGAACGCGGCGGTCTCCGACGAGATCCAGGCCGTGGTCATGCGCTGCCTGCAGAAGAAGCCGGAGAACCGCTACCAGTCGGCCGACGGCTGAAGTCGGCGATCGCCAACTACAAGCTGGGCACCGGCGCCGACGAGGCCAAGCGCGAGCAGATGACCTGGCTGCAGCGCAACATGCTGCCGGTCGCGGCGGCGGCGCTGCTGGTCATCGGGTTGGGCGTGGGCGGGTACATCTGGTTGGCAGGCAAGGAACAGGCGAAGCGAGATGCGGAAACGGCGGCGGCAAACGCGCAGATCCTCAAGGACAAAGAGGCGGAACTGGTAGGAAAAAAGATCCTTCTCGACGAGCGCAAGGGCATCTCGGACATCATGGACAAGGTCACGGCGCTGCCGGAAGGCATCGCCGCCCGCGTCGAGGCCTATGCGAAGCTGCTGCCCAGCAACAGCGGCAGCACCGATGCCGACGTGAAGGCGTGGCGCGCCAAGATCGCCGCCGTCACCGAGATTTCCGGCAAGCTGGCCCCGCTGGAAACCGGCCTGCCGACCCCGGCAGCCCGTCAGCAGGGCCGCAAGGATCTGGAAGCGTTGCAGGCCAAGGTCGGCGCCGCCGACACCACCGTGGCGCGCCTCACCACGCGACTGAACGCCCTTGATGCCAAAGAGTCCGAGTTGCGCGCGCAGTGTGCCGGCCTCGACACCGCCGTGCTGAAGACCGGTACGCACAAACAGTACCGCGACCTGACGCTGGACCTGGCGCGCTACGCGCCGGCCGATGACGAGCAGTTGACCAAATGGGTGCGCAGGCTCGACACCTACGATGCCAACCTCAAGCCGCTGCTCGAGAAGATCGCACCGCTGGATGCCGATACCCAGATCACGGTCCGCGAACGCGCCGAGTACCAGGGCTTCTACAACAACCTGGTGACCTACCTGGACGAGACCGATACGCGCATGATCGCCTGGCGCGACAAGCTGTCCGGCGCCAACGATCGAGTGTCCAAGCGGGAGGCTGAGATCATGGCGGTGTTCACCGCCACCGCAGATCGCATCAGCAAGCCCAAGCAGGACCAGATGGCCGACAAGCTGGCCGAGTACGCCGCCCTGGTCGGTGAGGACAACGCCCAGCTAGCCGACTGGAACCGCGCCATCGCCGCGGCCAATACGGCGATCGACGGCAGCCGTAAACGTCTGCAGCGCATGCTCGCGGACAGCGGCGACGGCATCCTGTCCGAGCCGGTGCACGCGCCCTTCCAGCGCGATCTCGACCAGCTCAAGGAACTGAACGAGCAGGACCCCGACCGCCTCGGCTGGCAGCAGCAGCTGACCCAGAGCCAGAACGTGCTGGGTGCCCTCAAGAAGGACTGCGCCGTACTCGACGTCTCGGCGACGGCTGATGTGAGCCTGGCGGCGCAGAAGGATCTGGCGCCCAAGATCGACAAGCTGGTGGCCAAGGGCGCAGTCGATCCCGAGCGCGCCGCCGCCTGGCGCGAGCGCCTGGTCCAGGAGGCCAAGCGCGTCGCCGACCTGCGTGCCGGCCTGCGTACGGACTTCGAGGCGGTGGCGCCGATCACCCAGACGATGAAGGATGGGCTCGACCGTCTGACCAAGGACGCCGGGTCCGACGATGCGGACGTGAAGGCCTGGACGGCCAAGAAACTGCGCGTCGACAACCTCGCCGACCAGCTCGGCGCCCTCGACAAGGCGCAGGGCGTGCCTGACAACGTCGGCCGCCTCTTCGCCGAACTCGAAAGCCTGGTCGGTCCCAAGGATGCGCGCCTGGTCGCCTGGCAGGGCAAGGTGAAGCTGATATCGGCCTCGCGCGAAACGCTGCGCATCCTCGACCGCCGCACCCCGTTCAACGCCAACGAGATCGCCAGCAACCTGAAATCCCTGGTCGAACTGGTCGGCAAGGACGACCGCCAGTGGGTCACGTGGAAGGCCAAGGCCGATGATGTCGCGCAACTGAAAGCCGAACTGGCCAAGCTGCCCGCCATCCTGGCCCAGTCGCCCGACGAGCAGCAGCGCTCGCACGCCCGCATCCAGCGCCTGGTCGCGGTGCAGGTCGGCCCCGAGGACGACGACGTCAAGGCCGCCGCCGCCCGCCAGCAGCAGCTCGACGGGCCGCCCAAGCCGTCGTGGGCCGTGGCCGAGGGCCGCGACCGTTTCGGCCGCTGGGCCGAGGCCGAGGTCGCCGGCGTGCGTCTGCGCCTGCGTTGGCTGCCACCCGCCCTGGCGACGGTCGGCAGCCCCGAGGGCGAGGCGTACCGCGACGCCGACGAGTTGCGCGTGCAGATGCGCCTGGTCCAGGGCTTCTGGTTGGCCGAGACCGAGATGACGCGCGCGCTGTGGCGTGCCGTCACCGGCTCCGACCCATCGCGCGCCGTGGCCACCGATGCCGGCCTGTTGCCGGTCGAACGTATGACCTGGCGCCAAGCTGCCGACGTCTGCGCCCGGCTGCGCGACGAGCACCACCTGCCGGCCCGCCTGCCCCTCGAACCCGAGTGGGAGCTGGCCGCCCGTGCCGGCGCCGAGGGCCCGGCCTGGCTGCCGGAGGGCGTCGCCTACGACGAGGCCGGTGTCGGCCAGGTGGCGTGGTCCTCGGCCAACGCCGGCGGCGGCCCGCAGCCGGTGGCGACGCGCCTGCCCAACGCCCTCGGTTTCTACGACCTGCTCGGCAACGTCAGCGAATGGACCGCCGACGCCTACGCGCCCTACCCGACCGGTGGTGGCGAAGTGTCGCAGCCGGTCGCCGGCTCCGAGCGCCTGGTGGCGCGCGGCGGCAGCTGGGGCGACCCCTGGCACTACAACCGCAACGCCAACCGCATCGGCGTACGGCCCACGGTGACCAGCGCCTACGTCGGCCTGCGTCTGGCGGCCGACGCCGCGTGGGGCGCCACCCAGGACGGCGGCGCGGCGATCCTCGCCACGGCCGCCAAGGGCGCCGGCGGCAAGACCATCGAATTCGGCATTGGCACATGGCGCGTCCGCGTGGCGCAGGAGGTTGGGAAGTGAACAGCACTCACATACAGCGGGTTCAGCGAGACGGGCATCCAGAGGGGACCCCCGTTCGACTGCTCTTGGCTTGTGTCCTGATGCTGGTCATGTCCGCCGCTGCAGCGGTCGAACCGAAGATCGCCACCGGCTATGCCCACACGCTCCACCTCAACGCCGATGGCACGGTGTGGGCCTGGGGTCTGAACGACAGCGGCCAGCTTGGGGATGGCACGGCCCTCAACCGCAGCGTCCCGGTGCAGGTGCTGGCCAGTGCCGGCACCCCCTTGACCGGCATCATCGACATCGCCGCTGGCGACGGCCACAGCGCCGCCATCACCAGTGATGGGCGCGTCCTGTGCTGGGGGCTCAATGACTATGGCCAGCTCGGCAATGGCACGACATCCAACAGCAGCTACCCGGTGCAGTTATCCCTCACCCGCATGGCGGAGGTGTCTGCCGGGGCGGCCCATTCCATCGCCCGCGACTACTTCGGCCGAGTGTATGCCTGGGGTCGCAACAACTATGGCCAGCTCGGCAACAACTCCAGCGTCCTCAGCAGTTCGTCACCGGTGTCCGTCGTCAACAGCAGCAGTTCCGAATTGCTCGATGCCATCGCCATCAGCGCCGGCACTTACCACAACCTGGCGCTGCGATACGATGGGACGGTCGTGTCCTGGGGCATGGGGACCTACGGCCAGCTCGGCATCAACTCCAGCGCCAACAGCTCAGCCTATGTCGTCGTCCAGCAGACGGACGGCAGCTCCCTGGCTGGCGTCAAGGCCGTCTGCGCCGGCGGCTACCACTCGCTGTTCCTGACCGCCGCAGGTCAGGCCTGGGCTGCCGGCCGGAACGACTACGGCCAGTTGGGTCTTGGCGATGAGAGTACCCGTTCACGGGCGACCCAGACATCCATGAACTACATCAAGGCCCTTGGGGCCGGCCGCTTCCACTCGCAGGCGCTGTGGTACAATGGCGCGATGCTGACCTGGGGTCTCAACACCAGCGGTCAACTGGGTAACGGCAGCACCACCAATTCGAGTTCGGCAGTGTATCCCGGCATGCCTGCTGCCGCGCGCAGCCTCGGCACAGGGTCTGGCTCCTATCATACCATGGCCATCACCGCCAGCGGACTGGTTTTTGGTTTCGGAGCCAACATCAACGGCCAGTTGGGCGCCGGGACCAGCGGCAGCAACCTGTCCAGCTCCCAGCTCACCACCATCACCTGGCCTCAAGATGGCCTCATCCAGGTGGAGGCTGGACTCTACCACACTGTCGCGCTACGCACCGATGGCACCGTGTGGGCCTGGGGCCGCAACATTGATGGCGAGCTGGGCATCAACGCGGCGGGCAGCACCGCCAACCCCGATGCCGTCCAGGTGCAGCGGAGCGGCGGCAGCGTGCTCACCGATATTGTTGCCGTCTCGACTGGCGGGGCCACCAGCTTCGCGCTGGATGTCAATGGTTCGGTGTATGCCTGGGGCGACAATGGTGACGGCCAATGCGGACAGTATAATTCCCTCGTCGATCAACTGCAGGCGGTGCGGGTTGACATGTCCAGCGGCGGAACCGACCTGTATGGCATCGTCGCCATCGCTGGCGGCCGTTATCATGCCGCCGCCTTGCGTTACGATGGCTCGGTCTGGGCCTGGGGGACCAATGCCAACGGCCAGCTTGGCGACGGGTTGAGCTCCTCCCGGCAGTACGCGCAGCAGGGGAAAACCGGTTCCTCTACCACGCTCTACGGGGTCAAGCAGATCGCGGTGGGGCTCTATCACACCATGGCGCTGGGGACCAACGGCCAGGTTCACGGAACCGGCTACAATGGCTATGGGCAGCTCGGCGACGGCACCGTGACCGGGCGTTATTATTTCACCGCGGCCACCACCAACAACAACGGCGTTTTCGACCTCTCGTGCGGGACCTACCACTCAGTGTTTGCGCGCGAGGTCAACTCCAAGCCTTGGGCCACAGGATATAATGCCTACGGTCAATTAGGCGATCTGGGCACCACCAACCGCAGCACCATTGATGGCGTCAACGGCGCCCAATACATCCTCGCCGTGGCCGCGGGAGCATATCACGGTCTCGCGCTCACCGGCGAGCGCTGGGTGCGGTCTTGGGGCTACAACTTCTATGGGCAGCTCGGGAACGGTGAATCCGGCAGCGACAAGAACCAGCTCACCGCCGTCGCCGTGCAGCTGGCCGGCGGCACCAGCCTCAGCCGCGTCCACAGCATCGCGGCCGGTACCTCCCACAGCCTCGCCCTGATGGACGACGCGCGGGTGATGGCCTGGGGCTACAACGGCTATGGCGGCCTGGGCGATGGATCCACCGCCCAGCGGGCGAATCCGACCTACGCCACGGGATTCTGGCTTCCCGCGGTCAGCATTTCTGCCCAGGACGCGAGCGCCAGCGAGGACGCGTTGGATCCGGCGACCTTCCGGATCTCCCGCAGCGGCGGTGCCCAGAACAACCGCGGCGCCCTGCGCGTCAACTATGGCGTGACCGGGACGGCGACGGCGGGCGATGACTACAGCACCCTGACGGGATGGGCCGTCATCCCCGATGGCGCAGGGTATGTCGATGTCGCCATCACCCCGATCAACAATGCCATCGCCGAGGCGACCGAAGGCGTCACGCTCACCCTCCAAGGTGATGCGGCACGGTATCGTCTGGGCACCTCCAGCGCAGGTGTCTCCATCTACGACAACGACGCGGCGGGCTATTCCGTCTCGCCGGCGTCGGGTCTGACCACCACCGAACTTGGCGGCCAGGCGACCTTTACCATCAAGCTGACGAGCCAGCCGACCGCCGATGTCACCATCGGTCTCAGTTCGAACGACACCACCGAAGGTGCCGTTTCCCCCTCCAGCCTGACCTTCACCGCATCGAACTGGAGCAGCACCCAGACCGTGACGGTGACCGGCGTCAACGATGCGGTCGACGATGGGAATATCGCCTACAGCATCGTGACGGCCGCCGCCACCAGTTCCGACGCCTTCTACAATGGCCTCAATCCGATTGATGTGACGGTGGCCAACACGGATGACGACACGGCGGGGTACACGATCACGTCCATATCCAGGGATACGACCGAAGCGGGGGTGACGGCGACCTTCACCATCAAGCTCAACAGCCAACCAACTGCCACAGTGACGATCGGCCTGAGTTCCAGCGACACGACCGAAGGCACCGTGTCCCCGTCCAGTGTCGCTTTCACTACTTCCAACTACGCAGTTGCCCAGACCGTTACGGTCACCGGGGTCAACGATGCGGTCGCTGACGGCAACATCGTCTACAGCATCATCACCGCTGCGTCGACGGGATCGGATGCCACCTACAACGCCATCAATCCCGCTGATGTCACGGTCAAGAATATCGACGACGACATCAAAGGCGTCACCATCACCCCATCCGGCGGCAGCACGACTCCGACGGAAGGAGGCGCGACCGACAGCTATACGGTGGTCCTGACCAGCCAGCCGACGGCCACGGTGACGATCAGCATCGCCGGAACCGGGTCCGATGTCAGCCTCAGCGCCAGTTCCCTGACCTTCACCACCGCCACCTGGAACATGGCCCAGACCGTCACGGTCACGGCGATCGATGACGACCTGTACGAGACCGTGGCACAGAACAGCGTGACGCTGACGCACAGCGCCAGCGGGGGCGACTACACAGGTCTCGCCATCGCCGCGGTCGGATGCACCGTCACCGACAACGACCCCACCCCGACCCTGGCGGTGGCTGATGCTTCCGCCGCCGAAGGTGACACGGGCAGTTCGACCAGGTCGGTCTCGATCACCCTCACCGGCAAGAGCGAGTTGACGATCGGCGTCGCCTATGCGGGTGCCGACGATGATGCGGTCAGCGGCACCGATTACACGATCACCGCCGGGAATCTGTCCTGGGCGGTTGGCGAAACTGGGGCCAAGACGGTGACGGCGACCATCCTGGGGGACTGGTACGACGAGACCGACGAGACCTTCCGCGTCGTGCTGTCGGGGGCGACGAATGCCACCATCGCCGACGCTGCGGCCACGGTGACCATCGTCGACAACGACACGGCCGGCTTTGTCATCTCGGCGATTTCGGGCACTACCACCGAGGCTGGCGGGACAGCGACCTTCACCGTGCGCCTGGCCAGCCAGCCAACCGCGTCGGTCAGCCTGGGTGTGGCCACCTCTGATGGCACCGAAGGCTCCGTGTCGACCTCCTCGCTGCTATTCAAGGAGGATACCTGGAGTACGGATCAGACCGTCACCGTGACCGGCGTCGATGACAACATCAAGGACGGCACGATCGCGTACACCATCCTGCTCACCCTGCAGTCGAGTGCCGATACGAAGTATGCCGGTCTGGATCCCGCCGATGTGTCGACCAGCAACAGCGACAACGATGTTCCCGGCGTCGTCTGCACCCCCTCGGGCGTTGCCGTCACCGAAGGTGGCAGCACGGCGTCCTACACCGTGCGCCTCTCCAGCCAGCCAGCGGCAGGCGTTCTGGTGACCGTGGCGAGCGACAGCGTGCTCGGGGTCCGTGTCGACACCGACGCCGGCACGGCCGGCAACCAGAACACCCTGGCCTTCACCACCGCCAACTGGAACATCGACCGTTCGGTCAGTGTCGTGGCGGTCGATGATGGACTGTACGAAGGCACCCCCCACGCCAGCACCATCACCCACACGGCGGCCTCGACGGACGGTGATTTCCAGGGTCTGACCGCGACGGTGGGCGCCACGGTGACGGATAACGACGCGCTGCCGGTGGTGTCGATCAGCGGCACGACGGTCACCGAGGGCTCTAGCGGCACCGTCACCGCCACCCTGACCGTTACGCCCACCAACGGCAGCACCAGCGGCTTCAGCGTCGCCTGGGCGACGACCGATGGCACGGCGAAGGTCTCGGATGGCGACTATACGGCGGCCGGCGGCACCCTGAGCTGGGCGGCCGGCGAATCGGGCGCCAAGACGGTCAGCATCACGGTGCAGTCCGACACCCGCGACGAAGATGACGAGACCGTCGCGGTGGCTTTGAGCGGTCCGACGGGTTGCACGCTCAGTGCGGCGAGCAGCGCGACACTGACCATCAGCGATGACGATGCACCGCCCAGCGTCACGCTGACGGCTTCGGCCACCAGCATCGCAGAGGCCTCTGGGGCCAGCACGGTGACCGCCACCCTGAGCACGGCCAGTTCCCGCACCGTGACGGTGAACCTGGGCTTCAGCGGCACGGCCGCGGGCGGTGACTACAGCGCGGCAGTCACGACGATCAGCATTCCGGCCGGATCGACCACCGGGACCGCGACCATCACCGCAACCCAGGATAGTCTGGACGAGGATGACGAGACGGTGGTGATCGACATCGCGTCGGTCACCAGCGGTACCGAGAATGGCACCCAGAGCCGTAGCGTGACCATCACGGATGATGATGCGCCGCCCACGGTCACCCTGACGGTTTCGGCCTCCAGCATCGCCGAGGCCGCGGGGGTCAGCACGGTGACCGCCACCCTGAGCACGGCCAGTTCCCGCACCGTGACGGTGAACCTGGCCTACGGCGGCACAGCAGCCGGCAGCGGAGTCGATTACACCGCCGCCGCAACGACGATCAGCATTACCGCCGGTTCGACCACGGGGACCACGACGGTCACCGCCGTCCAGGACAGCCTGAATGAGGATGTGGAGACGGTGATCATCGACATCGCATCGGTCGCCAACGGCACCGAGAGCGGCACCCAGAGCCAGACGGTGAGCATCACCGATGACGATGCTTTGCCCAGTGTGACCCTGTCGGCGACGCCGATGACGATCAGCGAGGCCGGTGGCCAATCGTCCGTCACTGCCACCCTGAGCGCCGTCAGCGGTCGTGCCGTGACGGTGCAACTGGCCTACGGTGGCACGGCCACCGGCAGCGGTACCGATTATACGGCGGCTGCCAGCATCGTGGTCCCCGCTGGCAGCACCTCTGCCGCCATGACCCTGACTGC
>JAIFND010000020.1 GCA_020047915.1 bacterium | reverse complement strand
TGGACGCCGAGGCGGCTGCACGGGCGGCGGCGAAGGGGAAGACATGATCTTCCGATTCGCCGACCCCTGGCTGCTGTGCGGCCTGGTCCTGCCGCTGCTGGTGCTGTTGTGGCGACCGGCGCGCGGCGGTGCGGCCTTCGGCGCCTATTCCCTCGCCGCCAGCGTGCTGCGTCCCAGCCGCGGCCCGTTGGTGTGGCGGGCGCTGATGGCTGCCGCCCTCGCCTGCCTGGTGCTGGCCGCCGCCCGGCCGCAGTACGGCCGCACCATCGTCGAACGCGAGCAGGCCGGCCGCGATCTGATGCTCGTCCTCGACCTCAGCGGCAGCATGCAGATCGACGACCTCGACGACGGCAAGGGCAACCGCAGCGACCGCCTCGCCGCCGTGATGCAGGCGACCAAGGCTTTCGTTGCCAAGCGCCCCGATGACCGCATCGGACTGGTGTTCTTCGCCGATGGGGCGCTGACCTCGTGCCCACTGACCTACGATCACGACACCGTCGAGCAGTTCATCGACCGTACCGAGCAACAGCAGCGCGCGCTGTGGGCGCGCGGTGCCGACGGCCTGCTCGGCGGCAACACCAACCTCGGCCTCGGCCTGGGCACCGCGCTGAAGGCGCTGCGCAACCCCGAGGTCAAGGGCCGGGCGGTGATCCTGGTCACCGATGGCGTGGACAGCCGGCAGTTGCGCAACTGGATCGATCCGCTGGTCGCCGCCGGCCAGGCCGAGCGCCTGGGCGTGACCGTCTATGGCATCGGCGTGGGCAATCCGCACGGCACCATGACGCGACGCGACCCCTTCGGCCGGGTCGTGACCCAACGCCTGCGCGGCGACATGCTGCCTGACATGGGACGCCTGCAGAGCATCGCCGGCCGCGCCAACGGCATGGCCTATGCCGCCGATGACGCCAAGGGACTCGACGAGGTGTTCACCCGCATCAGCACCCTGCAACCGACGCCGCGCACCCTGCGCCAACGCGACGACTTTGCCGACCGCTGGCTGTGGCCGCTGGCGCTCGGTCTTGCGCTCGCCGCCCTTGCCCTGGTCTTCGAGCCGCGCCTGCGGGGTACGGCATGAGCTGGGGCCTGCCTGCCGCCTTCCTGCTGCTTGCCGTGCTGGCCGCCTGCGCGGCGCTGCGCTGGTGGTGGGGTGCGCGTGTGCGCCGGACCCAGGCCGGGATCGGCGCCGGCGCGGCACATCTGACCGCCAGCGTCGGCCGTCGCCGCGAGCGCCTGCGTGCGCTGCTGCTGTGGGCTGGCCTGGGCAGCGCCTGCATCGCCCTCGCCGCACCACGCTGGGGCGCGGCTGAAAGCACGCGCAGCGCCTCGGGCGCCGATGTGCTGATCGCCATCGACTGCAGCCGCTCGATGCTGGCCGACGACCTGCACCCGAACCGCATGGAGGCGGCGCGACGCAAGGCGATGGATCTGCTGCGCGTCGCTCCCGAACTGCGTCTGGCGCTGATGCCCTTCGCCGCCCTGCCGGTGCTGCGCTGCCCGCTGACCGGCGACCACCAGGCGATCGGTGAGATGCTGCAGGACTGCTCGCCGGAGCTGTTCCCGGCCGAGCACGGCTACCAGGGCACGGCGATCGGCGCGGCGGTGCGCGAGGGTCTCGGCGTGCTCGGGCGCGAGGTCGAGCGCGGCCAGGCCATCCTGGTGATGAGCGATGGCTCGGACGAGGACACCGAGGCGGTGAAACAGGCGGCCGAGGCGGCGAAGAAGGCCGGCATCCCGGTCTATGGCCTGTTCCTGGGTGACACCGAACGCAAGGTGACGCTGGTCATCGACGGCAAGCAGCAGGCGATGGACGCCGACCGCAGCACCCTCGACAGCCTGGCGACCGCGACCGGGGCGATCAGCGTCAATGCCACCACCACCGACGATGATGTGCAGGCCTTGACCGCTCACATCTCCAGCAGCATCGCCCAGCGCCCGTGGATCGAACGCCAGCGCGTGGTGGCCAGCGAACGCTTCCGTTGGTTCCTGATCCCGGCCATCCTGCTGCTGACCGCAGGGGCGCTGTTGGGCACGAGGAGGAAGGCGTGATTATGCCAACAGCTATTGGTTCGGCGTTCGGCGTTCGACGTGCGCCGTTCCGAATGATTTTTGATGGAACTACGGACTATGGTACAGTTTATCCGCAGGGCAGCGACCAGGGTCATATACACGGACTAGCCGCCGAACGCCGAACGCCGAACGCCGAACGCCGAACTGCACCATCTCGTCATTTGCGCATCGCCAGCCTCATCCTGCTCGCCGCCTGCGCGGGCGCCGCCGATACCTGGGACCGCCTGGCCGAGATCAGCCGCAAACCGGCCGAGCAGGCGCGCGTCGAACTCGAGAAGCTGCTTGGCGACGAGCCCGGCTTCGCCGCCGCGCGTTTCAACCTCGGCACGCTGCTGCTGGAGACCGATCCGTCGAAGGCGGCCGAACACCCATGCCGCCTACAACCTCGCCATCGCCCGCTTCAAGCAGGGCCGGCTGGAGGAAGCCCTGGTAGCGGCCGAGCGCGCCGTGTCCCTCGATCAGCAGGCCGCCCCGCTGCGCGATGAGATCCGTCGCGTCGTGCTGGCGCGTCAGGATGAAGCCCGGCGCAAAGCCGAGGAGGAGGCGCGCAAGCTGCATCTCGATCCCGTGCCGCTGCCGCTCGGCCGGGTCGGCGAAGCCTACAAAGCTAAACTACCGATCGCCGGCGGCACGCCGCCCACTCGCGCGGTCGTAGCCGGTGCAACCAAGCTGCCCGACGGCATCAGCCTCGCTGCCGACGGCACGCTGTCCGGCACCCCACGCGCAGCGGGCACGACCAAGCTGGAGGTCGAACTCAGCGACGCGGCTGGCGCCAAGGTCAACGCCGCGACGGAACTGCGCATCCTGCCACGGCCCGAGATCACCACCGCCTCGTTGCCCGAGGCGATCCTCGGCCAGACCTACCGTGCCCAATTGGCTGCGGTCGGCTTCACCGGCCCGTTGCGCTGGCAGATCGCCACCCTGCCCGCCGGGCTGGGCGGCAGCGCCGACGGCGTGATCAGCGGCACCCCGACCGCGACCGGCACCTTCACGGTCAATGCCCAGGTGAGCGATGGCACGGTCAGCGCCAACCGCCTGATCGACCTGCTGGTCAGCGACAGCCGTTGCCCGCCGCCACCGTCTCGACCCCCTACCAGCATCGTCTGACCGTACGCGGCCCGACCCAGGAGTACCGCTGGAGCATGCCCTCGGCCCCGGGTCTGCGCGTGACTCCCGAAGGTCTGCTGGCCGGCTCTCCCGAGCAGGCCGGCGAGAATTCCCTCGCCGCCGTGATCGCCGCCGCCGATGGCCGCCGCCGCGAAGTGACCCTGCGTCTGCCGGTCAATCCGTTGCCGCTCATTGCCAGTGATCCAGTCCAGTTGCGGGCTGGATCGCCGGCCGATCAGGCGCTGAAGGTCACTGGTGGGACACCGCCCTACGCCTGGTCGATCCAGGGTGGCGTGCTGCCGGCTGGCGTGCGCCTCGACCCCGATGGCCGGTTGCGCGGGGTGGCCAAGGATCCGGGAACGACCACGGTCACCGTCGCCCTCACCGATCGCTGGAAGGCGAGCACCCAGGCTGAGATCGAACTCAAGGTCGAGCCGCCGAGCGAGGAACCGCCCAAGAAGGATGACCAGGCGAAGGATGAAGAACAGGACGGCGAGCAGAAGCAGGACGGCGAGCAGAAGTCCGACGATCAGCAGAAGCAGGACGGCCAGCAGCAGGCCCAACAGGAGGACGCCAAGCCAGGTGAGCAGAAGCAGGATGGCCAGTCGCAGCAGCAGGCCGCCAAGGAGCAGGCCGCCCAGGCGGCTGCGCTCAACCAGACCGCCGCCGACCGCTGGCTCGATCAGTTGCCTGAGGAACGCAGGGACACCTTGCGCTACCAACTGCTCGACGGTGGCGACAAGGCGCCTACACAACGCGGCAGATCGTGGTGAAGACTCTCATTCTCCTTTTCCTGGCGGTCTGCGGGTGGGCCGGCGAGGTCCATCTCGATCTGCCTGACCCGGTGATCCCGGGGGCGACGATGGCTGCCACCCTGCGCATCGTCGATCCCCCTGCCAACCCGACCTCGGTCGAATTCCCCACCGTCGCCGGGGTCACCCTGGCCCTGGCCGGGCAGACCAGCCAGAACACCACGATCAGTAATGGGCAGCGCACGACGACGATCAGCGTCGGCTTGAGCGTGTTAGCCAGCCAGCGCGGCGCCTTCACCGTCCCCCCCATAACCGTGGTACTGAACGATGGCAGCCGGATGCAGAGTGGCGAAACCCGCCTGCGCGCGGCGGACGGCGATGCCCGTCTGACTGGCGAGGCCCTTGCCGAGGTGGTCTTCGAACCAGACCGCATCGTCCCCGGCCAGCCCACCAGCCTGGTGTACCGGCTCTACCTGCGGCGGGGCGAGGTCAGCAAGCTGGGCATCGCTCCGCCTGAAGGCTGCATCACCTTGGGTGAGCGGACGATGGCGGAAAGCTCGACGGTCGATGCCCAGGGGCGCGCCTGGACACTGGTCACCACCACCTGGCCGTTGACCCTGGCCACGCCTGGGACCTACACGGTGCGCGGCCAGCAGGAATATCAGGTCGTGGTCGGCGACAATTTCTTCAACCAGCGCGCCAAGCGCGCTCAGGTGGCGGTCGCTCCCGCCACGCTGACGGTCAGCGAACTGCCCACGACCGGCCGACCAGAGGGCTTCACCGGTCTGATCGGCCCGCTGAGCGCCCGGGCCAGCCTCGACCGCGAACGCGTCTCGGCCGGCGAAGGCGCTCTGCTCAGCCTGTCGGTCACCAGTCGGCAGACCGATCTGGTCAAGCGCCCGGACTTCGCCATCCCCGGCGTCCAGGCCTACCCGAAGACCGACCAGAGCGAGAACGGCACGCGTACATTCACCTGGGATCTGGTCCCTTCGGCGCCCGGCCGCATCACCATCCCCGCCTTCGCCTTCCCCTTCTTCGATCCCGGATCGCAGACCTACCGCGCCGCGCAGTCCGACAGCCTGGTGCTGACTGTCATCCCGGGCCGCCAGCGCGATCTCGGCATCGTCGGTCAGACCGCCAGCCCAGCACAGCCGACCACACCTCTGGCCGTTGTCAGCCCCAGCCTGCCCGAACCGCTGCGTGGCAGCGCTGGAACCAGACCTGCCGACACTCTGGCGTGGTTGGGCTTGATCGGTGGCCTCGGTCTGGGCGGAGCCTGGACTCTGGTAGGCCATCTGCGGCGCAACCGGCGCGGAACACACCGCGGGCACAGCCTGCGCAAGGCCGGGCGCGATCCCCTCGCGCTGGAACAGGCCTTGCGCGCCCTGGCCGGTGCCGAACTCAGCGCCGAACAGCGTCAGACCCAGCAGGCGTTGCAGCAGGCCGTCGAACGGCATCGCTTCGGCGGTGAAGCTCTGCCGGATCTGGAGGCGCAGATCCGGGTTCTGGAGCACGTGCCATGAAGCGTGGCCTGCTCTTGTTCGCCGTCTCAGGTCTGCTGAGCGCCGCCGATCCCTACGCCGCCTGGTCGCAGGGTCGGCCGGATGAGGCGGTTGCACCGTTGATCGCCACGGCCCGGGACAACGGACGCTGGGATGCCTGGCTTGACGCAGGTCTCGCTGCTGCCGCCGCCGGCCAGCACGGTCCCGCCGTGGCCAGTCTGGTGCAGGCCCACAACCTCGCCCCCGAGCAACCCGCCCCGCGCAATGCACTGCGCGCCCTGGGCGTTGCGCTGCCGACCACGTGGTGCGAGCGCGCCGGCCCCATCGCCCTGCCCGGCACAGGCTGGGCGGCCGTCGCCGTCCTGAGCCTGGCTGGCCTTGGTCTGGGTCTGGGCTTCGGCCGCTCGCGCTGGCGACCTGCTCTGCTGACCAGTTCGGGGGTCCTGTTGGTACTCGCCGCCCCCGGCCTGATGGCCGTGCATCTCGACCGCTCGCCACACTGGGCAGCGACGGTGCGCGACACCCAGGCCCTGGACAGCACCGGGGCGCCGATCCGCGCCGTCCCCGCCGGCACGCTGCTGCAGCGCAGCGGGCGCACCTGGGATCAGCGCAGCGGCGTCACCCTGCCGGACGGTCAGGCCTGCTGGCTGCCGATCAGCGATCTGATGCCCTGAACGCCCCACAGGCAGGTCTTCACACAGAGCACCAGAGGTACCAGAGTTCCAGACAAGGGAGTTCGCCCACCAGTCAGATGACCCAATTAAGTCTCTGGTCCTCTGGTCCTCTGTGTGAATCCAATGCGGTTTCAGTGGTCATTCCCCCACCACGATCCACCGGTTGGCACCCTCGAACCACACGCGCAACAGGACATCGCCGCTCGCCAAGCGCAACTGCTGAACAGTGGCGCTGGCGTCGGCGACGGCTCGGCGTTCGACCTCAGTGATGATCATGCCGGGGCGCAGGCCGGCGCGCTCGGCGCGCGAACCGTCCTCGACCTGGGTGACCAGGGCACCCTGGATCCGTGCCGGCACTTGGGCCTGCTGGCGGATCTGCGGCGTCAGATCCTGCAGCGTCACGCCGAGACGCCCCGGCTCCCCCGGCTGACCGCCACCAGCAACGACCGGATCTCCCGGCAGCTCGCCGATGGTGACCCGCAGATCCTGTTCGCGTCCGTCGCGTAGCACAGTCAGGGTGATTTCGCTGCCCGGCGCCACGCCGGCGATCTGCAAGCGTAATTGGCGCGGATCGGCAACCGGCCGACCATCGGCACGCACGATGACATCCCCGGCGACCAAGCCGGCCTTGGCTGCCGGGCCGTCGTCGAGGACTTCGCCGACCAGAGCGCCGGTGCCGGCCTCGCCGCCGAACTTGCGCGCCAGTTCGGGGGTCAACTCGCCGATCTGCACGCCCAGGTAGCCGCGCACGACCTTGCCACCATCCAGCAACTGGTCCTTCACCCGCTTGGCGAGATTGGCCGGCACGGCGAAGCCGATGCCGATGTTGCCGCCGCCACGCGAGTAGATCGCCGTGTTGATGCCGACCAGACGACCCAGGCTGTCGACCAGCGCCCCACCGCTGTTGCCAGGGTTGATCGAAGCATCCGTCTGGATGAAGTCCTCGTAATCAACGATGCCGACGCCTCCACGGCCGGTGGCGCTGACGATGCCCATGCTGACCGAATGGCCGACGCCGAAGGGATTGCCGATGGCGAAGGCGAGGTCGCCGACCCGCACCCGGTCGCTGTCGGCGAAGGCGATGACCGGGAGGCCCTTGGCGTCGATGCGCAGGACTGCCAGGTCGGTCTTGGGATCGGCGCCGACCAGGGTGGCCACGACCCGGCCGCGGGCGCCATGCAACTGCACTTCGATGCGATCTGCGCCGTCGATGACATGGTTGTTGGTGAGAATGACGCCATCGGCACCGACCACGACCCCGGAACCCTGGCCGGATTCGGGGCGTCGGCGCATCCCAGGGGTGTTCTCCTCCAGGAAGGGCATAATCATGCGCCGCGACCCCTGTGCCTGCTTGGTCGTATAGACGGTGACCACACCTGGAGCGACCGCCTCAATCATGCTGGCGTAGGAGGCCGGGGATGGGGCGTCACCAGCACGCGCAGCGGCGACGAGGAGGAGGCAGAACACGGGAAGGGCGAGGAGTCGGTGCATGGCACCAGCCTAGACGCGCGGCCATCAGCAACCTGACCTGATCAGTTTGGTCGCTGATGCACCGGCAGTTCGAGGCGGAACAGCGTAGCCGGTCCATCGCCCAGACGCAGCCGACCCCCGGCCCGGGCCGCATTGGCGATGGCCAGCGTCAGGCCGAGACCGAAACCGGCTTCACCGGGGATCACCTCGCCTCGATTGCAGGCATGGCTGATGCGCAGTCGCTGGGAGGCGTCCATGCCTGACCCGGAATCACCCACCTCAAACCAGACAGTCGAGTCCGTCGTCCCGCCACGCAGCGTGACCGTGCTGCCCATCGGGCTCGCGGTGATCGCGTTGGCAAGCAGATTGACCAGCACGGGGGTGATCAGGCTGGCGTCGATGTCCGCCTCGCCCGACACCTCGGAGTCGATGCGTACCTGCCGTTCAGCGGCACGCGCGCGCAGCAGGTCGATGATGGCCAGGGTATAGGTGGACAAGGTCGTGGTGCCCGAGGATGGCCGGTCACCACCCAGCCCCTCGGCCAGACCGCTCGCCTCTTCGACGCGGCCCATCAACTGGGCTGTCGCAGTACCGAGTCTGGAAAGTTCTTCCGGAGGCAGGAGACCACCGCGTTCTTCAAGTTGCCGTACCGCCGCGGCGATGACCTGCACCGGCGAACCGACATCGTGGGCGAGGCGGACCAGCCAACGGCGTTGCTGGGTGTTGGCGCTTTCCGCCTCGGCCAACTCAGCAGCCAGACGACGGCGGTCGGCACGTTCGATCTCGATCAGCCGGCGCAGATCGGCGGCCAGCACGCGGGTTTCCGGCAGATCCCCGCCATCAGGGATCGCGACATCGATGCCCTGAGTTCGCTGACGACAGGCGGACGCAAGGTCGTGCAACGGACGCAGCCAGTGCCAGCCGAGCAGCACACCGATGAGCAATGCAATGGCCGCGACGATCCCGCCAGCAACAGAGAGGGCGGTCAGCGTCCGGCTGCGCAACTGAGCTTCGACCTCGCGTGGGCGGCTCAGCAGGGCCGCCAGACCCTCGGCAGCCGGCGGCAGAGCAACGCGTTGGACAGCTTCGCCAGAGCGCGTTTCGCCTTCGCTGCCCTGAGGGCCGAGCAGACGCCAGGACCAGCCGTGGATGGCCAGACGTTCAACGACACGGGTGTTGAGATAGGCCAGCGCGATCAATTGGCCTCTGGGTGGACCCGAACCATCGGAGTGGAGGATGTCGGCACGCGCCCACAGCGCCGGAGCCCCGGCCAGCCAGGCGATCCCGTTCGTCTCGCTGCGGCCGGCAAGGCCGATCAGCTCACTGGGGGCGGCCCGGTCATCAGCGCTCGGCACATCACCCCGCTGCCCACGATAGGTATAGCGGCCTGTGACCTTGCCCTGGTCCACGATGCAGAGGACCTGCGTCAGACGTCCCGATTCAGCGCCGGGGATCAAGTTGATGCGCGCCCAGGGTACAGGCGGCCGTGGGCTGTTGACGTACATCTCATCCCAGGCGGCGTAGTCCTTGACCTCAAAGGCCAGCATCGCCAGCTGAGCATCCATGTTGCGGAGGAATTGGGCAGCAGCGCGCTCGCCGATGATCTCTTCCTGGGCATCGAGCGCCGTGGATACAGCACGCATCGCCGCCAGGGCGCTGACCGAGACGGCGAGTATGGCCACCAGGGCGCACAGCATGATCAGACGCAGGAATAGGCTCATGGCTGGGCTTCCGCAGGCTTCAACTGCACGGTGAAGATCGTGCCTCCACCCGGACGCGGGGCGAAGGCGAGGGTTCCATCCATGCGCTCGACCGCGGCCTTGGCCAGGCTAAGACCGACGCCGCGCGCCTCACCGCGGCTGGAGATGAACGGCTCGAAGAGCCGGGCGGCGAGCGCTGGTGGGATGCCCGGGCCAGGATCCTCGATCGTCAGGACATGACCGGGACCTACGACGAAGCGCACCCAGTGCCGCTCAGCCGGCAGGTCGTTGACCGCCTCGGCGGCATTGCGTGCCAGATTGGCGAGAACCAGCCGTAATCCGGAGGGGTCTGCCCGCACCGGAAGAGAGCCGGCCACTTCGAGGCGCATCTCGACATCACTGAAACGCAGCCAGTTCGCCCGATCGGCGATCAGGTTGGCGACGACCTCCTCGATGCGTACCGGCAGCAGCGAGCGGGAGCCGACACCCGCAAGGCTGCGCAGATGGTCGAGGATCTGGGTCATCGCCACCAGGCTCATGCCGACCCGATCAAGGGTCCGGGCTACCTGCTCTGGCGTCGGCTGACGCCCGAGCTGGCGCAGGTAGTGCAGGCCTTCGATGGATACCCGGGCAGCGGACAATGGTTGCGCCACTTCATGTACGATGCCTGCCGCCAGGGCAGGCAGAGCGTCGTTGCGCGCCACGGCGACCGGCGGAACCGGACCCGTCTCGGGTGATCCGCTCGCTGCCGACGTGGTGCGACGTCCGACCATGATTCCGAGCAGCAGTCCGAGTCCGCCCGTCGTCAGGGACACCAGCAGGATGACGAAGGCGTCACTCATCGGCCGCCTGCATCAGTCCGTAATGTTTACGCAGGGTGTACAGGACCTTGCGCGAGATGCCGAGATATTGCGCGGTACGCACCGGCGATCCATCGCACAGACGCAGGGCGGCCGCAATCAGAGCGCGATTCCAGGCTTCGAGGTCGAAGGACTCGGCAGGCAAGCGCAATTCGACAGGTGGCGTGCAGCCCAGGGTCAGACGATGACCCACTGCCGGTCGTTGGCCGCTGCCCTCTTCCTCACTCATCGCCTGGGTCAGCAGGGTCGCGGTCAGCAGTCCACCGTCACCGGACATGACCGACAAGCGTTCCAGGACATGACGCAGTTGCCGGATGTTGCCCGGCCAGGAGGCCTGGCGCAGGATCGCGGCACAGCCATCGGCGAGATCGCGGAAGCCGGCCACCTGCGTCGCCCGGATCGAGGTGAGGATGGAGCGTGCCAGCGGCGCGATCTCCTCGCGACGTTCGCGCAGCGGTGGAATGCGGATGAAACCGACTTTGAGCCGGTAGAGCAGGTCCTCGCGGAATCGCCCCTCCCGCGCCGCCTGGAACAGGCTGCGGTTGCTGGCGCAGACGATGCGTGCGCGCAACTGCATGAGCTTGCTGCCACCGACCGGATACCAGCTACGGTCTTCGAGCACACGCAGCAGCTTGGCCTGCTGGTCCAGGGGCAGCTCTCCAATCTCGTCGAGGAATACCGTGCCATCACCCGCCTGGGCGAGTCGGCCGGTCGAACCGCCCGTCGCGGCGCCGGTGAAGGCACCAGGGACATAGCCGAACAGCTCGGCCTCGAAGAGTCCTGCAGGTATGGCGGCGCAGTTGACCGCGATGAAGGGCGAGTGGTTGCCCTCTCGGCCGCCATGATGGATGCGCTTGGCGATCAGTTCCTTGCCGCAGCCGGTCTCCGCCTCGATCAGGCAGGACAACTGGGAAGCCTGGTGCAGGCGGTCAGCGAGGGCCACCACTCCAGCGGTTGCCGGTCCGGCGACCACCAGACCATCCACGCCAGGAGTCAGATCCTTGATGGGGTCGGGCGCTGGGGGTGGTCCAGAAGCGAGTTCGACGCGATCAAGCAACCGGTGCAGCTCGCGCACGTCCACCGGCTTGCGCAGGTAGTCGATGGCACCGAGACGCATCGCATCGACCGCGGTCTGGGCGTCGGAGAAGGCGGTCATCAGCGCGAACGGCGGGGGGTCGTCGAACTCCTCCAAGGCTGCAAGCAGACCCAGGCCATCCAGAACTGGCATGCGCAAGTCACTGAGCACCAGGTGGGGTCGCTGCGAACGCACCGCGTCGAGGGCCCGCCGGCCATCCCCGGCCCGCCGTACCTGATGGCCGAGCTGCTCGACGAAGCCGGCCAGCGCGTCCAGCGCATCCAGATGGTCGTCAACCAGCAGAACCTGCATCAGAGCCCCCTGCCCAGACACCGGGGCAGATCTGCCCCGGCATGGGCGGTTCTGCCCGGCAGAGCGGCTTCGCGGCCTAGGAAACGCGTTTCTGACTTGGCACGACGCTTGCACATGACGGGTAGGATAACCAAGGGTGAACCCCATGTCGACCTGCAGCCCCTGCCCACCCGCCCACCCATCCGGGCCTGCCCGCCAGGGCATGACCCTGGTCGAGATCATGGTCGCCAGCGCCCTGCTGGCGACCGGGTTGTTCGCCGGCATCGGCGCGATCGCCAACGCCCACCTGACCAGCCAGCGCAGCATGAACACCAACGCTGCCATCGCCGAGATCCAGAATCAGATCGAGGTGCTGCAGGCGCTCGACGACCAGGCCCTGCAGGCCCGCTTCGCCGGCAGCGACAGGATCTACTTCGCCATCCCGCGCCTGTCACCCGGCATCGACACCGAGATCAGCCCGCTGCCACTCCCCGAGGCCGGGGTGATCGAGCGGGTCCAGGTGGTGCCAGGCTCGCTGCGACGCACCTGCCTGCGCATCGGCGCGATCTGGAACGACCAGAACGGCCAGGCCATGATCGAGCAGCACTTCTTCTTCACCGATCGCCGTTGAGGTACCCATGAGCACATCGATCCTCGGTCGCGCCGCCCTCACCATGATCGAAGCGATCATCGCCATGGCGATCTTCGCCAGCGTGATGGCCGCCATCCTCGGCGCCATGCAGTCCGGCACCCAGATGCAGACCACCATCACCACGACCGATGACGCCGGAGACAAGGCAGCGCGTGCGATCCGCGATGTGGCCAGCGAACTGCGCTACGCCGACGTCAACCGCATCTACCTGGATGGCACGGCCTGGACCTCGGTGCAGAGCGGTTCGGATTACTACAGCTTCAAGGTCTCGACCGGCTTCAATGTGGTGAATGGAGGCGAAGCGCCATCCCTCGACCGGATGATCAAGTTCGAACGCGGCGTGGTCCTGCGCTTCACGGAGAATGGCGATGGCACTGGTACGCTCTACCGCACGGTCGTCAGCCTGGGCACCAACGGGGTACCCACCGGGACCATCGAAGCGGAACGCGCCCTGTCGAGCGGCCTTGCCTGGGAATACACCCCGGCACCTGGAGAGGCGCCTCGACGTGGTTTCCAGATCGTACAGCTCGACCCCAGCCAGGCGGCCGTCGTGGGCAATCGCCTCTCGGTCCACGCCGCTGCCTTCATCTCCAACACCGAAACCAGAAACCTGGATGACGATCAGCGTCCGTGGCGCGCCGTCGAAACTGCCGTCTACCTGCGCAGTTCGATGTTCGACTCGACCGGCCTGACCGCGCCCGAGATCACCAGCGCGAACACCTGCAGCGGCAATGTCGGCAGCCCGTTCATCTACGATATCGTGGCGACCAACGATCCCACCCGCTACGCCGGCTCAAGCCTGCCCGCCGGCCTGATCTACGACACCTACAGTGGCCGGATCTCGGGTACCCCGACCAGTCAAGGCACCTTCACCGCTGTCGTCTCAGCCTTCAACGAAGCCGGTTCTGATGCGATGGAGGTCTCCATGGTCATCAAGGGAGCCTTGCCCGAGATCACCAGCGCCCTGGCGATGACCCTCAAATCAGGCGCCACCTGCAGCTACCAGATCACGGCATCGGGATCACCGAACGCCTTTGGCGCGTCTGGTCTGCCCAGTTGGTTAAGCGTCTCGACGACATCCGGTTTGATCACCGGCAATGTGCCGACCGGCATCACCAGCGAAACGACCTATGCGGCGACCATCTCGGCTACCAACATCAATGGCACGGAATCAGTTCCGTTCGCCCTGCTGGTCACACCCAAGGATCCGGAAAAACCGATCGTGACCACCACCGCCACGATCGTATGCACCGTCGGCCTGCCCTTCACCTTCAAGCTGAGCGCCACCGATAATCCCACGGCATGGGAAGGCGTTGGCCTGCCCTCGTGGCTGAACATGAACAAGGCTTCCGGCCAGCTCAGCGGCACACCGCCGGACACCGGCTTGTTCAGCTTCACGGTCTTGGCGACCAATGAGGTCGGCACCGGCCCCGAAGCGGCGGTCTCGGTACAGGTACAGGAACCGCTCCCCATCATCACCAGCGCCACCACGGCGACGGCGGAGGTGGGGGTTGAGTTCTCCTATCAGATCGTCGCCAGCAACTCACCCACGTCCTACAAAATCAACAGCAGCTCGGGTAGTCTGCCGAGCTGGTTGAGCCTCGACACCAGCCTCGGACGTCTGGTCGGGACGCCAACCACCCAGGGCTCCCTTGACCTCGTCCTCTACGCCACCAACAAGGTGGGGACCGGCTCGTCCCCGCTTGTGATCACCGTCGCCCCTCTGCGTACCCCAACGGTCTATCTGCCCAACCCGTTACGCGGGACGGTTGGCGTGCTCTTCTCGCAGACCATCAGCGGCTCCCCGCAGGTGAAGTATTACAGCGTGAGCGGGCTGCCAGACGGCGTGACGTTGAGCACCACCACCGGCACCCTGAGTGGCAAGCCGGCCAAGGAGGGCACTTATGAGGTTGTCGCGACCGCGTATAACGATTCGGGCAGCGGCAGCACGACCGTTGCAATGATTGTCGCCGCCAACCCCAATCTGCCGACCCTGACGCTCAACGCCGACGAGGATGCGTCGCAGAAGTTCCAGGTGACCGGCACAGTCTCTCCGAACTCCTCAGGCAGTGCGCTGAACTACAGTACCTTCACCGCACAGGACAACCAGGGTGGTCTGACCTTACGACGTGGCTGGGTTGCCAAGGAAGCCTCCGGAACCGGCCAGGCCAAGGCGCTGGCATCGAACGAGTTCCTGCTCTCGGCCACCAAAACGTCCGGCACCGTGACCATCACCGTCTCGATCACCGATTCGGCTGGCAATGTCGGCACCTACACCCGGAACTACTGAGGCTTTATGACATACGCTCCGGTCAGGTCATCAAGCCACCGCTCCAAGGGCGGTTTCGCCATCGTCACTGCGACGGTGGTGCTGGTGGCCCTCATGGCACTCGCGGTGGCGCTGTCCGACACCACGGTCGGTTCCCTGCGCCAATCCCACGCCCGGGTCACCGACACCTCCCTAACCTTGAGCGCGGAGTCGATCGCCAACTTGGCGTTCAATCATCTGCAAAACCTGAGTAATCTGTCAACAGAACTGAATCTCGCAAAGAATCGTGCGGCCACGGATGATGCAGCCATCCTGACTGATGAGGTCGAGACGGCGGCGATCGTCGATGGCAGATCGCGCCTCAACGGCCTGGAGCCGCGCGCGACCTGGAAGTGGATCGGAACGATGACGGTACCGATCATGGGAACCCGCGAAGTGCAGGACATGTATGTGATCACGGCGACAGCCGCGGCCGGTGGACCGGCGCGACTCTACAATGCCGATGGATCGCAGAATCCGATTGAGGATGTGAACCGCTACCGTCGCCGTCGAGTCGAGGCGCTGTTCATCAAATTTCCACAGTCGATCTACCGCCAAGCGATGTTCGCCCGCAAGGGTTACGAATTCATGGGCTCCGCGACCACCGACAGTTGGGATTCGAAGCATGGCGCGTCGGCCTACGGGACCGTGGCCTCGGGGGCTAACGGAGATCTCGCCTCTGAGGGAAGTATTGTGGTCCAGAAGGAGGAGAACGTCAAAGGCGACGTCAATCCGAATATATCCATGCCCATACCCCCTTTGACCTACAGTCCACCGGCCACGGCCATTAAACTGCCCGGTCCAAGCAAAGGGACGCTCACCAAGACGACCGCCGAGCTGGCTTCTGGCTCCTATGTCTGCACGTCGATCGACATCGCCGTCAACAACGGCATCACAATCGCAGCCGGTGCGGCCGTGGATATTTACGTGGACGGACCGATCATCCTGACCAAGGACTGGGTCATTCCCGTCACCTCGACCGTCCGCATCTTTCAGAACGACTATGATGCGGATCTCGGCCAGACCACCATCAATGGCAACATCACCATAGGTTGCCCGCAAAATCCCAAGTCATTCCAGCTCTATTCACTCTACGACGGCATGGATGCGGAGGGTGAAGACCCGGTCCCCTGGGACATCAAGATGAATGGAACGGCGCAACTCGGTGGAGTGCTGTTCTGTCCCTACGCCTCCTTCAAGCTCAACGGTACCTTCGATATGTTCGGTTCGATGATCGCCGACAGTTTCCGCGAAAGTACCGAAATGGGCAAGGTCAACGGCAACTTCAAATTCCATTACGACGAATCACTGAGCGACTTGGAACTCCCCTTTCCGCCCTCCCTGGTCGTGGTAGGTTGGAGGAGCTATGATCTCGGATTTGCCGAATTCACCAACCCGAATGAACCAAACCCGGCCCTGCGCGTAAGGTACGATGATCCATGACCATCCGTCTCGCCATCCTCGTACTGCTGGTCACCATTCTTTCTGGCGGAGAGCAGCAGGAGCTCGGAGACCGTTTGTCCTCGACGGACAAGACTGTCGCCATGCCGGCGTTGTTCGAACTCGCCCGGCGCGGGCCTCCCAGCTCGAACCGTGAGATTGAGATCGTCCGCATGCGCCTAGCCGATCCCGAGCCGAACATCCGTGTGGCGGCCGCCAGCGCGGCGGCAAGCCTGCATGATGACGGTGCCGTGCCGCAGTTGATCAACGCCATGCGTGAGTCCTCAGGCCAGGGTTCCGATGCCTTCCGGGCTGCCCTGGCGACCATTGCCGGAGGCGATCGCGGTGGCGATTCTCCCGAAGCCTGGTCGGCCTGGCATGACAACATCATCACCTCCACGATGGGAAGCTGCTCCAAGGTGCGGATCGCCGTCCTCGACAAGAACTTCGATGCCGCCCGTTCAGCACTGCATCCGTTGCTCATGCAACGCTCGGGCCGGGATAAGATTGTCGATTTGCTGGAAGAGCTTGGCAATGGCGATGACCCTCGCCTGGTCGCCCTCGCCCGCGAAGGACTGGCAGCCATCGACACGGCCTATGCGCGCGTGGCCTTGGCAAATATCAACCGCACCCTGCCGGAAGGTGTGCTGAGCGCGGCGGATGCCGCTGCCGCCGTGGTCGATCAGGTCGGCGGTCAACCGTCCCGTCCTGGCGCGATCCGCCGCGGAGCACCACCGCCCGAGGAGCGCAGCTTCTTCTCCAAGATGTTTTCCGTCGGCTTCATCATGATCGGCGCCGCGGCCCTGCTCTACGGTGGCTGGGTGGCGGGTCGCAACTGGCTGCTCCTCAAGGAGAAGGCGAAGGAAGGCACGCAGCGCTTCAGGCGCGGTACCCAGCGCTTCACCCGCTCGATGACGAGTACCATCAAGCGGAAGAAATAGGCTCACTGGGTAACCGCAGACCAGTGGTCTGACGGATCAGTGGCCTTTCTGCCCGTAATACGCCTTCGGGCCATGCTTGCGGTGGTAGTGCTTGTCCTGCAGGAAGCGAGGCACCCGGCGCAGGCTCGGGGCGACGGCAGCGGTGTGGACGAACATCTTGGCGAGATGCTCCATCGTCCCGGCGTGCATGACCGCCTGCTCGACCGTCACTCCCCAGGCGAAAGGGCCATGCTGATCGACCAGGACTCCTGGGACGGCAATGGGATCCAGTTGGCTCTTGGCGAAGCGTTCGAGGATCACTGAGCCGGTATTGGCCTCGTAATCACCTTCGACTTCAGACTTGTTCAGCGAGCGCGTGACCGGTACGTCGCCATGGAAATAATCAGCGTGGGTGCTGCCAAGCGCCGGAATGGGGACACCTGCCTGGGCGATGGCGGTCGAGTATTCAGCATGCGTATGCACGATGCCGCCAACCCGGGACCAAGCCCGGTACAGGGCGAGGTGGGTCGGGGTGTCGGAGGAGGGACGCAGGCTGCCACCAGCGACCGTGCCGTCATCAAGCCTGACGGGCACAATGTCTTCGGGCGTCATCCGGGCGTAATCGACGCCGCTCGGCTTGATGAACATAAGCCCCCGCTCGCGGTCCACCGCCGAGGCGTTGCCCCAGGTGAAGATGACCAAGCCGAGGCGGACGAGATCCAGATTCGCGGCCAGCACCCGCCGGCGCAGCTCCAGTTCATCCATCACTTGGGCTCCGTCACCTTGCGCTGACGGGCACGCAGGCCGATGATCTCTTCCTTGAACTTACGCAGGGACTCCTGAAGCGCGACAGCCTTCTCGCGTTCGGTGGTCAGTTCCAGGGCGTGGCTTTCGACGAGCCCCTTATGCTCTTTGCGCAGCTCGGCCAGTTCGGTGGCGAGCTCATCGATGCGCGCCTTGGAATCGGCCAGATCCCCTTCGATCGAGCGCTTCTGCTCGCGCAATTGATCACGTTCGGTCATCGTGCGCTTGTGCAGTTCGGCGAGATCACCGGTCTTGACGATCTGCCCAGCCTGATCACCGAAGCGGCCTTCAAGCTGGCGGATGCGATCATTGGCCGAATCAAGATCGGCGGTCAGGGCCTGGACCTTGGCTTCCAGGGCCTTGCCGTCGATGCGCTGGTTCGACAGCTGATCGATGGTGCGATCCTTGTCGGCGATCAACTGGTCGCGCTCGGCCAAGCCACGGGACAGTTCTTCACGCTGCCGCTTGAGTCGGACATCATTGGCTTCAATTGCCTGGCGCAGCGAGGTGACGGTAGCGGCCGTCTCGATCTGGCGCTGACGGAGCGTGGTGTTTTCCTGGCGCAGGGCGACCATGTCGCCACTGAACTGGGTTCCGGTCGCTTCGCAGCGGGCCTTAAACTCGCTCGCCTCGGCTTGCGCCTCCTCAAGTTGTTCCGTGAGGTGCGCCAACTCGGCCTGCAGCCGGGCAAGTTCGGCCTGCCGGGAAGCGCCATCGGCTTCAGCCTTGGCCAGAGTCGTCGTCCGGTCGGTGCGTGCGCTCTCCAGATCGGCAGCGAGTCGGGACTTCTCGGCTTCGAGGGTACGCTTGCGCGCCGACAGCTTGGTCACGGCGTCGCGGACCTCTTCGACCAGGGTCGGCGACGAGGCGGCATCGCCATCGATCGACACCGCGAGGTCGGCGACTGCTTCAGCCATGACGGGGTCGTTCTCGGCGGTGCGCACCAGTTCAGCGGCAACCGCACGTGCAGCCTCGAAGCGGGCCTGATCTTCGGACTTGCCGACATTGGCGCGCAGGTCGGCGACCACGCTGCGCGCAGCCTCGGACATGTCGCCACCATCGACAATCGCCTTCTCCAGACGTGTCAGCCCTTCACGCGAGACCGTTGATGCGGAATTGACCACCTGGGCGGCGGCCAGTTCGCGCACCTGCTTGGCCAGATCGCGCTCGCGGGCACGCGAGGCCTCAAGTTCGGCGCTGGTCGTGGTGATGCGTGATTCGAGGGCGAGGCTCGCCTCGCGCAGGCGGGTCGCGGTCTGCTGCTCGTCGCCCAGGCGCAGATCGCTGGCCAGCGCCGAGGTGGCGCCCGTGCGGCCGAGGGTGCGGTCGATTGCGGCGGTGGCTTCGATGGCGGCGGCTTCGATCGGGCGGGCCTCGGTCATCTTGGCCAAGGCGGCCAGCGCAGCAGCAGCCCGGGCCTGCGGTTCGCTGTGCCGGTCGGTCAGGTCACGGTGCGCCTCGGGGACGCGGGACTGCAGCTCAAGGGCGATGCTGTCCAGGGCGGCGAGCGCCGCCTCACGACCTGAACGCTGGCGCAGGATCTCGTTTGCTGATTTCTGGGCCTCGGCCCGGGCCTTGTCGATCTCGGCCTGGAGGCGCAGGGTTTCCGCCGACTCGCGGTCCTGATCGCTGCGCACGGTCACCAGCTGCTGCTGGGCAGCGGCTAGCATTTCTTCGAGATTGGCACGACGCTTACCAAGGGCGGCGATGGCCTCCCGGACCTGGTCGCCCAGCGCCTGCTGAGGGGCGTCATTGTCTGCCGCAATGGACAGATCAGCAGCGCTGTCTGCCAAGGTGGTGTCGCCCTGGCTCGCCTTGATGACCTCCTGCGCGATGGCGCGATCCTCGGCGAGGGCTGCGGCCTGGGCAGCCTTCTGCCCGCCCTGCGCGCTGATCACGTCGAGGGCCTTCGCCGTGGCCGCGTTGAGCAGCTGCGGATCGGTCTTGAGCTCCAGCGAGCGTTCCAGCTCGCGCACCGCCGGAGCATCCGGTCCGGCATCGCGCGCAGCCAGGGTACGCACCGCCTCGGCCAGGGCGCGCTCGCGCACAGCCGCATACTCGAGCTGCTTCTGCAGATCGACGGTGTAGCGTTCCAGCTCGGCGCCGGCCTTGCGCAGGCGTTCGGCGACCAGCTGCTTGTCGGTGACCTCGCTTTCCACAGGTGCGGCCGAGCCAGGCTTGACCAGACGATCGGTCAGGGCGAGCTGCTCCATCGCGGCGGCTTCGACCGGGCTGGCAACCTGGAGCTGATCGACGATCTCGCTGCACGCGGCGGCGCGCTGGTCGGCGGGGGCCTCACGGTTGGCCAGGACGCCAGGCACGATGAGGCGATCGACTTCGGCGCGCTGGCGCAGGGCGGTGCACACGCGTTCGAGGGCGGCCTTCTCGGCCTCCAGTTCCTCTTCGACGCTGTGGCGGGCCTCGTCGCTTTCATCGGCGATGGACTTCAGCGCGGCGATACGGTTGCGGTTGCGCGCCAGGCTGGCAGCGAGTTCGCGCACCACTGACGTGGCACCGGCGAGGACTTCGGCGGCATCGCCGGTGGCGTCGGGCAGTTCGGTGAAGGTCTGCTGCTGGTTCGAACCAGTCGCCTCGGCGACCTGCTGCTCGAAGGCTTCGGCCTCGCAACGCGCGCCTTCCATCGCTTCGACCAGTCCGGCGACCGGCGCGGCGACATCGACGGCGTGCAGATTGCCTGCCTTGAGCTGTTCGAGCAGGGCGAGATCGGCTTCGAGCAGGCCAGCCTTCTGGTCGGCCTCCTCCTGCTGGTGCTGGGCGATGCCGCGCAGACGGGTGAGGTCGGCCTGCAGGGTGGTGATGACCTTGGCGCCGACGTCGAAGTCGTGATAGAACGCCTCATCCTGGCCCGCCTCGTCGGAGACCGGGTTCTCTTCCTGATGGCGGCTGCCGTAGTAGTCGTTGTCGATGCCCAGCACCCCTTCGCACAGGGTGGTCATGCGCATCATCTGGTGGCGCACGGTCTCGCGCAGCTTGTCCTTCTCGGCGATGGTGGTGGACAGCAGCGCCATCTTCTCGTTGAGCTGATCCTGCAGGTCGTAGTTGTCCTGCTGCAAATCGAGGTTGATCTGCTCGGCCTGTTCGAGCTTCTCCTTGAGCGCAGCGAGGGCCATCTCGACATCGGCCTGGCTGGCGGCGCCGCTCTGCACCTGGCTGACCGCGGCCATCGCCTGGTCGAGCTCGGCCTTCATGCGGTCGCGGTCGGCCTGCGCCTCCTGCTCGCGCTTGATGCGCCGGTTCAGCTCCTCCTGGGTCTTCTTGAGCAGCTCGGCCTTCTCCAGATCACTGAAGGCGTCGGCCTTGCTGGCCATATGCTGGCTGATCAGCTTGAGGATCCACTCCATCAGCTGCTTCTCGCTGATGACGCGCAGCTTCTTGGTCTGACCCTTCTGCCGCAGCAGTTCGGCCGCCGTCGTCGTCTCACCGAGCTGGGACAGCCCCTGCGCGATATTCTTCTGCTCCTGCTGATCGGACATGACGGGTCTCCAAAAGGTATCAGGAAGCCTCGCCAACCGGACCGGAGCGGCAGCGGTAGCCGGCTCCCGGCGTCACGCCGTGAGTGATCCACTAGAACGCAGCAACCCCCGGCAGGGCCGGGGGTTGCTGACTTTTCTTTGCAGATGATCAGGCCTATTCAGGGGGCCCCATCGCAAGCGATGGGGCGAGCGCCGAGCAACGGTGGCGGCATACAATCGGCGCAGCCGATGCCGCCACGGTTCCGGAGGCTTGCCGACGGAACCGAGTTGCGACAAAGCTCGGGGGGTAGGCCTGCAAGGCCGTAGGGGCGAAGCCCCTGATTACTTAGAGGCCTTGGCGAAGTACTCCTTCGAGCCCTTCGGATCAGCCTTCATCGTGGCCTTGCCTTCACTCCAGCCGGCGGGGCAGACCTCGCCGTGCTTCTCGACGAACTGGAAGGCCTTGATGACGCGCACGGCTTCATCGATGTTGCGGCCGACCGGCAGGTCGTGGATGTGGGCGGCGCGGACGACACCCTTGGGGTCGATGATGAAGGTGCCGCGCAGGGCGATGCCGGCCTCTTCGATCAGCACGCCGTAGTCGCGGGCGATCGACTTGTTGAGGTCAGCCACCAGCGGGTACTGCAGGTCGCCGAGGCCGCCGTCTTTGCGCGCGACCTGGCGCCAGGCCAGGTGGGTGAACTGGCTGTCCACCGACACGCCGAGGACTTCGGCGCCGATCGCCTGGAACTCCTTGATCTTGTCGCTGAAGGCGACGATCTCGGTCGGGCAGACGAAGGTGAAGTCGAGGGGGTAGAAGAACAGGACGACCCACTTGCCCTTGTAGTCGGAGAGCTTGATCTCCTTGAACGAACCGTCGGCGAGGACGGCCTGGGCCTTGAAGTCGGGAGCCTGCTTCTGGATGAGGGACATGGTGATCTTCCTATGGTTGTGGTTCGGGGTGTGCCCCGGTGGGGACACCTCATGACCTGGGAGATGGGCCGGTCAAGGCCAGGACGGCAGAGGATGCACGCGGCTACCAGGGTGATGCGAGGTATCAGACGGGGTCACCGGGGCCCGATTCCGGGGCAGTCGGTGGGTCGCACTGCAGGACCATCACGGTGACGTCGTCCTGGAAGGTGCCGGCGGCGAAGCGTCGCCCTTCGCCGACGATGCGATCCACGGCATCGGCAAAGCCGGCTTCGCAATGCGTCAGCAGAGCCCCGGCCGAGCGCAGGTCACCAAACTCGTCGCGATGCGGATTGCTGGCTTCAAGCAAGCCGTCGGTGCACTGCATCAGTAGATCACCCGGCTGCAGTTCGACGGTGATCGGACACAGGGCCTGACGGAAGGCCGAACCGGGCAGCAGTCCCAGGGCCGGCCCCTTGGCGATCACCCGCCGCGCCAACGGTTCCTGGCGCGGATTGGCGATAATGACCGCGTGATGACCGGCGCAGACCATCTCCAACCGACGCGTGGTGTGGTCGAGGATGCCCATCCAGCAGGTGACGAACTGTCCACCCAGCAGGTCTGCTTTGAGGCTGTCGTTGAGCCGCACCAGGATCTCGGACAGGTCCTGGGTCTCCTTGAGGATGAAGCGCATGGCCTTAAGCGCCGCGACGACAACGAAGGCCCCCTGCACCCCGTGTCCCGCGACATCGGCCACCGCCAGCAGCCACTTCCCGTTCGCCAGGCGTTCGCAAGAGAAGAAATCGCCCCCGACCTCGTTGTGCGGTTCGTAATGCACCGCGACCCCGAAGCCGGGGATCTCGGGCATCTCGGCGAGCATGCGTTCGAGGATGCCCTTGGCGCGGCCCATGTCGTCGCCGGCGCTGGCCTGCAACCGATCCGAGTCCCCCCGGCCGGATACCCGCTTGGTAGCCCCGACCGCCTGGGCATCGCCGACCTGCGAGGACTGCTCGCGCAGCATCTTGGATTCGATCTCGCGCAGCTTGATCAGGTCGAGCATCCCGCGCCCATCCTGGGCTTCGGGGCAGGCAGCCAGCACGACGGCGACCGCATCCAGCACCTCGCTGGCGGGTGCTCCGGGCCTGACCGCGAGCTTCGCCCAGGCACCGGTGAAGGGGTTGAGCCAACGCTGGTCGGGCCCCGAGATGCGGAAGCGGGATTCGAACTCGATGTTGGCTTTGAGATGGAGCTTCCAGCGCTGACGGCGGATCTCCTCGACCGGCCTGGGCTTCGCATTGCGGAAGGGGCGGTGCTCGAAGAGGTAGTCGCGGGCCGGATCGACATGGCCGAAGGCTGCGGGCACGACGCTCAGGGTGTATGGGCAGATCCACGCCACCCCATCGACCGTCATCACCTGGAAGGCGGGATCCTGCTGAAGCGCCAGCGTGATTTTGCGACGCAACTCGGCATCGGCGGCCTCGATGCGCTCGCGCTCCTGCTGGGCGGCAAGCTCTTCGGGGGTTGGGCCGGCAGGTTTCTTCGAAAGCCACATGCTTCTGCCAGTATGGCCGCCACCACAGCATCTGGCAAGGTCTAGGCGAGCGACATGGCTGCGAGAGTGGTCACGGTTGATCTTGCCAGCGTCCCTGGGGTGCCATGATTTGCCTCCCCGGCTGGATGAGCCTGCCGCGTGCGAAAGGATGCATCAGCCATGAGCGCCCGCCCGACGATCTTCTGGACCCGCACCGACGAGGCGCCGGCTCTCGCGACCTATTCCCTGCTGCCCATCGTGCAGGCCTTCGCCGGCACCGCCGGAGTCGCCGTCGTCGAACGCGACATTTCGCTGGCCGGCCGCATCCTCGCCGTGTTCGCCGACCGCCTGCCCGAAGGCAAGCGGCGCCCCGACCACCTGCTGGAGCTGGGCGAACTGTGCAAGCGCCCGGAAGCCAACATCATCAAGCTGCCCAACGTCAGCGCGTCGAACCCGCAGCTGAAGGTTGCGATCGCCGAATTGCAGGCACATGGTTTCCCGGTGCCGAACTTCCCCGACGAGCCGAAGGACGAGGCCGAGAAGGAGATCAAGGCGCGCTACGCCAAGGTCCTGGGCAGCGCGGTCAACCCGGTACTGCGCGAAGGCAACTCCGATCGCCGCTGCGCCGCCTCGGTCAAGGCCAGCGCACGCAAGCACCCGCACAAGGTCGGACCGTGGAAGCCCGACTCCAAGACCCGCGTCGCGCACATGCAGGATGGCGACTTCTATGGCAGCGAGCAGAGCGCCGTCTTCGCCGCCGCCGACGAACTGCGCATCGAACTGGTCGGCAGCGACGGCCAGACCACGGTGCTGAAGCAGGGTCTGAAGATCAAGGAAGGCGAGATCGTCGATGCCGCGCTGATGAGCGCCGGGAAACTGCGCTCCTTCTACGCACGTGCGCTCGCCGACGCCAAGGCCGATGGCATGCTGTTCTCGCTGCACCTCAAGGCGACGATGATGAAGGTCAGCGACCCAGTGATGTTCGGCCATGCCGTCACCACCTACTTCGGCGCGGTCTTCACCAAGCACGCCGCCACGCTGGCGAAGCTCGGCTTCAACGCCAACAACGGCCTGGGCGACCTCTACGCCAAGCTCGCCACGCTGCCCGAGGCCGAGCGCGCCGCGATCGAGGCCGACCTGAAGGCGGCGATCGCCGCCGGCCCGGCCATCGCGATGGTCAACTCGGACAAGGGCATCACCAACCTGCATGTGCCCAGCGACGTCATCGTCGATGCCTCGATGCCGGCGATGATCCGTGAATCGGGCAAGATGTGGAACGCGGCCGGCAAGCTGGAGGACACCCTGGCGGTGATCCCGGACCGCTGCTACGCCGGGCTGTATCAGGCGACGATCGAATTCCACAAGCGCCACGGCGCCTTCGATCCGCGCACCATGGGCAGCGTCGCCAACGTCGGCCTGATGGCGCAGAAGGCCGAGGAATACGGCTCGCACGACAAGACCTTCGAGATTCCGCGCGCCGGCACGGTGCGCGTCGTTGATAAGGCCGGCACGACGGTGTTCGAGCACCGCGTCGAGGCTGGTGACATCTGGCGTGCCTGCCAGACGCGCGACGCCGCGCTCAAGGACTGGGTCAAGCTGGCGGTCACCCGCGCCCGCCTGTCCGGCACCCCGGCGATCTTCTGGCTCGACCCCAAGCGCGCCCACGACCGCCAGGTGCAGGCCAAGGTCGAGACCTACCTCAAGGCCCACGACACCACGGGCCTGGACATCCGCATCCTCGATCCGGTCGCCGCCACCCAGCTGTCGCTGGAAACGATCAAGGCCGGCAAGGACATCATCTCGGTCACCGGCAACGTGCTGCGCGACTACCTCACCGACCTCTTCCCGATCCTCGAACTCGGCACCAGCGCCAAGATGCTGTCGATCGTCCCCCTGCTCGCCGGTGGCGGCCTGTTCGAGACCGGCGCTGGCGGCAGCGCGCCCAAGCACGTGCAGCAGTTCGTCGAGGAAGGCTACCTGCGTTGGGATTCGCTCGGTGAGTTCCTCGCCCTGCAGGTGTCGCTGGAAGACCTCGGCCAGAAGACCGGCAACACGCAGATCGCAGTGCTCGCCGAGACCCTCGACCGCGCCAACGCCAAGTTCCTGGAAGAGAACAAGTCGCCGGCCCGCGCCGTCGGCTCGATCGACAACCGCGGCAGCCACGCCTGGCTGGCGATCTACTGGGCGCAGGAGCTCGCGGTGCAGGGCAAGGACGCCACCCTCAAGACGCGCTTCGCTCCCATCGCCGCAGAACTCACCGCCAAGGCGGCCGATATCGATCGTGAACTGATCGCCGCCCAGGGCAGCAAGCTCGACCTTGGCGGCTACTACCAGCCCGATGACGCCAAGGCGTCGGCGGCGATGCGCCCGAGCGCGACCCTGAACGCCATCCTGGCCCGTCTCGCGGCCTAGCCGGCCAAGGCGCGGAAACCCATGAACCGCGCGCTGCTCGTCTGCGCAGCCCTGATCCTGGCGTTGTTCGCGCCGGGGCTGGAACTCGGGCCGTGGCACGAGCGGGTCGTCACCTACCTGCACGGTCTGCTGCTGGAGGCCTTCCCCTGGCTGCTGCTTGGGGCGTTGCTGGCGGCGCTGACCGAGGAATTCCTGCCCGACGCCCTGCTGCCCAACCTGGCGCGTCGCCTGGGCCGCGCCGCCATCCCCGGCACCGCCCTGGCCTCGCCACTGCTGCCGATGTGCGAATGCGGCATCGTCGCGGTGGTGCGTGGATTCATCGCCAAAGGGCTTCCTGCCCACCTGTGCATCACCTTCCTGCTCGCGGCGCCGATCCTCAATCCGATCGTCCTCGCGACCACCTGGATGGCCTTCCAGGACTGGCGCATGGTCGCGCTGCGCGCCGCCTGTGGTTTCACCATCGCCTGCCTGGCAGGCATGATCGCTGCGCGGTGTGGAACCGGGGCGGTGCTCGCCAACCCGCCTGCCTTCGGTCTGGCTGGTGTGCGCATCTCGCTGGCGCAGGCCCGTCCGCTCTCTCAGCAACTTCCCGGCATCGCGACCCACGCCGTGCGCACGGCGCTGCCAGCGGAACGGCCCGACCGCATCGGCTCGATCGCCCGGCGCACGCTTGGACATACCCTTGATATAGCTGCGGTGTTCATCCTCGGCGCCCTGCTCGCGGCCCTGGCCAAAACCAGCATTCCGCCTGAGGTTATCGCCAGCACCGGGGGGCATTACGTCGCTGGCCCCGCCATGGGTGGCATCCTGGCCATCGCCCTGTCGATCTGCGCCGAGACGGACGCCTTTCTCGCCGCGACCTTTGCCGGCATGGCTCCGCATGCCATCCTCTGCTTCCTGGTCGTCGGCCCCCTCCTCGATCTCAAGCTGCTGATGATGTATCAGGGCGTGCTGCGGCGGCGTGCGATCCTCGCCCTCGCCTTCGGCATCCCGCTGACCGCCTGGTTTCTCGCTCTGGTGGCAGGACTGGCATGGTGAGCTGGACCCGCCTGCTGGCGGCCTGCCTGTGGGCTGCCTACCTTCTTGAGCTCAGCCTGGGTGATTCCTGGGGTGATGTCGTCACCCCCACGGTCCGTAACCTGGCGGTGCTCAGCGGGGTCGCGGTCGGCATCCTCGCCCTCCTCGCGGCCCGTGGTGGCATCGACTGGAAGCGTCCGCCCTGGCCGACCGGTTGGGGCTTCGTGATCGCCGCCGCCCCGATTTTCCTGCTGTGGCGAGCAGGGATTCCTGGATTGGATCACACCGCTGCCGTTGGGCGGACTGCGGTGCAGAATCTCGTGCCGCCGGCAACCGCTGCGCCCGCCGCCGACCCCTCCCGACCGCGCCTTGACCGCTTGACCCCGGATGCCGTGCGCGTTGTGAGAGTGCAGGCCATGCTGGTGCGACCCGTCGGCCGGCTGAACTACCTGCTGCCGATCACCGGTCCCCGCCCACCTGATCCGGTCGCGCTGCTGCGCTTCCGCATCATCTGCTGTGTCGCGGATGCCAACCCGGTGGCCGTCGCAGTGCTTGGCATCCCCGCCGCAGAGGTCGAAGACGGCATGTGGGTCGAGGTCGCGGGCACGGTGCGGGCGATGGACGGCGGCGTCGTGATCGATGCCTCGTCCTGGCAGCGCATCGAACGCCCGGATAATCCCTACTTGCCCAGCACCTTGCCGTCCGGGCCCTGAGCTGCACACACTTCAGCCCCTTCGTCATGGGTGAAGTGCCGCCGCGGCAGCAGCCGGCCGAGCAGGCCATGACGCGGGCTCAGCAGCAGCGACAGCACGAAACCGGCCCCCAGCGCCGCGACCATGCACGCACCGCTCGGCAGATCGAGATGCCAGCTGACCAGCAATCCGGCGCACGAGGCGAGGCCGCCGTAGATCGCCGAGACCAGCAGCATGCTGCCGAATCGTTCGCACCACAGATACGCGGTGGCGGCCGGCAGGATGAACAGGCCCAGCGAGAGGACCAGGCCGACGGCATTGAGCGCGGCGACGATGTTGATCACCACCGCGACGAGCACACCGAGGTGGATGAGCAGGCTGCGCCCACCGCTGACACGCAGGAACTGCGGATCGAAGGCCTCCATGAGCACGGCGCGATAGGACAGGCAGATGGCCAGCACGGTGGCGCAGGTGGTGAAGCAGACGCGCCACAGATCATCGCCGGTGACGCCGAGGATGTTGCCGAAGAGATAATGCAGCAGATCGACCGGGGCGGCGACCTGGCTCATCAGCATGATGCCGACCGCGAAGCACAGCACGAAGAGGCTGCCGAAGGCAGCGTCCTCGGGCAACCGCGTGAGATGGTTGACCAGGCCGCTCATCACGGCGGTGCCGAGACCGGCCACTGCCGCTCCGGCATAGAGTCCGGTATGGCCGGGGCCGAACCACATATACGCCAGGCCGATGCCAGGCAGCAGGGCATGACCGAACGAGTCGGCGATGAGCACGATGCGGCGCAGCAGCAGGACGCAGCCGACCAGGCCACCGGCGATGCCCAGCAGCAGAGCCATCGCCAGGCCGCGCACCACAAAGCGGTGGGTAAAGGGTTCGGCGAGGAAGGCGAACGGATCAACCATGCGCCACCCCGTAACAGCGGGCGATATTCGCTTCGCTCAGCACCTCGGCGGTCGGCCCGACCGCGACCAGTTCGCGGTTGATGAGCAGCACGTGATCGCACCACGCCCGCACCGCCGCGAGATCGTGGATCACCGCCACCGCCAGCCTCCCTCCCGAGGCCCAGGTGCGCAGCCGGCCGAGCAGGTCGCGCCCGCTCGGCTCGTCCAGGCCGGTGAGCGGTTCGTCGAGCAGCAGCACCTCGGCGCCACTGGCCAGGGCACGTGCGACCAGGGCACGCTGCTGCTGGCCGCCCGACAACTCGGCGAAGGGCCGGCTGGCCAGGGCGGTGATGCCCATCGCCTGCATCGCCTGGTTGATCGCCACATGGTCAGCCTGGCCATAGCCGCCGAACATGCCGCGTTGCGCATAGCGCCCGGTCGCCACCACCGTCCCGACATCGGCCGGGAACCCGGCGACCTGGGTGCGGCGCTGACCCAGCCAACTGATCACGCCCGGACGCCCGGATACATCGTGGCCATTCCACACCACACGACCGGTGTCGAGGGGCAGCCAGCCGAGGATGCCATGCAGCAGGGTGCTTTTGCCTGCGCCATTGGGGCCGACGACGCCGACCAGTCCGCCGCATGGCAGCGCGCAAGACACGTGATGCACCGCCGGGCGCTGGCGATAGCTGATCGTCAGATTCTCGAGGACGAGATGGTTGTGGTGGTGATGCGAATGGCTCACGGAATCGTGCCTGTGACCACGAGATCACCCGAGCCCCAGACCAGGCGTTCGGGCAGGTCGCCCAGACGCAGGCGCAGTCCACGGTGCGGCTGGGCGGCGGCCGGATCGGCCTGGGCGATGACGACGATCTCCTCGCCACCAGGTGCTTCGACAGTCCCATGCCATGACCACTGGTCGCTTGAACTTGCGGACTGAGCCTGACCAAGCACCAGTACCTGCCACCGGACGACCGGATAGGTGCTTTCCGCCGCTATCCGCATACGGCGCACCTCAGTGATGGTCTTGGGAGTCGAAACCTCAATTGAAACCGGCACTTCGCGCTCGATCCACCACACCAGCGCTATGGCCAGGAGACAGAATACGCCGCCAGCGGCAAGCCGGGTGAGCGCGGATGCGGCCAGGCCGATCATCTCAGGGCGGCGAGGATCGCAGCGACGTTGCTGCGGAACATCCCCTGGTAGCTCTCGGCTGGGGAACCAGCCGGCCCCAGGCCATCAAGGTACAGCGTCGCGGCGACCTTGACCCCGGCCTCGGCGGCGAGCTGCTCGACCAGGCGCGGATTCTTGGCGTACTCCAGGAACACGCCGCGCACGCCCTGGTTGCGGATCAAGGCGATCAGTTCGGCCAACTGCTTCGCGCTCGGTTCGCTGTCCTCGAAAGCGCCGTTGGGGGCCAGCACCTGGAAGCCGTAGTCACGGGCGAAATAGGCCAATGCACCGTGATTGGCGATGATCACCCGTCGCGCCTTGGGGATCGACGCGAGTTCGGCGGTGGCCCAGGCGTCGGTTCGACGCAGCTCGGCGATCAGCGCCTCGGCCCGGGTACGCACGGCCTCAGCCGCATCCGGGGCGGCAGCGATGAGGGCATCGCGGATGTTCTCGGCATAGCGCACCCCCTGCCGCATCGAGTTGTAGGGATGCGGATCGGGGACCGACGCCTGGTGATCGTGGGTGTGATCATGGCTGTGATCCGTGCAGCCTGCGGTCATCACCGGTTCGATGCCCGCGCTCGCCTGCACAACCGTGCCAGCGAAGGCGGCTTCCTTGGCCAGACCATCGAACCAGCCCTCGAAACCCATACCGTTGAGGATGACCATGCGGGCGGCGGTCAGGCGGCGGATATCGTCTGGGACCGGCTGGTAGGCATGCGGGTCCACGCCTGGCCGCAGCAGGCAGGATATGCTGAAGCGCTCGCCGCCGATCCGCACGGCCAAGTCATGCACGACAGTACTGCCGGTGATGACCGGGATGGGCTCGACTCCGGGTAGGGTCATGATCAGCGCGAGGATGGCGAGAATGCGAAGCATGATCCGCATGCTGGTATTGATAGTTCAGTATCAAGAAAGGAATGTCTGACCTTCCTTGCGTGAATGGGCTGCCATGCGTTGCAGCATATGATCTTGCGCTGGATCACAGGTTCACCATAAGTCCGCCGCGCACTGACTGGCAGCATCCACGACCGCAAACCTTCCTCGTAGAAGCTTCTCATGACCAGCCACGCCGCATTGGACGCCCCAGAACCGGCATCAACCGATGCACCACAGGACCGCAGCGGTCCGGAACTGATCAAGGCATCGCAAGCCTTCCAGGCCGAAAATCGTTGGACGAGCTGGAAGCTCCTGCTGACGACCGTCGCCGCACTGGTCGCCGGACTGTGTCTGGTGCTGTGGATCGAGCCGTGGCCGATCAAGATCCTGGCCGGGGCGCTGGTCGGCCTGGTCCAGGTACGGCTGTTCATCTTCTACCACGATGCACTGCATGGCGCGATATTCAGCCATGACCCGGTGGCACGCCTCTTCATGCGCCTGGTCGGCGTGTACCTGATGATCCTGCACGGTGTCTGGAAGGAGACGCACGACCACCATCATCAGAACAACGCCCGCCAGCTCGGTTCGTCTATCGGTACCTTCCCGGTGCTGACCATCGCCATGCTGCAGCGGCTCTCACGCTGGGATCGGCTGCGCTACCGCATCGCGCGGCATGGCCTCACCATGCTCGCCGGCAGCCTGACCATGATGCTTGGTGGCATGGTGTGGGCCCCGCTCATGCGTCAGCCACGGCGGCACTGGGGCGGGCCGCTGGCCGTGGCCCTGCATATCCTGGTGTTCATCGCCGTCGGCTGGTATGCGGGATGGATCAATGCGCTGTGCCTGTTGACCGTCCCCTGCCTGGTGTCGATGGCGATCGGCACCTACCTGTTCTACGCCCAGCACAACTTTCCGGCGATGAAGCTCACCTCGCGCACCGAGTGGACCTTTGCCGCCGCGGCGATGCAGGCGTCCAGCATGTTCGAGATGAGCCCGCTGATGCGCTGGTTCACCGGCGACATCGGCTACCACCACGTCCACCACCTGAACCACCGCATCCCCTTCTACCGTCTGCGCGAGGCGATGGAGGCGATCCCGGAATTGCAGCAGCCAGGACGCACCTCGTGGCATATCCGCGACATCCGCGCCTGCCTCGACCTGTGCGCGTGGGACCCCGAGCTGCAGCGCATGCTGAGCTGGCGCGAAGCGCGCAGCCGCCTGGACGTCAGGGCCGCCTGACCGGCAGCGGCGGCAGACCGCGCGCGGCACGGATCTCGGCCCGCTTGGCAGCATCACGCTTGGCCGCCTCGATCTCGCGCAGGACGATCTGGGCATCGACCGCTCCGCGCGCGGCGGTGTAGCGCCCGGTCAGCCTGGTGTCGGGCTTCAGCGCGGTCTGCTCGTGCAGCAACCACATCTCCTGGCCGTACTCGCTGCGCCGCAGTTCGGGTGCGAAACGGGAGAAGAACCGGGTCAGGTTGTTTACATCGCGCAGCAGCAGCCGCTTGGCGTTGGAATTGCGCGCCGCGTCGGTGGCCTGCGGGAAGTCGATGATCACCGGTCCGTTGGTGGCGTGCAGGATGTTGTATTCGGAGAGATCGCCATGCACCACGCCCGCGCAGAGCATGCGCGACACCTCGTGCACCAGTTGATAGTGCCAATGCTTCGCCTCGTCACGCTGGTAGTGCTGGGTCGCCAGTTGCGGTGCCGGGTCGCCATCGGCGCCGGTGACCAGATCCATCAGCAGGACGCCGTCACCAAGCTGGCGCAGGCGGGGGATGCGTATGCCAGCGGCATTGAGCCGGCGCATTGTGTCGGACTCGGCAGTCTGCCAGGCGGCCTCGCGCTGGGCTTGGCCGAAACGGCTGCCGCTGTCTATCGCCCGGTCGCGACGCGTGTCGCCGCTGCGCCGGCCTTCTACGTAGTCCTGGCGCTGACGGAAGTTCCGCCGATGCGCCTCCTTATAGACCTTGGCGGCGCAGATGCCGTCCTCGGTCTCGACCACGAATACCTCGGCCTCCTTGCCGCTCTTCAACGGCCGGATGATGCGGCGGACGAAGCCGTCATCGATCATGGAGCGGAGGCGGTCGGGGATCAGCATGGGCGGTCGCATTTGATGCAGCGCCCGCCGTTGTCCATGCGCGACCGCGCGGGTTCAGGCGAAGGCGAACTCCTGCTCTGGTTTGCGCATGATGGTGCGGAAGCGCAGCTCGAGATCGTCGCCGCCGCCGCGCCATCGCAGCAGCAGATGGTTCCATCCCCGTTCGAGGGCGATGTCGGTCGCCGTCCCGGGCAGGGTGACATCGGGGCGTCGGACACCGTTGATCACCAGTTCGACGCGGCCAGCACCGCCCAGGTCGAGGAAGGTCAGCGCTTCGGGATTTGGCACGCCCAGATTGGTCACGTCGTTTCGACGTGCCACCGGCGTGTCGACAACCAGGTAGATCCAGCGATCGGCGGCGGTGGCCGGGAAGGTCCAGCGGCCATCCCGGCCTTCAAGGCCACGCCAGGCGGCAAGCAGTAGGATGGGGCGGTTGAGCAGCCGTTCGAGTCCGGGCCGCGTGGCCTGGCGCAGCCGCTCTGCCAGCCCGTCATCGCAGGGGCCGTCGAATATCTGCACCGTGGTGGGGTGGCCGGCCGACCGGGCGGCAGCGCCGGCGATGGCCCCGGCCAGGAGGTCGCGCGGTGCCTCGCCCAGGTTGGCGCGCAGGCGCAGGCGCAGCCGGGCATGGCGTTCGCGCAACAATGCGCCATCGGTGGCCTGCGGCGGGGCGAACTGCGAGAGGATGATCTGGCCGGCGCCGATGCGGATGCGGCCTACGGCAACCGCATGCTGCGGCCGCTCGGCCCCGAGGAAGCGGGTACGGGTGTGCGCACGCAACGGTTCGGTTCGACCACCATGTGGGAACATCTCGGCGAGACAGCTGGCCGTGGGGGTCTCCCACCACGATTCGAGCCCATCGGCCGGGGCGATGAAGGTGCTGCCCACGCGGTGGTCGGCCGCTTCTGCGCCGCAGTAGGTCCACCGCTCGACCCCGCAGCCGTCCTCATGGCTCAGGCCATCGAGCAGCTGGTCACAGCCCGAGCGGACAATCTGCCAAGTATCCGGCAGCTCGACCGGCCGCAATGCGACTCCGGTGGCGGTGGCCCAGGTGGCGAGACCTGCGGCATCAAGCGGGCCGACGCAAACGACGGCTCCCCGTCGCGCCTCTTCGACCAGGCCAGCTGGCACGGCCTCAGCCGTCGCCGTGATGATGCGCTGCACGGCCGGGGCCTGCCATGCAGCGAGGTGTCCAAGAAGATTGCACAGCAGACGGCGGGCGGCGGGATGGGCTGCCGCCTTGCCGGTAACGAGGAACTGGCAGCCGATCAGCACGCCAGCTCCATGACGCACCTCGATGAGCGGCGCAAAATCGCAGGACCCGTGACCAAAGCTGCCCACGCCCGTATCGCACAGGGCCAGAGCGGAACCGTCACCCTTACGATAACAACGGTCCGCCACAGCCGTATCACCGCCGGCATGGGCATAGCCAGCGTCACCCCAGAACCGGAGATCGACATCTCCGATCCCGGCCATGGAGCGATGATGCGGTGCGCGGACGAAGGCGGTCCGTACGCTCTTGGCTTCAAGCCGCAGGCCTGGGAAGACGCTAGTCTCCTGCTCAAGCAGCAGGACACGTCCACCGGCGGCGCAGAAGCGCGCCAGGATCTGGTTGATCGCAGATCCGGACCGCACCAAGCCGCGTTCGATCACCAGCACGCGCACGCTGGACAGGTCTTCGAGCGTGGCCAGGCGGCGCGGGCACAGACCGACAAGGGGCCAAAGCTGGTCGCTGCTGCCATCGCCATGCACCGCCAGCCCGTCGATGGCAGCAGCGCGCGGAGCGTCGATCAGCACCTGGCGGGTCCAGCCGTCGCGCCGATCACCCGACCGGTCGATGAAGGAGGCCTCCCAGTCGTAGAGGCCGGTCGGCGCATCGCAGGCGAGCACGGCATCGACTGGCAGGGCGCAACGCCGGCCGCGCCCGAGGCGCACGGCATGGCGCACCTGGATCAGCGGTGCGGATCCGGAGCGGCTGAGGCGCAGCAGCAGTTCGCCTTCCACCGGCCCAGTGCTGTCGTTCACGACATGCACGGTGCGGGTGAAGCGGCCACCCGGCACCTGGCCGGAACGCAGATTCAGATCGATCACGGCCAGCGGCCTGAAGGATTGCGCCTGGATTGCGAACCCGACATCGGGGGTGTAACCGCTGCCGCCTTCCCAGAAACGGAACTCGCTGCTGCAGGCAGGCACCTGCAGCGGCTTGGCGCCCGGAGCGGACCAGTCGGCGTAGTCCAGGCGCACCGCCGGGTGCGGACGCAGGTTCTGCAGGCACGACAGGTTCCATGGCCCGAAGCAGCAGACCCCCTGGGTGCGACCGCCCTCGACCACCCAGGCGGTGTCGGTCGCCGCCGCCACCTCGACCGCGCTCCATGCGCTCCAGGCACGATCGCCGGCCAGGTGGAAGGTGTTGTTGGGGCCGCTGTAGTGATAGAGCGACATCTCGCCGCTGTGCAGTGGTTGGCGCTGGTCCCACCATCCCAGTCCACTGCATTCATCGCCATAATGCCGCGACAGGATCGCCTGATCGCCCTCCGGCCACAGCGAACTGTCACCCTCGTGGTAGGCCGGACGCGATGGATCCAGTTCATGGAACAGCTGCCTCAGCCGGGGCAGGCGTTCACGGGTCAAGGTCGAGGTGTCGCGGTTCCAGCGCATCTCGTTCTCGACCGACCAGAGGATCACGGCCGGATGGTTGCGATCCCGTTCGACGAAGCGCCGGACGTGATCCTCGGCACGTTCCCAGTACAGCGGATCATCGGCGCCCTGCTCGCCCCCTGAGCCATGGATGCCGCATTCGCCAGTGACCAGGATCCCCGCCTCGTCGGCGAGATCGAGGATCAGGCGTGGATGCGGATGGGTATGCAGCCGGGTGTGGTTGAGATTGGCGTCACGCATCATGGCGAACCACTGCCGCGTCCATGACTCGGTCAGGTAGTACGGCGTCGTCTTGTGGCCCCAGTCGCTGAACAGGTGGATCGGGTGGCCATTGAGCATGAGGTCAGGGCCATCGATCCATACCTCACGGAAGCCGAAGCGTTCACGGTGCATCTCGCCGCCCTCGCCCGCCAGGCTGGTGCGCAGTTCGTGCAGGGCGGGATCCTCAGTCGACCAGAGGCGGGGGTTCGGCCACGGCACCTCGCTGACCACCGTGCGCATCTCACCCGGAGCCAGGTCCAGATCACAGCCGGGCAGATGGAACAGGGCTTCGGCCCGTCCGGACCGCACCCACGGCGCGACCTCGGCCATAAGCCGCACCCGGCGCTGGATGGGGCCGTCGTTGGCCACCTCCCAGCGTACGCGCAACTGCGAACGGCGGACGCTGGTATCGATGGTGCAGCCCACTACACGCACCTCGCCGCGCTCCTCGAGCCAGGCGTCCTGCCACAGGCCGCTGTGATCGCAGGGGATCCAGTTGCCGGTCGGGGTCAGCATCCGCCCCGCCTTGCTGTGATGGTTGATCTGGCCATCGCGTTCATAGTCGGCGATGCGCACCGCCAGTTCGTTCTCGCCAGGACGCAGGTGGTCTTCGATGTCCACGCGCAGCGGCAGGGTCGGATGGACGTGGTAGGCGACCCGGACGCCGTTGACGAATACCCAGCCACGCGGCATCAGCCCCTCGAGCACCAGATGGCGACGCCGCCCGGGAACCGCTGCCGCAGCCACGAAGACGCGCCTCGCCCAGCCGGCGCGGGTGCGCGCCCAGGCCATCGGATAGGCGTAGGCGTCGAACAGGACTTCATGGTCATCGCGCAGCTCGTCCCAGGTCGGCAATGGCTTGAAGCGCAGCTCGCCCGGCAGGCGCACCGCATCCTTGGGCTTGGTCCACCAGGATGGGACCAGGTAGGCGCGCGGCGCCCAGCCCCCCTGCGGCACACTACACGGTTCCGGCTGGGGCGGATCGCCGAAGACGGGCTGGAAGTCCCACCACCCATTGAGGCAGGTGCGGTGCGTGTCGAGGATGCTGGTCATGGACCCATCGTAGCGCCAAGCCCCCGGGGACGACAAGCGGCATGCCCCGTCAGCGATCCGGCATTTTGCGGCGCCGCTTTTTGACTAGCATACGGCATGTCCTGGACGGTCGGCATCGCGGTCGAGAACTACTTCGTGGCCGGTCCCGACCTCGCCCTGGCGCTGGTGCGGGCGGTCGCCGCCGTGCCGGGTTGGCAACCGTTCCTGGTGCGCGGGGCGGGCAGTGACGTGCGCGAGCTGCGCAGCCGGCTCGGTTGCGCCGACGCCGTGATCTGCTGTCCGCAACCCGGGGAAATGCATCGCGCCGTCGCCGGACGGCCGGCGGTGGCCCTGTTCGGCACGGCACCGGGCCTGCCTGCCGTCCTGTTCGACAACCGCAGCCTGGGACGTGCGGCCGCCCGGCAACTGCTCACGGGCGGCTGCCGTTCGCTGGTCTGGCTGGGGGCTGCGGCAGGCGAGATCACCCAGCAGCGCCATGCCGGCGTGGTCGAGATCGCCACCCGCCACCAGATCGGCGTCACCATCCTGCCCGACAGCGAGGCCTCGCTGGCTCCGCTGCAGCGCCTGCCCGGGCCGGTCGGGGTGGTGGCCTACAATGACATCTTCGGCGCCCGCCTGGTGCAGCGCTGCATGGACGCCGGCCTGCCGGTCCCGGAAGCCATCCAGGTCATCGGCATCGATGACGACGTGCTGGCCTGCCATGGCTGCAGGCCGGCGCTCAGCAGCGTCGGCCTGCCGTGGGCGGCGGTGGCTACTGCCGCGGTTCGGCAGCTGCGCCGCCCCGGGCCACCGGTGGCGATCCCGCCCGGAGCGGTGGTGGTGCGCGGCAGCACCGCGGAACGCCTGCCCGAGGACACCCTGGTGGCGCAGGCCTGTGTGCTGCTGCGCCGTTCCCCGGGATGCAATGCCGGTGAGCTTGCCGCCAGCCTGGGCGTCAGCCGATCGCGCCTGGAACGGCGTTTCCGCGCCGCCCTGGGCCGCTCGCCGCTGGCCGAGATCCAACTGGTGCGCGCCGCCTCGGCCCGACGGCTGCTGGCCGAAGGCGTCAGCGTGGCGCATACCGCCGAACTGGCCGGCTATGCCAGTCCCGGGACCATGGCGCGGGCGCTGCGGCGGCTGACCGGACTGGCTCCACGCGCCTTGCGCGGCTGAGGATCAGCCGCGCAGGACGGCGCCGGTGCGCACCACCGCTGCGAGGATGCGCTCACGGGCGCCGGCGATGTCGGCCTCGTCCAGGGTCTTGTCCTGGCTCTGCAGCGTGGCGGTGATGGTCACCGCCTTGCGGCCGGCGGCGTAGGGTGCGCCACGGTAGATGCCGACCAGGACGAGATCGGTGAGCAGCGTGCTGCCCGCCTGGCGGACCGCCCCGGCGATGCTGGCGAAGGGCAGGGCCTCGTCGCATTCCCAGGTGAAGTCGTTGGCCACGCTCTGGAAGCGGCTGGGCATCACCAAGCGGACCGGAGCCGGTTCGCCAGCCACCGCCAGCAGGCGTTCGAGGTCGAGGCGGAACCAGCCGACGCGCTCGGGACAGCCGGCCATTTCGCGCAGACGACGCGGGATCTCGCTGGCCAGGCCCACCGGCTTGCCAGCAACCAGCAGCTCGACGGTGCGGCCGAGGACGCCATCGACACCGGGTTCAGCGGGGCGGAACGAGGCCTGGTGGCCGAGTCCGGCCAGACCGGCGAGGGCGGCATCACGCGCGGCAAAGAAGGGCGCGGCATCGTCGGCGGCAGCGACCACGCCGGTGGCGACCAGCACCTCATCGCAGGCTGATCCCAGACCGGGACCGTAGCACTTGCCGATCTCGTAGCAGGCGAGGGCGGGCATATGCTTGCGGTTCTCGGCCACTGCGCGCAGCAGGCCGGGCAGCAGGCTGGGCCGCAGGTAGGTCCACTCGGGCTGCGGCGGGTGTTCCAGGCGCAGCCGGCGCTCTTCGGGCACGGCCAGGGCGTCGCACCAGGCCGGCGAAGCGAACACGTAGGTGCACACCTCGTCGAGGCCCTGCGCCGACAGCGCATCGCGCAGGCGGTGTTCAGAACTACGTAGCGGATTGGCGCGCGGGGTGGCAGCGGGCAGGCGCGGCACCTCGGGAGCGAGGCGCGACCAGCCGGCGAGGCGGCCGGCTTCCTCGACCAGATCCGCAGCGGCGGAGACATCCTTCCGGCGCCACCACGGCACGGCGACGGTGCAGGCCTCATCAGAGCCGGCGACATGGAAACCGAGGCGTGACAGACGAGCGCGGGCCGCAGCCGGGCCATCGCGGAAGCCGGTGAGCGCATCGGCCTGGCCGAGATCGAAGGCGACGCTGCGCGCCTCGCCCGCCAGGAGACCGTCGTGGAAGCGGGCGGTGACGCGGCAACCGGGGCACAGCTCGGCGAGCAGCGCCACGGCACGGTTGATCGCGGCCGGACACAGTTCGGGCTGGATGGTCTTCTCGAAACGCGCGGCGCTATCGGTGCTGAAGCCATGGCGCAGCCGGCTGCGCCGGATGCGCTCGGGCACGAAGCTGGCGGCCTCCAGCAGGATCGCCGTCGTATCAGCCGCGACCGCCGAGGCGGCGCCGCCGATCACGCCGGCTACCGCCAGGGCATGCTCGCCATCGGCGATCACCACATCATCGGGGCCGAGTTCATGCTCGCGGTTGTCGAGCGTGGCCAGCTTCTCGCCCGGACGCGCGGCGCGCACCAGGACCTCGCGGCCGCGGAAGGCGCGCAGGTCGAAGGCGTGCATCGGTTCGCCGAGTTCGAGCATCACGAAGTTGGTGACATCGATGAGCAGGCCGAGGGGCCGCACACCAGCCGCCTCAAGCAAGTCGCGCATCCAGCGCGGACTTTCGCCATTGGACACACCCTCGACCACGGCGCCGCAGTAGGTCCAGCAGCCGGGATCGGCGCGGCGGGCCGACCAGCCGGCCGGGGCGTCGTTCCATGCCAGGTCGGGTTCGGCCGGCGCGGCCGTCTCCAGCACCGCGGCTACCTCGCGCGCCCAGCCGAGGTGGCCCCACAGGTCGGCGCGATGGGTGATCGCCGTGTTCGACACCTCCAGCACGGCATCGCCGACACCGAGGGCGACTGCCAGCGGCGTGCCGGCAACCAGCGCGTCAGCCAGGATCATGACGCCATCGTGCGAGGCGCCCAGGCCGAGTTCGTCCTCGGCGCAGATCATGCCCTGCGACAGCTCGCCGCGCAGCTTGGCCTCCTTGATCGTGATCGTCGCCGGCTTGCCGTCCTTGCCTGGCATGGTCAGGGTGGTGCCGACGGTGGCGACGGCGACGGTCTGGCCGACCGCGACATTCGGCGCCCCGCACACGATCTTGAGCGGACTCGGCCCACCGGCATCGACCGTGGTGCAACGCAGGCGGTCGGCACCGGGGTGCTTGTCGCAGGTCAGCACCTTGCCGACCACCACACCGTCGAGGTTGGGGCCGGTGCGGTGCACCGCTTCGATCTCGCAGGTATGCACCGACAGGCGATCGGACAGGTCCTGATCGCTGATCGCGGGAGCGTGTGGCAGGAGACGACGGATCCAGGACAGGCTGACACGCATAGGAGGGCGGAACCTTCGGCTGAAAGCGAGGGGAATCAACAGACAGGACGCATACGCCAAGGCGGAAGGCTGAAGAATTGCCAGGTTGCGCAATCGTCGCCAACGGCCGTGCGCAGCATGGGCCGTGAACCGGACAGACGCCGGTCGCTCGCACCAAGCATCTCTTCCGCCTTCCGCCTTCCTATTTCCGCCTTTCGATCTGCGTATGCATTGCCCCCGCCCGCCGCCCAAGCGTTGCACCCCCCTGCCTGGGCCGCTACAACCCGCCCCGTGCCTGACCCGACCCTGGTCTCCGCCTGCCCGATCTGGCGATCCCCGCGCTTCGACATGCTTGAAGAAGCGTGGGATACCCCGGATGGCCGGGTCGTCCGCCCGGTCATCCACCACCCCGGCGCGGTGGTGGTGATCGCCCAGCCGACCCCCGACAGCCTGCTGCTGGTGCGTCAATGGCGCTACCCGGTCCGGCGCTGGACCCTGGAAGTGCCAGCCGGCACCCGGGTCGCCGGCGAGGCCCCCGAGCGCACTGCGGCCCGTGAATTGGCCGAGGAGGCCGGCTATGGCGCCGACCGGCTGGTCGAGATGCGTCGATTCTTCCAGGCACTCGGCGTCTCCGACGAAGAGATGATCGTCTATCGCGCCGAGGGTCTGCACCCGCAGGCCGGGCAGCGCGACCACGGGGAACTGGTCAGTCCCGAGGTCGTGCGGCTCGCCGAACTGCCCGCCCTGGCCGCGCAGGGGCTGCTGTGCGACGGCAAGACGCTGCTGGCCTTGGCGTGGCTCGGGGTTCAACTGGAGGGATCGTCGTGAACGCCCGATCCCGCACCAAAGACACCGCCGCCGAGGTCGTCACCCGCAGCCATGCCGGGCGGGCGGCCGAACGCACCGGCGGCGTGCTGATGAAACAGGCCCGTCACGCCGGTCGCGGTGTGCTGCTGTTTGTCGATACCTGTGCCCAGGTACGCAATGTCGGCAGCGTTCTGCCACAATTGATGCGCCAGGTCGAGATGGCCGGCTTCGGCTCGATCGTCGTGCTCGCCCTGATCGCCGGCCTCACCGGCATGATCATGGCCATGCAGACCGGCTTCGAACTGCAGAAGATGGGCCTGCAGGAGAACCTGGGGGCGATCATCGGCGCCACCTTCTTGCGCGAGATGGGGCCGATCTGGTGCGCCATCATCATCCTGGCACGGGTCGGCGCGGCGATGGCGGCTGAAATCGGCACCATGGTGGTGAACGAGGAGGTCGACGCACTGCGCGTGATGTCGATCAATCCGGTGCGCTATCTGGTCCTACCGCGCGTCCTGGCGCTGGTCATCTCGATGCCGCTGCTGACCGCCATCGCCGACTTCGTCGGCTTGGCGGGCGGAGCCCTGGTCTCCGAGGCGATGTTCGATGTGACCATCGCCAAATTCAAGGAGAGTGCGATCCTGCTGCTCAACGGCCCGGACTTCTGGTACGGGGTGTTCAAGAGCGGCGTCTTCGCCTGCATCATCGGCACGATCGCCTGCGATCGCGGCCTGAACACCACCGATGGCGCCGAGGGCGTCGGTCGCGCCACCACCAGTACCGTGGTGTTGAGCGTGGTGTTCGTGCTGGTCTCCGACTTCATCCTCAACGCCTTCATCCAGGCCGTCATGCGGCCGATCTTCGGGTGATGCCATGAGCGACACCACCTCCCGTCCGCGCTGGGGCCAGACCGAACTCGAGCTGCCGGTGATGCCTGCCGCCCCGCCCGAGGGCCGCGAACCGCTGATCCGCATCCGCGACCTCAATCGCCACTTCGGTCCACGCCACATCCTGCGCGGCGTCTCGCTTGACGTGTACCAGGGCGAGACCCTGGTCATCCTCGGCGGTTCGGGATCAGGCAAGACCACCCTGCTGCGCCACCTCATGGCCATGCTGCGACCGGAGGATGGGCGCATCACCATCAAGGGAGTCGCTGCTGGCGGGCGCGATCTCGACATGGCTTCGGCCAGCGACGAGGACATCGAGTCTTATCGCCGCAACCTGGGCGTGGTCTTCCAGATGGCCGCGCTGCTCAACTCGCTGACCGTGCTCGAGAACGTCGGCCTGCCGCTGGTCGAGGTGGACCGGCTGCCGCCCGAGCAGGTACGCGAACGCGTGGTCGAGTCCCTGCGTCGCGTCTATCTGCCGGCCGAGGAGATCCTCAATCTCAAGCCGGCGGCTCTGTCGGGCGGCATGCGCAAGCGTGTGGGCATCGCCCGCGCCATCATCCAGCGACCGCGCATCATCCTCTACGACGAGCCGACCACCGGCCTCGACCCGGTGACGGTGAACGGCGTCAACGAACTGACCCTCGACCTGCAGAAGCGGCTCGGCGTCACCTCGATCGTCATCACCCATGACATGAACGCCGCCTTCATGATCGCCGATCGCATCGCCCTGCTCTACAAAGGCCGCATCGTCGCCTGCGGCACCAAGGACGAGACCCGCCTCAATCCCCACCCGGTGCTGCAGCAGATGCTGACCGGCAGCACCACCGGACCGCTCACGGAAGGCTACGGCTCGTAATGGCGATCTCGACCGAACTCAAGGTGGGCGCGCTGTTCTTCGTCGGCCTCGGCCTGTCGGTGTGGTTCACCTTCCAGACTTCGAAGGGCAGCAACGGCGTCGGCGAGCTGAAGGTGGATTTCCGCCGCGTCGCGCGTCTCGCGCCTGGCGATCCGGTGCTCTACAACGGTGTGCGCGTGGGCAAGATCGCCTCGGTCCTGCCAGTGCTGGAGAACGGAGAACCGCGCATCCAGGTCGCGTTCTCGGTGGACAAGCAGGCCCGCCCGGCGGTGCTCATCGGCAAAGAGAGCGTGATTCGCATCAACCAGGGCCTGCTTGGCGGCGCCAGCATGGAGATCATGTCGGACGGCGGCGTTCCGATCACGATCGAGAACATCGCCGATGTGCCGGCCAACGATCCCGCCTCCTTCGACGAGGTGATCCGTTCGCTGCAGGACATCCTCGACGAGAACCGCGAGGGCGTACGTGGCACCATCGCCTCGGCGCAGAAGGCCCTCGATGGTTTCGGGACCGCCTCGAAGCAGATCGGCGACACGGTGGCCGAGAACCGCTCCGGCATCAAGGCCACGGTCGTCAATGCCGAGCGCATGACCAAGGAGATCGGCGATCTCGTCGCCGAGAACCGCGCCACCGTCAAGGCGTCGATCGCCAACGCCGAACGCCTGACCCGCGAGATCGTCGATCTGGTCGCCGAGAACCGTGCCACCGTCAAGGCCGCCCTGGAACGCATGGAGCAGGCCAGTGCGCAGATCAAGGAACTGGTCGCCGAGAACCGTGCCAACATCCTTGCCGCCACCGGCAAGCTGCCCGGGGCGGTGGACAACCTCGCCGCTGCCGCCGGCCAGATCCGCGATGCGGTGGCGGAGAACCGCGAGGATCTGCGCACCACCATGCTGGGTGTCGCCGCCTTCGCGCCCAAGCTCGACCGCATCGGTGACAATCTCGAGAAGGTCACCGCCCAGATCGCCGCCGGCAAGGGCACCCTCGGCAAGCTGGTCATGGAGGATACCGTCCATGACCAGACGACGGCGGTGCTGACCAGCGCCCAGGAGCGTCTGGAGGAGATCAAGCCGTTCACCCAGGGCGTGTCGCAATTGAAGTTCTTCGCCGGCCTCGAAGCGGGCGGGAACATGCAGACCGGGGCCGGGCGTGGCGAGGCCTACCTGCGCATCGAACCGCAGGCGTGGAAGTTCTACCACGTCGGCCTCAGCTACCGCACCGCCCCCAGCGATCGCGTGGTTGAGCCTGACGATCCGGACAAGTTCCCGATCGACATCAACGCCCTGTTCGGTTGGCGCTTCGCGCCGGACGACAGCATCGAGCGCTACCGCTTCAGCCTGGCGGGCGGCATCATCGAATCCAAGGTCGGGCTGCAGACCGATTTCGCCCTGACCCGGAGCCTCGATCTGCGGCTGATGGCCCGGTTGAAGGACAAGGACCGCCTGCCCAACGAGCGGCGCTACGAGAGCGGCGATGTGATGCTGCGTGCCACCATGTCCTGGCGCTTCCTCGACCGCTGGTCGCTGATCGCGGGTGGCGATGATCTCGGCGGCGACGAACCCGGCGCCTTCCTCGGCCTGCGCGCCGAACTGCTCGACAACGATTTGCGTAACGGGTTCACGGCGGCCAGCTTCGCCCAGTGAGGCCCGTCCTGGGCGTCAGTTGCGCAGCGCCTCGACCGGATCCATGCGCGCCGCCTTCCACGCCGGGTAGAGGCCGAAGCCGATGCCGATGGCGACCGACACGCACACCGCCAGCACGGCGATCAGCGGATCGAAGGCGACGGTGAAGCCGAAGACGGCCTCGACCGCCAGGGCACCGGCCACCCCGGCGAGCAGTCCGATGATGCCACCGGTCAGCGACAGCATGCTCGCCTCGGCGAGGAACTGGGCCAGGACGGTGCGCCGGCTGGCGCCGACGGCCCGGCGGATGCCGATCTCGCGGGTACGCTCGGTCACCGTCGCCAGCATGATGTTCATGATGCCGATACCGCCGACGATCAGGCTGATCGCAGCGATGACGATGATCAGCAGGTTGAACACCTCGCGGGTGGCCTGGGCCTGACGCAGGGTCTCAAGCGGCACCGAGACGATGAAGTCCTCGGCCCCCCGGTGCAGGTCGGAGACGATGCGCCGGGCGAGCTGGCTGCGTTCGACCAGCCCTTCGTCGCTGGCCATGCGCAAGGCGATGGCATCCACCTGGGTGTCGCGGATGACCTTGCGGTAATAGGCGCGCAGGGTGCTGTAGGGCAGATAGACGTCACGGTTGCGATTGGAGATCGCGATGTCGCTGATCTCGCTGGTGGCATAGGCCTTGCGCCCCATTACGCCGACGACAGTCAGCAACTGGTCGCCCACCGTCACGGCCGAACCAGGGGTGGCCTCCAGGCTGGCGGCCACGTCCGCTCCCAGCACGCATACGCGCGCGGCTGCCGATTCGTCACCGGCATCAAGGAAGCGCCCCTTCTCGACATGGAAGTCGAGCACGGCCTGCAGATCGCCGGTGACCCCCTGCGGGGTCGCGTCGGTGGCGAGGCGATCGCCCAGCCGGACCTCGGCCTTCAGTTCTTTCCAGGCCGCCGAGGCCTCGATCCCGTCGATGTGCCGCCGGAGGCTGGTGAGATCCTCGGTGGTGATGCCGTCGGGATTGACCCGGCGCTGGGCGAGCAGGCGCGCGCCATCGAGGTTCAGGCTGCGCACCTGGATGGCATTCATGCCGATCTGGCGGATCTGCTCCAGCTGACGCTGCTTGCCGCCTTCGGTTATCGCGGTCATGGCGATGACCGAGGCGATCCCGAACACGATGCCGAGCATGGTCAGGGCGCTGCGCATCTTATGCGCCAGCAGCCCCTCGTGCACGGCGATGCGCAGCGTGTCCCCCGATTTGATCACCCCCTCGCCTTGCGGCTTGGGCACATCGGCGATGTCACCGCCAGCCGCCAGCCGCCCCGAACCGGAACTTGAGGATGGCTCGCCAGCCGGGCGCTGGTTGCTTTCGTCCGAGACGATCTTGCCATCGACGATGCGCACCGCGCGGTCGGCCTGCGCCGCCACACCAGGATCGTGGGTCACCAGGACGACGGTATGGCCGGCAGCGTTGAGCCGCCGGAACATCGCCATGATCTCGGCGCCGGTGCGCGAATCGAGGTTGCCGGTCGGTTCGTCGGCCAGCACCAGACGCGGTCTGCAGGCCAGCCCGCGGGCGATGGCGACGCGCTGCATCTGGCCGCCCGAAAGTTCGTTCGGGGTGTGGCTGAGACGGTTGCCCAGGCCGAAGCGGGTGGCCAGGGCCTGCGCCGTCTCCTGGCGGCGGGCGGGGTCCTCGCCGGCATAGACCAGGCCCAGGGCGACGTTGTCCACCACGCTGAGGTCGTTGAGTAGGTTGAAGGACTGGAAGATGTAGCCGATCTCCCGGTTGCGCACCTGCGACAGGGCCGCGTCATCAAGCGCGCCGACATCGACACCGCCCAGGAGATAGGATCCGTCGCTCGGCCGGTCGAGGCAGCCAAGGACGTACATCAGGGTCGATTTTCCCGAGCCCGAAGGGCCGACGATGGCGACGAACTCACCCTCGGCGATGTCGAGATCGATCTGGTCGAGGGCGCGCACCTCGTTGTCGCCCATGCGATAGATGCGCGAAAGCCCCCGGATCGAGATGAGGTTGGCGGCCATCAGCGGTTCCTCGTACGTTCGATCACCAGTGCATCACCTGCCTGCAGCCCGGATTCGACCACGAACCATTCCGCTCCGCAGGGCTGGCCCTGCACCTGCACGGGCGGCTCGCCAGCGCGGCGCAGGACCGTCCAGGCCCCCTCGGCGGTCCGCTGCACGGCCGCCAGGGGGACGCGCAGCACGCCACTGCGCTTCTCCAGCACGATCTCGACGCGCGCCGCCATGCCTTGGCGCAACTCGATCCCCTCGGTGGCCAGCAGCCGGACCCGGACCTCGAAATCGACCACATCGGCGAAGCCCGCCTTGCCGGCGAACTCGGGACGGCTGAACTTGTCCCGGCCTGCCCCGGAGATCTGGACCACCTCCCCGCGCAGCTGCCGGTCATGCAGGGCTGGGACGGTGACCGAGGCCGCCTGGCCGAGGCGCAGCCGGCCGACATCGGCCTGGTTCACGCGCAGCAGCACATCCATGTTCTCGGGCGGGAATATCTCGACCAGATTGTCCAGTTCCCAGCTCTGGTCGCCAGCCTGGCGCTGCCGGTCGCCATTGCGCATGACGCGCACCAGACCGGCGGCCTGCGCCTTGACCCGGTTGGGCGGGGAATGCTGTGACTTCTCGTGCTGGTCGCGCAGCTGGGCCAGGCGCTGCTCGGCGGCGGTGCGCTCTTCGGCTTCGTCCGGGCCAAGCAGGGCCAGTTCACGCTCGGCGAAACGCACTCCGGCCTCGAGGACGGCCGGGAAGCCGGCCGAGCGCTCCTGGATCTGGGCCTCGATGCGCCGGACCTGGGCCTCTTTCAGCGCCACTTCCTGCTCGAGCAGGGCGAGCGCCCGGGTGTAGGCCGAACGCGCATCCTCGGTCACGGTACGCGCCTGGGTGAGCTGGGCATCGGCCTCGGCGAGCTGGGCGGCATCCGGCGGACGGCTGGCGATGGCCAGGCGGGCGCGGATCACCGCCAGCTCGTTCTCCTGGCGGGACGACTGGTCGAGCAGCCGTTCCAGCTCGGAGCGGGCGAGGGATCCCGCTTCGACCGCGACCCGGGTCGCCTCGACGCGCCGACGCGTTTCGGCGAGTCCGACGAGGGCGTCCCGCTCATCAAGCTGGAGCCGGGACATGGACAGGGCCCGCTTCTCGACCTCGGCCCTGAAGCGCAGGTCGCTCTCGGCCTGCTCGGCGGTGGCAAGCGCCGCCGCCGCCACATCACGCGGGCCCTGGCGTTCGTCGCGCAGTCGTCGCGCCTCGGCCAGGCGTTCGGCGAAGCCGGCCGAGGCTGCCCGCGCCGCTTCGCTGTCGGCCTTGGCCTTCTCCAGGCGGTCCGCCCGCTCCTCGGCCTTGCCATCCTTGGTGTCGGTCGAAGCCTCGATCTCGTCGATGAGGGCCTGCTGGCGCAGGATGCGGTCGCGATTGCCCTGCCAGCCTTCTAGCGCAACCAGATAGCCATCAAGAGCCTCCTGGTAGGTGTCCTGGGCCTGCTCGGCCCGGCTGCGCGCCTCCAGGGTCACCTTGGCCAGTGGCCGCAGCGCCTCGGCGATGGCGACCAGTTCCAGGCCACCGACCGCTTGCGTCGAGACCAGCTTGCGGCGCAGCTCGGCCAGGGCGAGCGAACGTTCCGCCCAATTCAGCTTGGGCTTTTCGACGCCTTCACCATGCGCACGTTTGAGCTGTGCCAGCCGGAGTTCGGCCCGGTTCTGGACCAGCTGCGAACGCAACTCGGCGACCCGCCTGATCTCGTCCTCGTCGCTGAGGGTGAACAGGTCGTCGCCCGCCTCGACCCAGCTGCCGTCCTCGATGATCCACTGGAGCTTGGCGGTGAACGGCACCTTGGCGACGACGGGGTCGCGTGGCGCCAGCACGCCGAGTTCGCGCTGGACCAGTTCGATATCCCCGGTTCCGGCCGACACCTGCTCGGTCCAGGAACGCGGGGCCTCGCCACGCGGGGTAAGCAGCAGAAGCGTCGTCCCAGCGACCAACGCGGTGCCGCCAGCCCACCACCACAGGGACGCCTTGGAGGAACGTGGCATCAGGGGACCCTCAGCCAGCCTTTGGCGCCGGTGGCGAGGCGTGCCCGGAGTTCCTCGGGCGGGGTGAAGGAGACGATGGCGGTGAAGGCGCGACGACTGGTCACCGGCTGACCTTCGCCGTCGCCCAGCAGCCGGTCCCGCGGGATGACGAAGGCCCGGCCAACCTCGCTGAGCACGGCCGCGACCGGCCGGCCGGGGGCGGCATCGAATTCGATCTCGCAGGCGGTTCCGGAGCTCAGCCGGGGGAACACCTCGTCGGGCAGTTCGGCGGTGAAGGACAGGGTCCGCTCATCCACGATCTCAGCCACCGACATGCCGCTCCACACCGGGAACTCCTCGCCGATCTTCTCCGAACGCTGGGCCTGGTCGTTCCAGCCGGTCTGGAAGAGTATCCGCCCAGCAGCCGGGGCCTTGATCATGCGGTTGGAGGCAAAGTAGCGTTCCCAGCGATTGCCTTCGACTGCCCTGTCCATGGCGATGCGGTCGGCCAGGGTGCTGATCCGCTCCTGCTGGGCGCTTTCCGCCAACTCGGACTCGCGCCGAGCCAGGGCCTGCACCTTGTCGATCCAGGCCGCGGCCAGATCATGGGCGGCGAACCAGTCGTGCCGCACCAGCCAGGCGGCCTCGTCGAGGGAGTTGCGGGCGGCGGACAGCTGCGCCCGCTGCACCGCGACTTCGGCATCGGCAAGATCCTCGCGATCGGCGTCGCTGAGTCCGGCAAGACGTTCGCTGCGCAGCCGCGCCGCTGTGGCCTGCTCGACCATCCGTCGTCCCGCCTCGCGTCGATCCAGATCACCCTTGGGGTCGGGTTCCAGGAAACGGCGCAGGCGGATGCGCGCCTCCTGCTCGGCCGAGAGGCGGGCTGCGTGGTCGTCCTTGGCCCGCGCCTGGTTCTGGCGCCTGGCCTCGGCCGCGGCGATGATGTTCTGGACCGCCGCCTTGCGCTCGCGCTCTTGGCGCTCGCGGTCGCTATCCATCTGCGGGTTGTACACGGTCAGCACGACCTGGCCCAGCTCGACCTGACTGCCGTCGGCGACCAGGCTTTCCACCCGGCCCCACAACCACGGCAGGGCGACCCGGGTGCGCTGGCCGGGGATCACCTCGCCGCCGAACCGGCCCTGGGCATCCAGCCGCGGCCCCGCCGCTCGCGGGGGTGGCGGGATCAGCCGGTCGGCCTCGACCTGGGCCGCGACCAGCACGTTGTCGCCGATGCGTATCGCCTCGACCGGCCGGTCAGCGGTGGCGCCACGTTCGCGCACCACCGCACCCAGGCGATCGATGCGCACCAGATGCGGTGGCAGGGCGGTCGCCCCGTCGGGCACCTGGAACCGGAGCACCAGACCGACCTGCTCGCCAGGAGCGAGCTGGCCATGATGTCCGGCTTGCGGGCGCAGGCGCACCTCGCGCGCGGTGTTGTCGGCCGGATTGCCGGTTGACCACTCGCGCTCGCCCCGGGTGTAGCGCACATTCTGCGCTCCGATCGATACGACGGTCAGTGGCAGGCGCTGCCCTCCGCTGCGCAGCGCCTCCAGGCCGACGACCCGGACGCGGTCGGCCAGCGGCGCGGTCGATGGCGCCTCGGGCCTGTTCGCGGCAAGCAACGGGGCCAGTTCCTGCGCCACCAGCGTGTCGAGGACGAAGGTCGTGGGGTCGGACTGGAAGGACAGGGTCCGGGCGGGATCCTGGATCCGGAATCCGACGTAGGCATGGCCCTGGTGCGAGACGACGCCCGGACCCTGGGCGCGGACGGCCTTGATCTCGTTGTCGGCCACCGTGATGTCGAGGTTGCCATCAGCCACCTCGACCTCCTGGGTGAAGGTCTTCTCGCCGGGGCCGAGGCGGGGCGGCAAGGCCAGGGGCCGGCCCTCGATGCGGATGGCGGCCCCATCCCAATCACGCAGATCGCCCAGGCCAAGCCGCACTGCGTAACGACCGGCAGGCAAGGCATGCGACCAGGTGGCAGGCTTGGCGAGCAACACCAGACCGCCGGAGAAACCGCCGAGCGCGGCAACTCCGCCACGCCGACTACGCCCGCCTCCTCCACCACCGCCGCCACCACCGCCAGGAGCGGCCCCCGGTGTTGGACCGCCCCGACCTCCCATACGGCCGCCACCCTGGCCACCTGTATTCGGCTTGGACGCCTTCGACGCTGGCAGTTCGTCACGCCAGATCAATTCGTCAGCACCCAGATCCCGGTCCCAGGTTCCAGCCTGGACGAAGCCCTCCGGCAGCTTCCGGTCGGGTGGGGCGAAGCGGACGCGCAGCAGCGGGTCGCCGCCGGCAGCCGGCCGCACCTCGATCCAGATCAGCGGCGTACGATCCTGGACGTCGCGCTCGGCCTCGCGCAATTCGCCCTCGCTGCGTTCGAGATTGGTACGCCAGGACGTCTCATCACTCTCGATCTGCCGCACCAGGTTGCTGATCTGGGCACCGATGCCGAGCATGGGCATCTCCGCCCCATCATTGCCTAGCCCCAGCTTGACGGCCAGGCCCTGCAGGCGGATGCGCTGCACCTGCAGACTGGTCGGTTCGCCGTCGGGCTCGACGGCCAGGCGCCAAGCGAGTTCAGGACCGGCCACTGCCGCCCGGGCGAGCGCGGCCGCACGCACGGCGGATTCCAGCGCCTCGACGCTGGCCGTCCCGCGTTGATGCTCGTCGGTGATGCGCGTAGCCTCGCGCTCGGCGATGGCTGCTGCGAGTTCCGCCTGGCGTTTCTGGGCCAGCAGCAGTTCGATCTGGTCGGGGTCGCGCTGCTGAGCCACCTGGATGGCGGCGGCCAGCGCGGCGTGATCGGCGCGTAGCTTCCGCCTCTCGCCCTCCAGGCCCTGCAGGCTGGAGCGGCGCTGGGCCATGGAACGGTCGAATTCCAGCCGGGCGATCCCCGCTGCCCGCTGCAGATCAGCCAGACGGCGCTCGATCAGGGTGGTGTCGAAGCGGAAAACCACCTCGCCAGTCCCCACCAGTTGCCCGTCGGGCGCAGCCCAGGACAGGATCAGATCCTTGCCCGGAGCATTGAGCTGGGTGGTCGCTCCGCTGTCGGTCACGGTATCGGCTACGCTGTGCACCTCGATCTCGGCAGCGCCCAGGGTACAGGCCAGGAACAGGGAAGGGACGAGCCTAGAAATCGACATGTACGGTCGATCCAGGTGGAAGTTTGGCCGGGTCCCCACCTGGCGGCGTGAAGGTGACGGTGATGCGGAAGATCCGTTCTTCGGGGCCGACGGTGCGTCCCAGGGTGATCTCGTCGGCGAAACCGCGGGGCGGCAGGAAGGCGTTGGCCACCAGCGTCACGCGGCCGGGAATCTCCTCGGACAGGCCGGGACTGCGCAGGCGGATGGCGTCACCGACCGCGACCCGGGAGAAATAGCGCGCCGGCAGTTCGAAAGTCGCGCGACGGCCGGCACCGGTGGCGATGCGGAAGGGTTCCTGGGTCTGCAACCGGACCCCGGCCCGCGGAGTCGCACCGGAACCCCGGGTATAGACCAGCATGCCGTCGGCCGGGGCCAGCACGACCTCATCGGCGATCGAGGCCAGGTCACCCTCGACCCAGCGGCGGGTGCCCTCGAAACGGGCTGCCGCCGAGGCCAACGCCGCCCGGTAGGCCTCGCCAGCGATCGCCACCTGGGCCCCCTTGGCCGCCTCATCGTCGGCCGTCCATTGCATCCAGTCATCGAGGCGGCGGAGTTCGAGCCAGTCGCGGGCGAGTTCGCTGGAGGCGGCGGCGAGACGCGCATCATCGAGCGCTAATCCGGCCTTCTCCACGGCGATCTGGCGCTCGCGCAACTGCACATCGGAGATACCGCCTGCCCGGCGCTCCTCCTCGGCTGCCGCCAATTCACGCACGGCCCGTTCGCGGGTCACCACGGCCGTCTCCAGCGTCGCAGCGACCCGCGCCTCGGCCACGGCATCGTAGGACCGCCGCACCACCCACGACTCCAGCTTGGCTCGCTCGCGTTCGATCCCCGAACGTATCCAGGCGGCCTGCGCCGCCGCGCGCTGGTCGGCAGCACTGAGCTGGGCGATCTGCAGATCGAGCCGGCCCTGCACCAGGCTGAGTTCGGCATTGCTGCGCAACTGGTCAACCGGACGCCAGAACTCGGTCTTCGACAGGCCGGCGATGCGCTCGCCGGCCCGGACGAGGGTTCCTTCGGGCAGCACATCGACCACTTCCCAGCTCCACGAGCGGAGCAGGACCGGCACGAAGACGTCCGGTTCGACCAGGGCCGAGGCGCGCACCCGGCCCGGAGCGGGAGCCCCCTCGGGGATGCGCACCCGCTCACCGGCGGCAAGCCCGGACAGCGCGACGAACCAGTCCCCGACCTGGAAGCCGTCCAGCCGGCGCCGGGCACCGTCCGCGAGGGCGACCTCTGGCTGATCGGGATCAGGCACGCAATAGGATGGGACAAGCGTCGGACGGCCGGAAAGCTCGACCGCCAACCGGCAGGCCATCGACATGCCGGGGCGCAGGTCCGGCGGCACGCTATCGAGGCGAACGGTGGCGACGAAGACACGCCGCGCTTCGCGGTCCTCGTCCGGAGAAGCCGAGATCGTCTCCACCTGGCCGGTGATCGGGCTGGCCTCGGCGATCGGCGGGAACAGCGTGACCCGGGCGGATGGCGTCACCAGCGCGCGCAGTCGTTCCGGCACCCGGACCTGGGCGGCCAGGCCGTCCCGGCTGAGCACGAAGACGCAGGCGACGCCGCTGGCCGTGCGATTGCCAACCCGGGTCCATTCATCGCGCAGGAGAACCGTGCCAGCGACCGTCGCGCGTAGGGTCGGATCGGACAGCAAGGCCTTGCGTTTGATGAAGTCACGCCGCCGGTGATCGTTGCTACCGTCATCGCTGAGCCGGCGGCGGCGACGCTCCTCGGCCGTGCGCAGCTCGGCCGCCAGACCCTCGGTCTCGCTGGATCCCAGCTGGGCGTCGAGATCGGCCAGCGCCAACTGCAGGCGGCGCACCGTCGAACCGGCGGCCGGCAAGCGGGCCAGTTCAAGGGCCACGGTTGGCGCGGCCAGACCGGAACGGGTCCGCACCACCTCCTCGCGTGCCCGCGCCAGCTCGGAACCACTGACCGGCGATCCGGAAGCGGCGAGGCGTTCGAGACGGTCGCTGCGCAAGCGGGCGGCGGCGAACTGGGTCTGGGCGTCGGCCAGGCCGAGTTCGGCGATGCGTACCTGCTCGGCATCGATGTGGTCGGCTGCCTTGAGCTGGGCGGCGATCACCTCGCGGCGGGCCTGAAGCTGGCGGATCCGGCTGACCAATCCCTCGATGTCCCCTTCGCCGCGCAGAAGGCTGAGCCGGCGTTCCTGCTCGTCGCGCGCGATGGAGAAGGAGTCACGTTCGTTCCACATGCGCAGGACGTCTTCGGAGAAGGCGACCAGTTCATCTCCGGGCACCACCGCAGCTCCATCCGCGACCACCCGGGAGAACGGCACCCAGGACACACTGGGGCCGAAGCCGATCGGGGAGAGATGTTCCGTGTCGGCATCAAGGCCGATCCACAAACCCTCGGCCGGTACGCTGACGGCAGCCACGTCGGGAAGCCCCGCCGCCACTGGAGATTGTCCGGTGGTGCAGGCGCCCAGCAGCAGGACCCCGGCGAGCAGCCGACGTCTCACCGCACCGCCTCCGCAGGCACCAGGGCCTCGCGTTCGGCCAGGGCCAGCACCAGATCGATGCGGGCTTCCAGCAGATCGACCTCGGCACGATCGACCGTCTCGCGGGCACGGGTCAGTTCGAGGTTGTCCACCCGACCAGTACGGTAGCTGGCCTCGGTGGCGGCAAACTTGGCACGTTCGGCCTCAAGCCGCTGGATCGACAACTGCACCGTGCGCAACTGCACCTCGATGCGGCGGCGCAGTTCGCGGACCTGGCGTTCAAGGTCCATCTCGGACGAGCGCAGGCGCAGGCGCAACTCACGCTGCTGGCGTTCCTGCTTGCGCAGGCCGGCCCGCTCGCCCGACCAGGCGTCGAGTGGCATGTCGAGTTCGAGCTTCAGCGCGACGACATCCTCGGTCTGACCGAAACCTGAAGGCTGATCGCCCTCCCAGTGCCGCGCTGCCGAGGCGGTGGCGGTCACCTGGGGCGCCAGCCGGTCGAGCGCGATGGCGGTGTCCTCGCGACTCTGCTCAAGTTCGATGCGCAGATTGAGGAGATCCTCGTGCTGGACGAGGACCTGGGTGATGTCGCTGGCGAGTTCAGGCAGGACCGGCCTGACCCCGGTCACGTCCGAGGGCAGGATGGCGATGGATCCGCCGAGTGGACGGTCGAGGAGCGACAGCAGGCGATCCCTGGCGTTGGCCACCGATTGGCGGTCGCTGAGCAGGTTGGCCTCGGCCTGGTTGAAGTCGATCAGGGCGTTGGTCTCCTCGACCGGGGCCTTGAGCCCAGCCGCCACCGATTCACGGACACTGGCGAGGAACACCTTGGCCTGCTCGAGCCGGCTCTCGCGCAGCCGGATGCGCGTTTCCGCCTTCTGCAGGTCGTAGAAGGCCCGCGCCGCATCCAGGGCCATGCGCCGGGAGCGCAGGGCGAGGCTGTTGACCGATTTGGTGAAAGAACGGTCGGCCTGGCTGAGCTGCGCCGACAACCGGGCGTCCTCATGCAGTGCAAAGAGGCGGCGACCGATCGAGATGCCGACCGCCCCGGCATAGGGCGTCGCATCGCCCGTGCTGTCGGGGTCGCTCCAGGAGCTGCTGGCATAGGGTGACAAGGTGAAGCCGAGCAGGTTGGTGTTCAGTGCGATGCGCGCCTCGGCCTCATCGGAGCGCTCGGTCCCGGCGGCATCGCTGGTCAGCGTCCGGCCGGCACTGGCGGTCAGGCGCGGAGCGTAGGTCGCGCTGCGTGCGGTCGTCACGTCCAAGCGCGAACGCTCGGCGACACTGATCTGACCCCGCAGATCACGATTGTGTTCGAGGGCCCAGGCGATGCAGGCCTGGATCGACAGGGGTTCGGGGAGCGGGCGTTCGGCGGTGATCGGCGCGGCCTCGGCGCGGGCAGCGAGACGTTCGGCGGTACCAGCGGCGGCCAGCGGACCATCAACCGGCATCCGCTGCTCGGCAGAGCGGCGCAGGTCGGAGGCATTGCTGCATCCGACCAACAGCGCCCCGGTCAGGAAGATCATCGTAGGAGAAAGCTTTATGCGCATGTCGGGTATGCCATACAGAATGCGATGTGCGGACTCATGTGACGGGGCAATCGCGCATCATGCCAGAACCGAGGGGTTCCCCAGCGCCGGAGGCTGCGTAGCCTCCCCGTCCCATGAGCGCCCGCATCCTCGATGGCAAAGCCTTGGCTGAACGACGCCGCTCGATCCTCGGTGAGCGGGTGCGCACGTTGACTGCCCAGGGCGTGCAGCCCTGTCTCGCGGCGGTGACGGTGCGGAGCGATGGCGGGTGGACCACGTATCTGAAAGGTCAGGCTACGGCCTGTGCCGCAGTCGGGATCCGGCACCGCGTCATCCCGCTGTCATCGGATGCCGATCAGGCGGCGCTCATTGAGGCGGTCGAAGCACTCAACCTCGACGCCACGGTGCACGGCATCATCGTCCAGAGCCCACTGCCCGCAGGCTTCGACCAGGCCGCGGTCCAGGCCCTGATCAGTCCGGACAAGGATGTCGAGGGCGTCGGCCCGGCCAATCTCGGCCTGGTCATGGCTGGCCGGCCCGCGCTGGCCCCTTGCACCGCCCTGGCAGCCTTCGCCCTCGCCCAGGAGGCTTTTCCCGATCTCAAAGGCGTCGAGACCACGGTGGTCGGCGCCAGCACCATTGTCGGCAAGCCCCTCGCCCAACTGCTGACCAACGCCGGGGCGACAGTCACGCTGTGCCAGATCACCACGCGCGACACGCCGACCCACTGCCGGCGCGCCGATCTGCTGTGCGTCGCGGTCGGCAAGGCCGGCCTGGTCAAGCCGGACTGGGTCAAAGCTGGTGCCGCCGTGGTCGATATCGGGATCAACCGCATGCCCGGTCCGGATGGCAAGGCCATCGTGGTCGGCGATGTCGATCCGGCCGCCGCCGCGCATGCCGGCGCGATCACCCCGGTGCCGGGCGGGGTCGGGGCTCTGACCACGACCATCCTGCTGGAAAGCACCGTCACCGCCGCCGAACGCCTCGCCGCCACCCGGCCGGCGGTCGATAGCGCCGCAGTCGCCCGGTTGCTTGGCATCGACCTGCCTCCGGCCATCGCCGAACGCATCGCCCTGCTCATCGGACGCACCGGCGGCGAAGCCCCGGCCCAGGGCCCGATCGAGCGCCTCCTGGCGCGCGGCGTCGTCATCCTCGACGGGGCGATGGGATCCGAACTGATCGCCCGTGGAGTCGCCCCCGGCGCCACCGCGCAGGCCAATCTCGACCATCCCGACATCGTGCTGGCGGTGCATCGCGCCTACCGCGAGGCCGGCGCCCGGGCGTTGACCGCCAACACCTTCCTGGCCAACCGGCATCGCCTGCATGGCGATCGCGAACTGGCCTGCCGGCTGATGACGACCGGCGTGCGTCTGGCCCGCCAGGCGGCGGGCGGTTTGCCCGTGCTGGCCTCGGTCGGGCCGCTCGGACCCACGGTCGGCGCCGACCTGGCGCTGCAGGCCGCAGCCGACGCCTTCGCCGAGATCGCGCAGGCGGCGGCTGATGCCGGGGCCGATGGCATCGCCCTGGAGACCATGCCCAGCACGGTGGAGGCGGCCTGCGCCCTGGGCGCGATCCGCGCCACCTGCCGGCTGCCGGTGCTGGTCTCACGCGCCTTCGACCGCGATGACGCGAGCGAACTCGCCGAATTCGCCCGCGCCTGCGAGTCCGGCGGCGCCACCGCCATCGGGCTCAACTGCGCCGCCGGTCCGCGCGCCCTCGCCGCCCCCGCCGCCCGCCTGGCCAGGCTCACCCGTCTGCCGGTGCTGGTGCGGCCGAATGCCGGCTTCCCGGTGCGCGTCGATGGCCGGGCCGTGTACCATCTGAAACCCGCCTATCTGGTCGAGCAGTCGCGGGACTACATCGCCGCTGGCGCCCGCTTGATCGGCGGCTGCTGTGGCGTTGGTCCGACCCACATCCAGGCCCTGGTCGCGGCGCTCGGCGAAGCCAAGCCGGTCGTGCCGACGAGCGAGCCGCCGCCCCCGGCCGCCACGTTGTCCACACCTCCCGTCCACCCGCTGCTCGTCGCAGCCAAGGCCGGACGCTGCCCGATCATCGCCGAGATACCGGCCCGCCTGGCACCCGAGGAAGGCGCCGCTGCCCTCTCTCGCCTGGCAGCGGCGGGCGCCGACGCCGTCGCCTACCTCGCCGGCTGGCCCGGAGCGACGCGCGGCACCCGCCTGGCCGCCAAGCTGCGCCATGCCGCCGACGCGGCCGGGCGGCCCGGCCTGCTCGAGGTGATCGCCGGCGACCAGACCCTGCCGCAGACGCAGGAGCTGCTGCTGTCGGCGCACCTGCTCGGCATCCATCTGGTGATGATCGACGCCGGGGTGTTCGCGAGCAGCAGCGCCGCCGAGCACAGCGGCGGATGCGATACCGTCGCCCTGCTTGATCTGGCGCGCCGGCTCAACGCCGGGCGCGACCTGGCTGGTGGCCGCATCGCCAACCCCACCGCCTTCCAGGTCGGCGTGCGGGTGCGCGCCGACGACCAGCGTCTCGCCGCGTATGCCGCGGCCGGGGCCGCGTTCATCTGCCTGCAACCGGTCTATGAGCCGGCGCGCTTCCGCGCCTTCCTCGAGACCTACGACGCCGCTCTGCCGCTGTTCACCGACCTGCTGCTGCTGCCCGATCTCGCCACCGCAGAAGAACTCGACAACGAGCAACCCGGCTTGGCGGTGCCCGAGGCTTTGAAGCAGCGCCTGGCCGCCGATCCGGCCAGCGACGTGCACGGCGCCGCGCGTTTCCTCGCGCATTGGCGCCAGCGCATCAGCGGCGCCTGCGTGCTGGTCCCTGATTCACGCACCACGGCGGCGGAATCGCTGATCCGTCGGACGCGCTGACGCATCCCCACGGCAGCCGACATGCTGCACGATGCGACACTCGGCGCCGGTTGCCGTTGCTCCGTGATTCCGATCAACTGATGTCCATGGATGCAACCATCGCCGCCCACCTCCCAGCCCTCGCCTGGCTGCTGGTGTGCTCAGGACTTGTCTTCTTCATGCAGGCCGGCTTCTGCGCCGTCGAAAGCGGCATGGTCCGCTACAAGAATTCGATCAATGTGGCGTTGAAGAACGTGGTCGATTTCTGCACCTCGTTCGCCGCCTTCCTGATCCTTGGCTATTCCCTGATGTTCTCGCCCAGTCTCGATCCGATCGGTTTGATCGGCATGCCGGTGCCCTTCCTCTCGGACCTGTCCCTGGTCAACACGGCCGGCACCGATGTGTTCACCCTGTTCCCCTTCGCCTTCTTCCTGTTCCAGGCGACCTTCTGCAACACCGCAGCGACCATCGTCTCCGGCGGCGTGGCCGAGCGCTGCCGTTTCATGGCCTATGTCCTGGTGTCGATCGGCATCGGCCTGCTGATCTATCCGATCTACGGCCACTGGGCCTGGGGCGGGGGCTGGTTGATGGATCTCGGTTTTCATGACTTCGCCGGCTCGAGCGTGGTGCATCTGCTTGGTGCGGGCATCACCCTGGCCGGGGTGATCGTGCTGGGGGCGCGTGCGGGTCGCTTTGGTCCCGATGGCAAGATCCGCGACATCCCTGCCTCATCGATGCCGCTGGTCGCCCTCGGCATCATGTTCCTCGCCTTCGGTTGGATCGGCTTCAATGGAGGCTCAGCACCGCTCGGCGCACAGACCGCCACGATCATCGTGAACACCCTCAATGCCGGGGCCTTCGGCGCGATGGGGGTCATGATGCTGGTGTGGGCGCTGCGTGGCGTGCCCTCGGCCGACCTGATTCTCAATGGCGTGCTGGGTGGCCTGGTCGCCATCACCGCCTGTGCCAACGTCGTCTCCATCCCAGCCTCCTGCGTGATCGGACTGCTGGGTGGAGCAGCCGTCGTGATCGGTACCCGTCTGCTGGAGCGCTGGCGACTCGATGATGCGGTCGGCGCAATCCCGGTGCACGGTTTCGCCGGCCTGGTTGGCATCCTCTGCACCGGCCTCTTCGCCGATGCGACCTGGCTGGCCGAGACCAAGCAGATGAGCCGGGCTCACTTCACCACCGTACAGTGCATCGGCGCCATCGCCTGCCTCGCCTGGGGCTTCGGCTCCGGCTGGGTGCTGTGGAAGATCGTCGGTCGTGGCACCTCGTTGCGCATCGGACCGGATGAGGAAGCGGTGGGCATGAACTACTCGGAACACAAGGTCGAGGAACCGATCGCGCAGCTGACTGCAGCCGTGATCGATTCCGCTGCCGGGCGCCGTGACCCCCAGGTCCTCGATCATGTCCGGGACGGGGAACTGGCCCCGCTCGCCCGCGCCATCCAGGGTCTGGTCCGCAAACAGGCGGAACAGCGGCGCGAAGCGCGCAACTGGGCCGAAACCCTGACCGAAGTCCGCTCCCTCATCGCCGAAGAACAGCATGCCGGGGGTTCTGCGGCACGACAAAGCGGCGAAGAGGTCGCCGAGGCACGCGAAGCCATCGCCGATGTCGGCAAGCTGCTTGAGCGACGACGGCTCGAGGATCCGACCGCAGCCGTGCTGCTCGACCTCGTACGCATGTTGGAACGACGACTCGACTCCGCCATCGCCACCCTACCGCGCATCGACCGCAGCTTCGAACGGGTCGCGGCAGGGGCCGGGCGACTCGAAGACCTGGCTGGGGCGATGCGGGGGCGGGCATGAGCGGATTGGCCTCTGGACGGGTGATCGGGCCTGCCGTCCTCGAACGATTCCTTGGCGAAGGCATGGTCGGCACGGTCTGGCTTGCCCGCCACCGTTCGCTCGACATCCCCGTGGCGGTCAAGGTGCTGCGCGAAGACAAGCTGCGCCATGACGGGCGCTACCGCGAGCGGTTCAAGCGCGAAGCCCGCCTCGCTGCCACCCTTGATCATCCGGGTATCGTCCGCGTCCTCGACTTCGGGGACGAGGAGGGCATGCCCTACATGGTGATGGAGTATGTGGACGGTTCCTCGCTCGACCGGCACCTGCGCAAACGCAAGGAACCCTTCACCGACCACACCGTTCTGCGCATCCTGTTGTCGGTCGCTCAGGCCCTGGCCAGCGCCCATGCCCAAGGGATCATCCACCGCGACCTGAAACCGGCCAATCTGCTGCTGTCCGCGAAGGGCATCCTGAAGATCGCCGATCTAGGCCTGGCGCGTATCGAAGGTGGCGTCTCCCTCACCCAGGAGAGGGTCGCCGTCGGTTCGCCTGCCTACATGGCGCCTGAGTGCTTCCAGGAAGGCCACACGGCGGATGCTGTGTCTGATCTCTACAGCCTCGGGGTCATCGGCTATTACCTGGCCTTCGGCAGGCTGCCTTATGACGGCTCGCTGCAGGACGTGATGCGCGGTCATCTTTCGGGTTCGGCCGATTTCACCCTACCGACCCGCTGCGCTCCACGCACCGTCTCCCTGATCCGGCGCTTGATGGCGGTTGATCGCCACGCACGCCATCAGAGTGCCGGCGAGGCGGCAGGCGACATGCGCACGCTACTGCAGGGTGGCGACACCACCCGGATCGGAAAATCCACCGCCGGCAGTTCCAGCGATCTGGCCAATCTGGCGAAGTTCCTCGCCTCGTCGTCGAGCGAGGTCGATGGCCGTACCATCGTCCATACCACCAAGACCGAACGACGACTGGTATGGCTGATCCTGCTTGGCCTGGTGGCCGTGGCGGTGGCGGGTCTGATCTACTATGGCGCGTCCGCCCCGACGGCGGTCAGCCGGATGCCTACACCTCCGACACCAGCGCCAACCCAGGGCGCAGCACCGGCGCAGTAGCGCACCGCCAGGCAGCCGGCAGCATGCCGGCCATGCGCCTGGAACTCAGCCCGCTCGCCGCCCTCGGCGAAGTCTGCCCGATCACGGGCGGACCGGAGGGGCTCCACCTGTGGCATGCCCGGCTCGTGTGGACCTGCCAAGGCACCCGGCTCGACCTGCGCGTGCTGGCTCCTGAACCGCTCGCGCTGCCGGCGGCCGAACCGACCGAGCCGGTCCCGGGAGCGATCGCCCGCTGCGTACGCGCCTGCGCCGGCCAAGGAGCGCTGCTGTTGCTCGCCAATCCCGCCGAAGCCCTGGGCGTCGAGCGCATCGCGCTGGCGGAAGGCGTGCGTCTGTTCGCCATCGCCAGCGAGGCGGACACAGCCTGCTGGGACGCCCTGCTCGCCCTCGGCCAGCCGTGCTACGGCGTCCGCGACCGCCTCGCCGTCGAGGTGCTGCGCCCGCGCCCGGCGAACCTGCTGTCCGCCCTCTCGTTCGGGGTGTTCTACGCCCACGATGGCCTCGAACCGCTCAGCCTGGAGGAAAGTCCGAAGCATCTCGCCTGGACCTGCGCCGAAACAGTACATGCCGAAGTGCTCGGCAAGCGCGGCTTCACCCTGGCAGAGGCGGATGGCCCGGTCGGACGCTACGATGATCGCGGCAACGAGGGCGTGGTCCGTGCCGTGCTGCACGCCGGTGGGCGTTCCTGCTGGACCCAGCCGCGCTTCGTGGCGCCGCGCAAGGACGCCTGCCATGGGTGATCTGATCGGCCGGCTGGTCGTCATCCGACGCCGGGTGCCCAGCCAGAACGCCTCCATGTACCGGCATTGGCGGGCCTACACCACCGAGCGTGACACCTGGTTCATCCTGCTGCGCGCCCAGTTGCCGCCACGCACCCCGCCCGATCAGCCCGTCCGCATGATCCTGCGCAGCTTGCGCACACGCCTGGTCGATTACGCCAACCTGGTCGGCGGCGCCAAGCCGATCCCGGACTGCCTGATCCGCCTCGGCTACCTCAAGGACGACAGCCCACGCTGGTTCCACTGCGACTACTACCAGTCGATCGTGCCCAAGGACCAGGAGCGCACCGAGATCCAGTTCGTGCCGTGGGCCGAGGATGCCCCGCTGCCTGACGAGGGTCCGACGGGCTGACCTTGCAGCCCTCGACCCTGGCGGCTCTCATGCTTCCATGGACTCGACCACGCGCTTCCGCTGGTGCGCCGCCCTGGCGACCCTCGCCGTGCTCGGGGGGCTGATCGCCCTGTGCGTCCGCGCTGCCTCGCTCGGACCGATCACCTCCGCCCTGCGGCAGATGGCCGCCGATCCGTGGGGTCTGGCCACCCTTGCCGACCTCGCGGTCGGGTTGGCCGGTGTCGTGGTGTGGATGGGGCTGGTGGAAGGCCGACGGTGGCGGCTGCTGCTGTGGATCCCCGCGTTGATGGTGCTGGGCAACATCGCCACCTGCGCCTTCCTGCTCGCGCGGCTGCCCAGGGCTCGTAATCTGCGTGAGTGGCTGACCCAGAGGCTGTGATTGAGCCCCCGCAGGCACCGACCGTGCTGCTGGCGAACCCGTCGGCCCAGCCGGCGGTCGAGACGCGGCTCGAACTCCTCGATGTCCTCGCCACCACCGCCCATGCACGGCTGCGCGCCCTCGCCCTGATCGGCCTGGTCACCTTCGCCAGCGGTTCTCTGCTGGCGCTGACCCTGCCGGCCCTCCTCGGTCGGCCGCCGTGGGAGCAGGCCGTGATGGCGGGGATGTGCGCCTTCCTCTCGCTGGTGTCGCTGGCGACCTGGATGTTCGCAAAGCGCGCCAGGCCGGCGGCCACCACCATCATCACCGTCGGTCTTGCCTATGTCGTCATCGCCGCCCTGGCCATGGCCCTGACCGAGGTCGCGATCGGGCCGCGGGCGGCGGCCGACTACGATGGCGTACCTGGCCTGTGCATCTGGATCGTGCTGTTCCCGCTGATCATCCCCTGCCTGCCCGGACAGGCCCTGGTCGCAGCCCTGCTGTGTGCCGCGATGCTGCCGATCTCGTACCAGGTCTTCGTCTGGCTGGGCCGCGAGCCCAGCGACACCGCCTCGCTGATCCGCTGGTTCGCCCCAGGCTTCTTCTGTGCCGGCGTCGCCTGGGCCGCGGCCTGGGTCTTCGGACGGCTGGCTGGTGACGTCGCGCGCAGCCGGCGCGAGGTGCGCGAACTGGGTGCCTATCGCCTGATCGAGCGGCTCGGGCAGGGCGGCATGGGCGAGGTGTGGCTCGCCCATCACCGGCTGTTGCCGCGCCAGGCGGCGCTGAAGTTCGTGCGCCCGAGCGAGGACCAGCGCAGCGATCCCGCCATGGTCCAGGATCTCGCCAGGCGTTTCGAGCGCGAAGCCAAGGCGATCGCGATGCTGCGCAGTCCGAACACGATCCAACTCTACGATTTCGGACTCTCGCCGGATGGCGACCTGTTCTACGCCATGGAACTGCTCGACGGCTACGACCTCGAGACGCTGATCACCCGCTTCGGCCCCCTGCCGGAGGCGCGCGTGTGCCGGATCCTCGAACAGGTGTGTCTGAGCCTCGGCGAGGCGCATCGCGCCGGCCTGGTGCATCGCGATGTCAAACCAGGCAACATCATGCTGTGCCACCTCGGTGAGGAACCGGATGTGGTCAAGGTGCTGGACTTCGGCCTGGTCGGCGCGGCGCACGCCGCGGCCCCGGTCCTGGGGTCGGCGCATGGCGCCACCGGCTTCGCCGGCACCCCGGGCTACATCGCCCCCGAACTGATCTTCGGCAAGGCGACAGCCGCCCCGGCCAGCGACCTCTACGGCGTCGGTGCGGTGGCCTATTGGCTGCTGACTGGCACCACCGTGTTCCCCGGGGCTGACGGCAACGAGGATCTCGTCGCCCACAGCATGGACGCGCCGCAGAGCCCGAGCCAGCGTCTCGGTCGGCCGATCGACGCGCGGCTCGAGGCGTTGGTGCTGTCCTGCCTCGCCAAGCGGCCCCAGGACCGGCCATCCAGCGCGATGGTCCTGCGCGACCGCCTGCGCCAGCTCGGCCTGGCCCAGGGCTGGGACGATCTGCAGGCACGGGGCTGGTGGGAGATGGCTGGGAAGTAATGCCGAATGCTGGAATGCTTTTGCCCAGGGGGCTTCGCCCCTACGGCCTGTGGCTCCGTCGCATCCGCTCCGGAACCGTGGCGGCATCGGCTACGCCGATTGTATGCCGCCACCACTGCTCGGCGCCCGCCCCATCGGCAAGCGACGGGGCCCCGCCTGAGCAGTTGTGCTGGAATGACTCGAGTTCGGACATTCCAGCATTCCAGCATTCCAGCATTTGGCATTCTGCTGCTACATCCTGCTCTCGCGATAGGCCCGCGGGCTGAGCCCGGTGGCGCGGAGGAACTGGCGGGCGAAATAGGAGGGATCGTTGAAGCCGAGTTCAGCGGAGAAGTCGACCAGCGGCATCCGGTCGGCAAGCAGGCGGCCGCGTGGAAGCGGATGCGCGGACCCGGCAGGCACGGCCAGAGCCAGCCGGCGGTCAGGCGCCAGCTGCGCTGGTTGATCCACAGTTCGACCGCACCGCGGTCGACGCACTGCAGCGAACTGTAGCCGACGAAACGCTTA
>JAIFND010000017.1:4194-13116 GCA_020047915.1 bacterium | reverse complement strand
CGAACACGGCGGCGATGGCGCCCCACAGCTGCTTCATCGGATCCTGCGGGAAGTCGTCGCCCTTCTTCTCCTTGTAGAACGCCTTGAACTGGGCGCACAGGGTCTTGAGCTGCTCGGCGGTGAGCTCGGTGTCGAGCTTCACGCCGGCGTCGTGCTTCATCTTGTGCAGCATCTCTTCCATCGGCTCTTTGGAGAGGCCCATGGCGGTGGTCGAGTACATCTGGATGAAGCGGCGGTAGCTGTCGTAGGCGAAGCGGGCGTTGCCGGTCTTGTTGGCCAGGCCTTCGACGCTGACGTCGTTCAGGCCGAGGTTGAGGATCGTCTCGAGCATGCCGGGCATCGAGCGCGCGGCGCCCGAGCGGACGGACACCAGCAGCGGATCCTTGTCGTCACCGAGCTTCTTGCCGGTGGTCTTCTCGAGCTTCTTGACCGCGTCGATGACTTCCTTGTCGAGGCCCTTGGGCATCTTCTTGCCCAGCGCGTAGTACTCGGCGCAGGTCGGGATCGAGACGGTGAAGCCGGCGGGGACGGGGAGACCGATCGAGGTCATCTCCATCAGGCCGATGCCTTTGCCGCCGAGGAAGTCCTTGCTCAGTTCCTTGCCCTTGGCTTCGGCTTTGCCGGCGCCGTACGAGTACACGTGCTTGGTGGCCATGATGATCCGCTCCTGATGGAGGTTGGTGGTGAGTCGAAAGTCTCGCCGCGGCGCCGGTGGCGGTTCGCGGGATGCGCAGCCTAGACGGATCTTCCAGCCGTCAACGCGCGCATCCCCGTCCGTGTCGATGGTGGGCCGTTTTCAACGGCTTTCGTGCACCTGCGCCAGCAGTGCGGCACGATCCTGTGCTGCACCGTTCAGCCACGCGTCCTCGATCCGGCGCAGCGCCTGGCCGAGCGCCGGGCCGGGCCGCAGGCCGAGGGCGAGCAGGTCGGCGGCTGTCACCGGACACGGCTGCGGCTCGGCGTCGAGCGCCGCCCAGGCGACGTAATCCCTTGTCCCGGCTGGATCGATGGCTGCCGCTACGGCCGCGCACCAGGCCCCCTCCGGGCTGCGCCGCAGGGCCCGCCGCCGCTCGGCGACGGGCAGGCCGGCGAGGTGCGGGGCGGTGGCGATCAGCCACGGGATCTGCCGGCGGGCGGCACCCGGCAACGGTTGCATGAGTGTCCATGCAGCGGCTGCATCGGATCCGCCTGACAGCATCCAGACCGCCAGGATGGCTTCGAGCGGGGCCGCGCCGAGGCGGTCGAGGATGGTCGCGGCGGCCTGCGGCTCTGCACAGGGAGCGACGTCGTCCAGGTGTCCGGCCGCGGCGCAGCCACGCAGGAATGCACCCGCCGCGCCGGCCGCCGCGGCCTTGGCCAGTTCGTCGAGCACGCGCTCACGCGCCACGCCGTCGATCGCGGTGGCGCGCACCGCCGCGGCGGTGCGCGGTTCGACCGAGAAATCCAGCACCGCCGCAAAGCGCAGCACGCGCAGGACGCGCAACCGGTCCTCGGCCAGGCGGGCGGCCGGATCGCCGATGCCGCGCAGCACGCGCGCGTGCAGATCGGCCAGACCACCGACCGGGTCGGTGATCGTGCCATCGGGATCGGCGTACAGCGCATTCACCGTCAGATCGCGGCGTTCGGCGTCCTCGTGCAGGCTGCCGCGGCGGATGGCGACCGGGCGCCGACCATCGATGTAGCGGTCGTCGGCACGCAGCGATGCGACCTCGACTTCCATTGCCCCGGCGGGGGGCGGGGGGCGGGGGGCGGGGGGCGCAGACAACAGCACCTTGATGACGCCGAAGGCCTTGCCGACAGCAATGGTGCGATCGAACAGGGCTTCGACCTCGGACGGTTCGGCGCTGGTTGCGACATCGGCATCCTTGAGCGAACGGCTCAGCAGGCGATCACGGACGCAGCCACCGACGAGCCAGGCTTGATGACCGGCAGCACGCAACTGCGTGACAACGGTGGCCCCTGCCATCCAGATGGCTTCGCCCCCCGCCCCCCGCCCCCCGCCCCCCGCCATGCGTCAGGACGGCAGCGAGATCGGCATCACCAGATAGGTGGCGCCAGGCTCGCGCATGATCAGGCCGCGGCCGAGTTCGACCGCCAGGCGCTCGCCACCGTACACGCGCAGCACGTCAGCCAGGTAGGCGGCATTGATGCCCAGGCGTACCGGGTTGCCGCTGTACTGGCAGGGCAGCGGGATGCGTGCGTTGCCGCCCGATCCAGGCAGATTTTCGAGCATCGCCTTGTCCTTCTCGAGGCGCAGGACGACGGCACGGTTGGCGGCGGTGATCATCAGCGACACGCGGCGTACCGCACTGGCCAGGGCCGGGGTGTCGAAGGTGACGACGCTGGTTCCGCTGCCGCTGATCGCCATGCGGTAGGCCGGGAAGCTGCCCTCGACCAGACGGCTGGTCAGATCGACGGTGAGGTCGCCGGACACGCGCAGGCGGGCGAAGACCAGTTTCTGCGCAAAGGCGAGCTGCACGCGGTCGGGCTGGCCGCTACCCAGGATGCGCGCCAGGTGCTGCACCGTGCTGAACGGCATCACCGCCTGGAAGATCTCGCCCTCGGGAGGCAGGAAGCTGGCGTCCTTCTCGATCGCCTCGGCCAGCACCTTGCCGTCGGTCGCGGCCAGGCACATCTCGCCGGCGCAGATCGATATCTGCAGACCGGACAGCACCGGACTGCTGCGGTCCTTGTCCATCGCGAACGAGGTCTGGCGCAGCATGTGCTCGAAACGCTTGCCGGCCAGGCTGATCGATTTGGCATCGGCGGGGAAGAATGACACCGGCGGCAGCGTCTCGCCGATGATGATGGGCAGGGCGTAGTCGCCATCCGACAGGCGGATCGCCAGCTGCCAGCTGTCGCCGCTGGCGACGACCTGCATCTCGACGGCTGGTGACGAGGACTCCTTGAGGATCATCGCCATCTGGCGTGAACTCACCACCACACTGCCAGCGAGGGGGATCTCGATACCTGTCACCACCGCACGCATGCCGACCTGGGAGTCGGAAGCAGTCACTTCGACCCGGCCATCTTTGGCCTCGAGCAGCAGATGGGTCTGGATCGGCTTGGTGCTGGTCGTCGGTACGACCGCATCGGCTGCCGCGATGGCTGCCAGGAGGCGTTCACGATCAGCGCGGATATGGAGGCTTGGAGTATCCATGATCTTTAATATTCCTCTTCATCCTCATCCATGATGTGGATTGTGTGGAAATGCTTACAACATGTTGTCCAAGCGCAATCTGCATGTGTCGGGGTGGATGTTGGTAAGGGTGGTGAAAGGGTCCAGGACGTCAGGTACTTACCGGAGGAGGATAGTGATGGAGGGGATGTCAACGAGGACTGACAGGAGGGATATGAGAAAGTAGGATTATCATCGAGATGCCGGGGTAAGGGTTTCGAAGGCGGAAGGCGGAAGGCGGAAGAAATGCAGATTGTACTGCCGGCTCAGTCGTGAAGTCGAAAATGGGTCGGCGCTACGACAGGCTCCCATCAACTCGATTCAGCAACTCTTCCGCCTTCCGCCTTCCGCCTTGGCAGACGTAGACCACGGGCGATACGGCTTTCGCTGACGGGAAGGCGGCTACCGTCCCGCGCCATGCCTACGCCAGAGATTCTAGCCCCAGCCGGAGGCCCGGCCGCGCTGCGTGCGGCCATCGCCGCTGGCGCCGATGCGGTGTATCTGGGCATGGGCGAACTCGACGCCCGGCGTGGCGCGGAAGGCTTTGCGGTGAAGGACATGCCCGCCTTGGTTGCCGAAGCGCATGCCGCCGGCGTTCGCGTCCACCTGACGCTCAACATCCAGTTGGCGGGCCGCGAACTCGGGCGCGCGGCCCGGACCCTGGCCTGGGCCGAGCATTGCGGCATCGATGCGGTGCTGATCGCCGATCCGGCGCTGCTCGAGATCATGCCGGCCTTTCCCAAACTGCAGGTGCACTGGAGCACGCAGGCCGGTGTCAGTTCGTCGGCCGGGGTGCGCGCCGCCGCAGCGCTGGGTGTGCAACGCGTGGTGCTGGCCCGTGAAATGAGCCTTGCCGAGATAGCGCCCTGTACCACGCAGGGGCCCGAGGTCGAGGTCTTCGCCCAGGGCGCGCTGTGCTTCGCCGTGTCGGGACGCTGCTCGATGACGTCGTGGGTTGGTGGGCGCAGCGGCAACCGTGGCACCTGCACCTCGATCTGCCGGGTGAACTGGAGCTGCAACGGCGGCGATCACGCGCGTCCGCTCGACATGAAGGACAGCAGCGCCGTGCGCGTCCTGCCGCGCCTGGCCGAACTTGGCGTCGCCAGCCTGAAGATCGAAGGCCGGCTCAAGACCGCTGACTGGGTGGAACGCGCCGTGTCGTTATACCGGCGCGGTGTTGCAGGCGGCGCCAGCGGCGACGAGTTGTGGCAGGAAGCGGAAGCCCTTGGCGCCTACACCGGCCGCGACATGACCGACGCCTATTTCGACGGCCGGCGCAGCGGTCTGGTGCATCCCGACGAAGGGCGTACGGCCAGCACCGGGACCCCCTGCGACGATCAGGATCCGCCGCGCGAACTCGCCATCGTGTGCGAGAACGACGGCCAGGGCCTGCGCTGGACGGTGGTATGCGGGGCACGACGCGAGGAGTTCACCACCAACCGGCCCGTGCCGCATCCCGGCCGCGATGCCGGTTGGGACGATCTGCGGGCACGCATCATCGAAGGGCTGCCCGAGGGCGTGACCTTCGTCGGCGGTGACGACCGCACCGGTGGCCTGCGCCTGCCGCGCCGCACCGCCAACGATCTTGCCGCGCGTATCCTGCTGATCGCCCGACCGCGTACCGACGGCATCGACCGGCTGAAGGTGGTCATCCCCGAAGCGGCGCGCGCGGTGCTGGCGCCGGACACGCCGCATCCCGCAAACCGCCGCACGCTGCGCGACGCACCCGACCGGGTGCGCTGCGACCTGGCCGATCTGGCGGCGGTCGCCGCCGGCATTCCCGGCCTGCCGATCACCATAGAGGTGCGCAATGCGGCCGAGCTGGCTCAGGCCGAGAGCCTGGCTGGCGACCGTTTGGTGGCCGCCCTGCCGCCGGTGCTCTACGAGGACATGCTCGCCGACCTCGCCGCGGTGTGCCAGGCCTGCGCCGCCACCGGTCGGACCCTGGAGGTCAATGGCTGGGATGGCTGGCAGCTGGCGCGCGAGGCCGGCTGCCGAGCGCTGGTCGCCGGACCTGGCCTGGGCGTGCTGAACGCCCTCGCGGCGCGCGCCCTGCACGCGCGCGGCTGTGCCCTGGTGTTCGCCAATCCCGAGGCCGACGATGGCAAGCTGGGCGACTTGTGCGCCGCCGCCGAGGTGCCGCTGGTCCTGACCGTGTTCGGCCGGCCCGCGCTCATGCACACCCGCGCCTGGTCGAAGGCCCCCCCCTGGGAGATGGAGGACGCGCGCGGCAGCATCCGCATTGCCCCGCGCCAGGAGGGTCCGGTGGTCGCGTTGCGTCCCAGCGCCCCCTTCGACTGGCGCGGCCTCGACCAGCGCGGCCTGCGCGCCGCGCACCTCGAAATGGACCTGTGCGCCAGCCCCGACCCCCTGGGAGAATGGCGCAGCCGGCGTTCGCCGCAGGCGCATCGCTACAACCTGGGGCGCGAACTCGCCTGAGCATTGACCGGCGCGCCTGCGCGCTACCATGCTCGCCCTCGGAACTGGGGTATCGTCTAACGGTAGGACTGCAGACTCTGACTCTGCCTGTCGGGGTTCGAATCCCTGTACCCCAACCAACGCAAAGACCCGGCGGCGACGCCGGGTCTTTGCGTTGGTTGGGGTACGGGAATGCGCAAACCCCCGGCCTCGGCGGAGCTCGGCCGGTCGCGCGGTGCGGCTCCACGCAGGTGGAGCCGCAATCCCATTGCCCCGCCGCGCTCCGGTTCGAATCCCCCTCGGAGCGCGGGCGCCCTCGCCCGACCGGCTCCGGGGCGCCCCCGCCCCGGGCGTTGTCCCCCCGCTTCTCGTCCCATCCTGCGCAGCCATGCCTGACGCCCTGGCCAAGGAATCCGCCCTCCGTGCGCGCCTGCGCGAACTCGACCGCGTGCTGGTCGCCTACAGCGCCGGCGTGGACAGCACCTATCTGCTGGCGGTGGCGCACGCCGAGCTGGGCGACCGCGCCATCGCCGTCACCGCCGACAGCCCGAGCCTGGCGCGCACCTCGCTGGCCGAGGCGCGCGCCTTCTGCGCCACGCGCGGCATCGCCCACCGTATCGTGGCGACCAGCGAGTTCGACGATCCGGTGTACGCCGCCAACGACGGGCAGCGCTGCTACCACTGCAAGGCCGCGCTGCTCACCGTCATGCGCGCGATCGAGTTCCAGGCCGATACCACCCACGCCCTGCTGGTCGGCGCCATCGCCGATGATCTCGCCGACTGGCGGCCGGGCATGCGCGCGGCGGGCGAACGCGGCGCACAGTTCCCGCTCGCCGAGGTCGGGCTGGGCAAGGCCGAGATCCGCGAGCGCAGCCGGGCCCTGGCTCTGCCGACCTGGGACCGGCCGGCCGAGCCCTGCCTGTCCAGCCGCATCCCCTACGGCGAGCCGGTGACGGTCGAGGCGGTGCGCATGGTCGAGGCGGCCGAGGAGCTGCTGCGCGGCCTCGGCCTGCGCCACTGCCGCGCCCGCCACCACCGTGTCGGTGCCGACGCCGGCGGCGCGGCGCGCGGCTGGATGTGCCGCATCGAGGTGCCCGAGGCGGATCTTGCGCGTGTGCTCGAACATCGCGCCGCGATCCGCGACGGCCTCCAGCGCCTCGGCTACGCCTTCACCACCCTCGACCTCGCCGGCCTGGCCAGCGGCGGCTACAACCGGCTGCTCGCCGGAACGGAGAAGCAGGCGTGAAATCCCTCGACCTCGATCTGCACCGCGACCGCCGCCTCGGCTTCCCCGAGGTGGTCTATGCCGCCGGCAAGAGCGACGAGGAATGCGTCGCCGCCTGCGTGCGTCTGCACGACGCGCACGGGCGCGTGCTGGCGACGCGCTGCCGGCCGTCGCAGCTGGCCGCGTTGCGTCTGGCGTTGCCGCGCGGTCGCGCCTGGGAGCGTTCCGGCTGCTTCACCGTCGGTCTGCCCACCCCCTCCCTGGGCCTCATCGCCGTGGTTTCGGCCGGCACCAGCGACGAGCCGGTGGCCGAGGAGGCCGAGCTGACCGCGCGCATGCGCGGCTGCCGCGTGCGCCGCTTCGCCGATTGCGGGGTCAGCGGACTGCACCGCATCGCGCGCCACCTGCCCGCCCTGCGCCGGGCGCGCGCCGTCATCGTCGTCGCGGGCTTCGAGGGCGCCCTGCCCAGCGTGGTCGGCGGCCTGCTCGCGGCGCCGATCATCGCGGTACCGACCTCGGTCGGCTACGGCGTCGCTGCCGGCGGCCACGCCGCGCTCAACGCCATGCTCGCCAGCTGCGCCCCCGGCGTCACCGTGGTGAACATCGACAACGGCTTCGGCGCCGGCTTCGCGGCGGCGCGCATACTGTCATTGCCCCGAGGGGTTAGGGGTTAGGGATCAAGGCACCTCATTGCCACAGGGTTTAGGGAAAGGCAGCGCTTCGCGCCCTAACCCCTGGTGCGATGGAGGTGCCTTTCCCCTAACCCCTAACCCCTGGGGCAATGGAGAGGCCTAACCCCTAACCCCTTGGGGCAATGACGACGCTCCCGCCTTATCCACGTTCGCCTGCCGGATGAAGCGTTCGAGCAGGGTCACGACGCGCAGGTAGTGGTCCTTGCTGTCGAAATTGACGGTGATCGCGCCCTTGCCGTTGCTCTCGCGGATCGCCACCTTGGAGCCGAAGAGGTGGCGCAGGTTGTCCTCCAGCTCCTTGATGTGCGGCGGCTTGGTGGCGGCAGCGACCGTGCCGGGGGCGGGTTGGCGGGCGAGGCGCTCGACCTCGCGCACGCTCAGGCCGTGCGCCAGGGCGTGGCGCGCCAGCTCGACCATGCGGCCGCGGTCGGCGACCGCGAGCAGGGCGCGGGCGTGGCCGGCCGACAGCTCGCCACCTGCCACCAGGCGCTGGATCTCTTCGGGCAGCATCAGCAGGCGCAGCGCGTTGCTGACCGTGGCGCGCTCTTTGTTGAGGCGCACCGCCAGGGCATCGTGGGTCAGGCCGTGCTCGTCGATCAGCGCCTGGTAGGCGCGCGCCAGTTCGAGGGCGTTCAACTGCTCGCGCTGGATGTTCTCGATCAGGCGCAGCTCGGCCTGGTGCTGTGGGTCGGTCTCGTCGCGCACCACGACCGGGATCTTGGCCAGGCCGGCGAGTTTGGCGGCGCGCCAGCGGCGCTCGCCCGAGAGGATCTCGAAGCCGACCTCGCGGCGCAGCACGACGATCGGCTGCAGCAGCCCGTGCTGCCTGATGCTGTCCGCCAGCTGCTGCAGGGCGGCCTCGTCAAAGTCCGTGCGGGGATTGGCCCTGGGCGGCGTGATCAGGCCGAGCTCGACCTCGAGGTAGCCCTTGCCCCCCTCGCGGCGCGGGGTGCGGGCGAAGACATCCTGCAGGCTGCGGCCCAGGGAGTTGTCGGCGAGGCTCATGGCTTCAGTCCCAATCGCGTCAGCAGTTCCTTCGTCGCCGCCAGGTAAGCCAGGGCGGCAGGCGAGAGTGGGTCGTGGTCGAGCAGGCTGCGCGCATGGCTGGGCGCAGCAGCGGCGCTTTCGTCGCGCGGGATGACGGCGCGGAAGACCCCCTCGCCGAAATGCCGCCGCACCTCTGTCGCAACCCCTTGCGACAACGCCGATCCCGGCGTCGCCATGGTCAGCAGGATGCCGCACAGGGTCAGTTGCAACTCGTGGTCCTGGCGCAGGCCATCGACGTGGGCGAGCAGCTGGCTGAGACCTTCCAGGGCGAAGTACTCGCTCTGCAGCGGCACCAGTAGATGGGTGGCGGCGAGCAGGGCATTGGTCGGCAGGCAGGTCAGGTTGGGCGGGCAGTCCACAAC
>JAIFND010000017.1:0-4157 GCA_020047915.1 bacterium | reverse complement strand
GGGACCAAATGAACCCCACCAGCGGAGGTCTCAACCGGCTGAGCGCCACTATAGATAGAGTGTTCGAAGGCAGTTTTGTTGAGCGCGCTGCTTGCATTCGCCTGCGGATCGTTGTCCACCACCAGGACACGCAGGCCAGCCAGCCCAGCATAGGCCGCCAGGTTGACCACGGTGGTCGTCTTACCGACGCCGCCTTTCTGGTTCGACACAACAAGGACGGGGGCGAGACGTTCCACGTGGAACGGAAGTATGAGGTAGGAGACACAGGGTCAAGTCCGGGAGCGCGGGCGCCCTCGCCCGCACGAAAAAGAAAACCCCACCGCAGAGCGGTGGGGTTGGTGCGGGCGGGGGCGCCCGCGCCCCCGGAGGGTTCCACGTGGAACACTTAGAGCCGGCGGTAGCACACCGAGGGCGCCGTAGTTAGTCCCTTGCGATCGATCTCAGCCACCGCCTCCAGGAAGTCGCCACCACGGGCCGGATGCGTCACCAGTTCGATGCTTGCCTGGCCTTGGTCGTCGGTCTCGCCCTGATAGATGCTGCGTATGCTGATCCCGCGCACGCTCAGGATCTGCGTGATGCCGGCCAAAATGCCTGGCTTGTCAGGAGTTGCAAAGCGGGCGTAGCTGGCGGTGCGCTCGTCGGCCTCAGCCAAGAAGGCAGGGGGCTTCGGTTGGTTGAAGAACCCATATGAACCGAAGGTCTGTTCGGCCCTACCCAGGGCAACATCGATGACGTCCGATAACACGGCGCTGGCGGTGGGCAGGGCGCCGGCGCCTTGGCCGGTGAACAACTGCGGGCCCGAGGCCGAGCCGACCACGAACACGCCGTTATAGTTCATATGAACTGCAGCGAGGGGGTGATCGAGCGGCACCAGGGTCGGGGCGACGTGCAGTTCCAGGCCTTCGGGGCGCTGGGTGGCCATCGCCAGCAGCTTGATCCGGCTCTTGAGGCGGGCAGCCGAGGCCATGTCCTGGGCGGTGACGTTCTGAATGCCCTCGATGCGCAGGGCCGAGAGGGGGACGCGGATGCCGAAGGCGATGCGCGACAGGATGGCCAGCTTGTGGGCGGTGTCGGTGCCGTTGACGTCCAGGGTCGGATCGGCCTCGGCGTAGCCTAGGCGTTGGGCCTCGCTCAGGGCCTGCTGGTAGCCCCACTGCTTCTGCTCCATCATGGTCAGGATGAAGTTGGTGGTGCCGTTGAGGATGCCGGTGATCGACTCGATGCGGTTGGCGGCCAGGCCGTCGCGCAGGGCGCCGATGATCGGGATGCCGCCCGCCACGGCGGCCTCAAAGGCGACCGCCACCTTGTTCTCCTTGGCGACCGCGAACAGCTCGTCGCCGTGCGCCGCGATCAGCGCCTTGTTCGAGGTCACGACATGCTTGCCGGCCTTGAGGCAGGCCAGGCACAGGTCCTTGGCGAAGGTCGTGCCGCCGACCAGCAGCAGGGCGATGCGGATCTGCGCGTCCTGGGTGATCAGGGCGATGTCCTTGCCGAGCGTGGCGCCCAGCACATCGGTGCTCTGGTAGGGGGGCATCGAGACGACCGCACGCAGGTCGAGATCGACCCCGGTACGCGCCGCGATGGTCGCCCGGTCCCGGCGCAGGACGTCCACGACGCCGCCGCCGACCACGCCGAATCCGATGATGCCGATGCCGACCTGGGCCATAGAGCCTCCGTGAGCGCGGCAGGGTGCCGCCGGGCGCAGGGGGGGCAAGTAGCTTAGAGCTCAGAGCTTTGAGCCCGCAGGCCAGGTGTCGCGGTCCACAGCGGCCTCAAAGCTATAAGCTCAAAGCTCAGAGCTGCCCGCGCCCCGCGCGGGCTAAATCCCCTCGCCCAGTCGCTCGGCCAGGAACTCGTTGAGCCCCGCCTTGCGGATCTTGGCCTGGGTGGTTTCGATGGCGTAGGGCAGGCGGTGGAAGGTCAGCAGCTCGCCGTCCAGGGTGGCGAAGCTGGAGCGCACGTCGCGGTCGCGCGGCTGGCCGACGCTGCCGACGCAGATGTAGGCCTTGTGGCCCTTGGGGATGCGGAACTGGCGATGGCCATCGTGCGGCGTCATCGTGCCCATGGTGGTGGCCATGAACGGCGTGTGGTTGTGGCCGGCGAAGCACAGGTCGAAGCCGCTGAAATCCTTGTTCAGCGTGTCGATCATCTGCTGCGATTCGATGGGATTTTCCGGCTCATCGACGTAGTCGTGGACGGGATCGTAGATCGAGCCGTGCACCATCAGCAGGTGCTTCTTGACCGCGAAGGGCTTGCGCGCCTGGAACCACGCCCACAGCGCGGCGTCGCCCTGCAGCTGCTGGCGCGTCCAGTTGATCGCCTGCGCGGCGTGCGGGTTGAAGCGGTGCTTGCCGGTGACCAGGGCCTCTTCGTGGTTGCCCATCAGGCTGACGCTGAAGCGTTCCTGCGCGATCCGGCCCACCGCCAGCGGCTCGGGGCCGTAGCCGATCACGTCGCCCAGGCACAGGTAGTCGGTGACGCCGAGCTTTTCGCAGCGCTCGAGCACCACCGACAGCGCCTCCATGTTGGCGTGGATGTCGGAGAGGATGGCGATCATCGCACCACCCGCATCGGCCCGCTGGTCGTGGTCGAGATGTAGCCCGGCAGCGCGCCGTCGGCGACCTCGCGCCACAGTTTGGCGACGGTCGCCACGTGCAGGCCGATGACCGTCGAGACGTTGCCCTGCACCTCGACCACGAAGCGGTCGGCGCCCTCCTGGATGGCGTAGCCGCCGGCCTTGCCGAGGCCTTCGCCGGTGGCGGCGTAGTCGGTGATCTCCTGCGCCGAGAGGGGGCGCATGGTCACGCGGGCGGTGGCCAGGGCGACCGCCTCGGTGTCCGTGCCGGCCTTCCACAGGCAGTGCGCGGTCAGCACCTGATGCGTGGTGCCGGAGAGCTTGCCGAGCATCGCCGCCACGCCGGCCGCGTCGGTCGGGCTGCCCAGCACCTCGCGGCCCAGTGCCACCACGGTGTCGGCACCCAGGACGATGCCGCCCGGCGGCGCACCCTGCGCCCCGCGCGCCTTGGCGCGCGCGCGCTCGATGGCCAGGGCCTGCGGCACGGGGGCGGTGATCGCCTCCTCGTCGCAGGAGCTGGGCACGACGGTGAACGAGACCATGGCGCGGGTCAGGAGCATCGCGCGTTGCGGACTTCTGCTGGCGAGGTAGAGCACGCACCCAGCCTAGACCCGTCGGACGGAGAGGGCAACAGGAGGATTCATGGCGCGCCCCATCTCCGGCCCCCGATCGCGCGCCGCCTTCGCTGCCGCCAGCCGCGTCATCCCCGGCGGGGTCAACAGCCCGGTGCGGGCGTGGAAGCGCCTCGGCGGCCAGCCGCTGGTCATCAGCAGCGGCAAGGGCTCGCACCTCACCGACCTCGACGGCCAGCGATACATCGACTACGTCCTGTCGTGGGGTCCGCTGCTGCATGGCCACGCGCATCCGCGCGTGCTGAAAGCGGTGGCCGCGGTCGCCCGCCGCGGCCTCGGCTTCGGCGCTCCGACCGAAGCCGAGACCGAGCTGGCGACGCTGATCGCCGGCGCCCTGCCCGGCGTGCAGCAGGTGCGCCTGGTCAGCAGCGGCACCGAGGCGTGCATGAGCGCCCTGCGCCTATCGCGCGCCGCCACCGGCCGTGATCTGGTGATCAAGTTCGACGGCTGCTACCACGGCCATGCCGACCACTTCCTGGTCGCCGCCGGCTCGGGCTGCGCGACGCTCAACACCCCGGACAGCGCCGGCGTGCCGGCCGATGTCTCGGCCAAGACCCTGTCCTGCCCCTACAACGACGCCGCCGCGGTCGAGCGCCTGCTCAAGAAGCATCGCGGCAAGGTCGCCGCCGTGATGGTCGAACCGGTGGCTGGCAACATGGGCCTGGTGCTGCCGCGCCCCGGCTTCCTCGAACGCCTGCGCGAGTTGTGCAGCGCGCACGGTACGCTGCTGATCTTCGACGAGGTGATGACCGGCTTCCGCGTCGCCTGGGGCGGCTGGCAGGTGGTCTCGGGCATCCGTCCCGATCTGACCTGCCTGGGCAAGGTGATCGGCGGCGGCCTGCCGGTGGCGGCCTACGCTGGCGCGCGCGACCTGATGGCGCACCTCGCCCCGCTCGGCGGCTGCTACCAGGCCGGCACCCTGTCCGGCAACCCGGTCGCGGTCGCCGCCG
>JAIFND010000211.1 GCA_020047915.1 bacterium | reverse complement strand
TTCAGCGCTTCTCCCACAGGGTATAGGTCGGCGGCAGAGCGGGCAGCACCGAACCAGCGGCGCGGCGGCCGGGCAGGTGGTCGGCCAGGCTGCTGACCCGCACCTGGGCGCGTACCGTCGCCGCATCAGGTCCACGACGCAGACGCAGGCGACGGATCTCGCCGGGCAACAGGTGCAGATGGTTATCATCCCACCAGGCGTCGGCTTCGGTGAGGTCGACGCGCACGTACAGCGCCGGCGCCCGGCAGGACAGGTCGAGATACACGCCGGCCGCATCCTCGCCGACCACGGCTGCGATCTGCGGGTCAGCCAGGGACAGGTGCTTGTAGCGCGCCAGTGAGACGACATTGCGGCTGAGCACCTGACCATCGCGCTCGACCCTGGCCCATACGAGCACATCGGAGGCCAGGCGGGACGTGAGCTGCGGGGCGAGGTCAAGCAGGCGCGCCCGGCGATCCTCCTGGGCGCGCACCAGCACAGCGTCCGTCCCGGCGAGCAGTTCGCGACCATCGGTGTCGGTCACCTGCCAGACCACCTGGAACGACGCGTCTTCGCGCAGGTGATTGGAGACGTGCACCGCCACGGTGCGTGCCTGCACCTCCTCGTTGAGCGCGACCAGAACGGGGGCGAAGAAGCGCTTCGTCTCGTACATCAGCACCTTCCAGCGCAGGAAGGCGTCCATCGCGCTCCAGCTCGCACACGGCCACAGGTCGTTGATCTGCCAGAACAGGCAGCCCTGGGTGTGCGGCTGCATGCGGCGCAGGTGCTCGGCGGCGTAGCGCACGCAGGTGCTCTGGGTCAGCTGCGAGAGGTGCAGCTGCGCATCGAGGCCCTCGGCGGCAGGGAACCAGTCCAGACCATACGCGAAGATGGTGCGGTTGCCCATCTGGCTGCGCTGGTGGTAGTCCATGATCCGGCTGTTCAGGTTGCGATCGCCCGGCTCGGTGAAGGCCGCAACCGTGCGCCGGTCGGGGAAGCTCTGGAAGCCGTACTCGCTCTGGAAGCGGCAGCGCCAGGTGCGCTGCTTTTCGAAGGGGTCGTTGCCGAACCACACGCTCCAGTAGTGCGCATCGCCGCTGTTGCCATCCCAGTGCTGCTTGCGGTCGCCCAGCGGGGTGTGCGGGCTGCCCGGCCAGTACGGGGTCAGCGGATCCTCGGCGCGGATCCACGCCTGCATCTTCCGGTCGAAGAACTCGCTGTAGAGATCCCACGGCATCTCGGGCATGCCGGCGAAGCCCTGCTCCAACTCGTTGTTGCCGCACCACAACGCCAGGCTGGCGCGATGGCGCAGACGGCGCGCATTGTCGCGCAGTTCGGCCTCGACGTTGGCCTGGAAGTCGGGCTCGGCGAGCGGGTAGATGCCACAGGCGAAGGCGCAATCCTGCCACACCAGCACGCCGCGTTCGTCGCAGGCGTCGTAGAACTCGTCACGTTCGTAGATGCCGCCGCCCCACACGCGCAGCATGTTCATGTTGGCGTCGGCCGCATCGTCGATCAAGCGGCGGTAGTCGGCGCGCGTGACCTCGGGCAGGTACAGGCGGTGCGGCACCCAGTTGGCGCCCTTGGCGAAGAAGCGCACGCCATTGACCGCGAAGACGAAGCTCTCGCCGGCGCTGTCGCGCTCGCGCACCAGCTCCAGGGTGCGCAGGCCGATGCGGCGCTGCTGCGACGACGAAGCATCAGCGGCCGTCACCGTGACCTCGTAGAGCGGCTGCGCGCCCAGGCCGTTGGGCCACCACAGCTGGGGATCGGCGATGGTCAGTTCCCAGGTCGTGGTACCGGCCGCCACGGTCGCCTCGGCGACCATGCGGCCAGCGTGGCTGACCCGGACCCGCACCGCGAGCGGGGCGCTGACCTGCCACGCCAGGTGCAGGCCGACAGCTCCGGCGCGATGGTCCTGGCGGATCGCCAGGTCGGTGAGCCGGGCCGCGGGCGGCAGTTCGATGCGGATCGGCAGCCAGATGCCGGCGGTGACCGCGATGGGGCCCCAGTCCCAACCGAAGGCGCAGGCCATCTTGCGCACATAGGGCCGGCCCCAGAACTCCTCGCGGAAGATGTTCCACGCCGGCAGGCGCTTGCGCTGGTCGCCCTGGCGCATGGCCGGCAGGGGCGAGGCGAAGCGCACCGCGATGCGGTTCGCCCCGGGGCGCAGCACCGCGCCGATGCGGCGACGCCAGGTACGGTGCATGTTGTCGGCCGACAGGACCAGGGCCCCGTTGAGACGCACCTCGGCGATGGTGTCGAGGCCTTCGCAGACCAGCTCGGCGGCGTCCAGGCTGGCCCCGGCAGGGACGGTGAACTCGCGCTCGTAGAGCCAGTCCTCTTCGCCGATCCACATCAGCTGGGCTTCGTTGTCGCGCCAGGCGAGGTCGGGGATCGCCTTCGCACGCTGCAGGTCGGAATGCGTGCAGCCCGGCACCTGGGCCGGGTAGGTCTGCCCGGTGGCAAGCCGCGTGAGGGTCCAGGATCCGCCCAGGTCGATCGCAGTCATGATGGCTCCGTTCCGGACCAGCATGGCAAGGAATCGCGCTTGGCTACGGATCTACTTGCGGCCAGAGCGCATCCGATTGTGATGTCGCCATGATCGACCTGCGCCGCCTCGGACCCGGGGACGCCCGCTTCACCTCTGGCAGCACACCGGAAGTGCGCGTGGTGCGCGGCGGCTGCCACCGCGTCGAGGACATCTACCAGGGCGTGCGCATGGCCCACGCCGACATCGGCTTCTACCTTGTCGATGAACCGGGAATGCTCGCCGAGACCGACACGGCGCAGTGGTCCTATGTGCCAGGTCGCATCACGGTGATCCCGCCGTGGTGGTACTACATCTACCGCTTCCGACCGGGCATGGGCCACGCCTACTTGCACGTCGCGGTGCCGTCCTGGCCCGACCGTCTGCTGCGCCGCCATCTGCACGAACCGCTGGTGATCGCCGACCGGACCCTGATCCGGATGTTTCGCGAACTGGCCGGACAGTTGCGTGCTGGCGATCCGCAGCCAGCCCTGCGGCTATCAGCCCAACTGGTGGCGATCAGCGGAATCCGCGCCCTGGCCGCAATGCTGCCCGGGCTGGCCGCCGAACTGCTGCACCGCGAGCATGGCGCCTGGCTGCATCTGCGCCCGGCGCTGGAACTGATCGAGGCTCGGCTTGATGCGAACCTGGCAGTCGGCGACCTCGCCCGCGCCCTCGGCTGCTCGCGCGAGCACTGCGCCCGCCTGTTCGGTCGGCATCTCGGCCAGAGTCCGGTGCGCTATATCCAGGAACGCCGCGTCGCCCGCGCCATGGAACTGATCCGGGACGGTCTGACCATCACCGAGGCCGCGCGGCTGGTCGGGGTCGGCACCCGGCAATACCTCGGACGGCTGGTGCGCCGCCATCTCGGCCGGCCGCCATCCGCTCTTAGCTAGCTTTCACATAGAGGTTGTTCGGGCCGCTTCGCTGAACCGCCAATATTTTCGGCCTTGCGGCCGATATTGGCCGGTTCCCCGATCAACCTCTATGTGAAAGATCAGTAGACCCAGCGGTAGCTGATGTCCCAGCCGGTGCGCTCGCCATGCGAACAGGTGCGTGCCCACTTCGGTTCGACACTGGCACCGTGATCGCTGCCCCACATGACGATGTGGTCGAGTGGGAAGCCGAGGTCGATCCGCATCTGGCCGCCGCCCGCCAGGTGGACGACGATCGGCTCGCGGCTGCCCCACACGCCGGCGAAGATCGCCCGGCCACCATTGCATTCGAAACGCCAGCGTCCGTCAGCATCCTGACCGACCGACGGCCTGACCATGCCACGCCAACCCGGCGGTTTTTCCAGGCGTACGGCGGTCGAAGGCAGGGCGAAAGCCGTCTCGTCGAAACGCTTCTGGGCGAAGAACGGATGGGCATACCAGGTGATCGGCAGGGTGAGATGATCGGGGGCCTCGAAGTGCAGCACGCTGCTGGAGACCAGGCCGTCATCAAGCAACCGCACCGTCCGCTCCAGGCGATAGCCGATCCGCGCCCCACTCAGTCCATGTTTCAGCAGGTCAGTGGTGGTGAAGATCGCGTGATCCTCGCCGGTCTGGATCTCCCAATCGAGCACGGTGCTGAGCCGTCCCAGGGCGTGCTTCTCGCCTGTCTCGCCCACACCCTTGATCAGCCGTCCGCAACCCGGACGCAGGAACTCCTCGCCCGTGCCGACCTGATCATAGCCCAGGCCGCTCTCGAAGGTCTCGGGCAGGCCGATGCCGTCGTAGTCGAACCAGGTCCGATCGGCGGCGCCGGTCAGTTCCCGGCCATCGCGCCGCAGGCTGCACACCCAGCCACCCTGCACGAAGCGGGCGCCCAGCAGCGCCGGCGCCGGCCGGGGATCATAGAGTTCTGCCTGCCACGGACCGCGACGCAGGGTGATGAGGGGCAGGTTCGGTCGGCTCATGGCGGCAGGAGGATAGCCTCCGGTTCGGGCCCGCCACCGGCACCCGCTCAGGGCCTGGTCAGCTTGGCCGCGATATGCCCGCGGAACGACGGAACGGGCAGGATCAGCGGACCGCCGGCATGCTCGATCCGGTCGGTCCGCAGCACCTGGCCGGAATCGGCATCCCACCAGGCCACCGCCATCGGTCCCGCCCGCACCGTGCCGCAATTGAGCTGGGCCGCAGCATGCTCGCTCGGCGGGGCATAGGTGGTGGTCCAGGTCCGGCACTGGATGTAGGCGAGCATACGGCCCGGCCGCGCCCAGACTCGGGCCCACAGCGGGCCGGCCGGCGAGGTGGCGGTCAGGGCGAGGGAGCGGGCCTCGGGACCCCGCAGGTCTTCGCCGGCCAGGAAGGCGCGGATCGCGCGGTACGGCTGCCAGTAGCCGAACTGATCGACCCATTCGCGCCACCACAGCATCGGGGCGCCGGCGTGGCCGCAGACCAGCGCCAGCCAGGCTCCGGTAGCGTGCTCGACCTGCAGTTTGCCGAGTCGTGAGTCCTGCCAGCCACCGCCGTATTCCGTGGCAAAAACCGGTTTGCGATGCCGTCCCAGGCCCATTCGGCGATCGAAGATCGTCTCGGTCATCAGGCCGGCCAGACTGTCAGCCTCGGTGTAGGTGCCCCGCTTGTGGTAGGCATCGACCAGGATGAGGTCGATCCCAGGCAGGCTGACGATCTCGGGATCGGCATTGCGGTAGGTCGTGGCAAAATGCGTACTGACCGGATGGCCGTAGGGGTCGAGTCGGCGCCAGTCGGCAGCCGCCTCGCTGTGCCAGCCGGCGAGCAGCGGCATGCGCCGGTCGTGGCCGCGGATGACCTTGATGCCCAGCGAGGTGAGATCGACCTCCGACCACAGCTTCCAGGTCACCACCCCGGGATGGTCGGCATAACGTCCGGCCAGATAGCGGCGCAGATCCGACATCGCCTGGCGGGCAACCTGGTCCGAGAACACCGCATCGCTCTCGCTCAGCGGGCCACCGTTGTCGCTGTTGTAGGGGTTGGACTCCCACTCCGACTCCTTGGAACCGGGCAGGAACTGGCCGTGGTTGTTGAGGTTCAGCACCAGTCGGATGCCGCGCGACCAGGCGTTGTCGAGGATGGCGTCGAGGCGGTTGGCGTTGAACAGGTTGTAACGGCCCAGCCCTTCGTAACCGCGCCAGCGCGCATCCCATTCCAGGCCGACATTCCAGCTGCACAGCCAGATCTCGGCAGCGTCGCCGCCAACCGCGGCCAGACGCGCAAGATAGGCGTCATAGCTGAACACCCCGCGATCGGGCGTAGCGCGCATGATCGAGCCGTGCTCCTCGCGCGTACGCGGATCGGTCACCGACTGCAGATTCAGCCCGACCGGCCACCACGGCCGGCTGCCCCCGGCGCAGGACAGGAAGCGCGGATCGGCGGCATCGACGCGCACGTAGTCATCCCACGGCTGGCCGGAGACCTGGAGTTCGGGAAGCGCGCAGCTCCGCTCGCCTCCATTCTCGACCGACCACACCAGACGCCGCTGATGAACGCCGGGCTGGCGCGGCCGGAAGCGGACGAGGAAGCGCGACGCTGCGCTATCGTGGCGCTCATCGCGATCGCCCCGATCGCTGAAGCGCATCGGCTGGTCGGCGCAGGCGGGATGGCGGGACTCCGTGCCATCGGGGGCGGTGACCACGAGATCGGCCCGGAAGACCCGGGGATCGAAGGGGTTGGCCGGCCACGGCTCGGGCCGGAAGGTCGATTCGCTGCGTTCTCCGGTCCGGCCGACCAGCGGCGCCGAGGAGACGACCAGCATCCGGGTGGCCGGCCCCGGGCTGTTGCCACCGGAGGAGAGGCGGACGCGCAGCGTCCGACCAGACGCCGTGCCCCACAGCACCACGCCCCAGCTGACGATCGCATTCCGGCCAGACGGGTCCCAGGCAGCCCCGCCTGGTTCAGCCCGCCAGCCCGCGGCATCCACAGGAAAGACCAGACGCTGCTGGCCCTGGCGCAACACCCCAGGGTGTTGGCGCTGGAACCAACGACCGTGGCGATCGGCCAGGAAGGCGGCGCAACCGATCTGCCCGTCTGCCGCTTCCGGGATCTCGATCTCGGCCATCACCCAGCCAGCCTGCCCAGGCAGGACGCCGGCCGCACGCACCTTGGTGGTCAGCGGCGTCGCCAGGTGGATGTCCCGCCATTCGCCGGCGGCCAGCGCCGCCGCCAGCAACAGTACGCCGAGGACCCTCACCGTTCGGACTTCATCGTCCGCAGCGTCGTCGTCACCTCGTCGTCGGACAGTTCGCGCCGGGAGTACTTCCAGCCCATCCACACCGCGAAACCATAGAACAGCAGATCCATCGGCTTGAAGCTGCTGCGCACCAGTTCCGGGATGGCGTCGGGCGGAAGCTGGCCGAGCAGGTCCCAGAACGGGATGCCTTCGCTGCGGCTGATCAGGCCGAGGATGCCCAGCGTCTTGCCGACCACCACGCCGAGCAAGGCCAGGGCCGCACCCAGGGCGGCGAAGCGCACTTCGAAACCACGTCCGGCAAAACGCACCGCGATGCCGACCAGCCAGCCGACGCCGATCGCGATCCAGCCGTTCTGGCTGTTGGCGAAGACCACGATCGCCGCCCACACCGATGCGGCGATCAGGCAGGCGACCGTGCCGGCGACGACTGCCGGCACCAGACGCTGGGTATCGCGCAGGTGCATCATCACCCGTTCGCGATCTTCGGGATCGATGGCTGTTGATTCGGTTATCCGTTCGTTCATGCCGCGCATGCTGGAGGTCCTGCCCGGCAGGGCAACCCACGGCTGCACCCTGGTTGCGCCGCCCCGCTCAGCTGCGAACCTGCCATGATGAGCGTCGCTGCGCCCCCCTTGATCATCCGTTTTGGTGCGCTCGGCGACCTGGTCATGGCGACGGCGGTGATGCGCGCCCTGGCCGCCCGCCACGGGCGCCCCTGCGATGTCGTGGCGCATGGTCGCTGGGCAGTCGGGCTGCTCGCCGGACTGCCCTTCGTCGGCCAGGTGCATTGCGTGCCCAGCCGCAATTCCCCCTACTGGTTCACCCCAGCCCAGTGGCGTCTGGTCGCCTTCCTGCGCGAGCGCAACCGGCATCCCGCCTGGCTGCTGGAAAGCGACGCCAAGAGCGCGTGGTTCTGCCGCAAGGCCGGTCTCGAACTGCGCGGCGGCATCCCCCAGGCGGGTTTCCGCGCCGACGAGCATCAGGTCGATATGCATCGCCGGGTCTGTGGTTTCGCCGACGATGCAGGTTACCGCCGGACTCCCGAGCTGGCGATCGACCAAGCCGATCTGGCCGCCTGCCGCGCCTGGCTGAAAACCTCCGGAGCCGGTGATGGGCCGATCCTGGTGCATGCCGGCAACAAGCGGACCCAGCGCGGCAGCAGCGTGAACCACAAGGAGTGGCCGCAGGAACGCTGGGTCGAGCTGATCCGGCGCCTCCGCAGCCAGGAGCCGGAGCGGACGGTGCTGCTGACCGGGACGCCCAGCGAAGCGGAGATGACCGAGGCGATCGCCGCAGCGTGTGGCGATGCGCGGGTACACAGCTGCATCGCCGGTTCGACCCCGGTCCGCCGGATGCTTTCGCTGCTCGCCTGTGCGCACAGTTGCGTCAGCGTGGACACCGGGCCGGCGCATGCCGCAGCAGCGGTCGGCTGTCCGCTGGTCGTGCTGTTCGGCTCGACCGATCCGCGGGTCAATGGTCCGGTCGCCGAACGCGCCGCCTGCCGCATCGTCACCGGGCCCGAAGGTGCTCCGACCCCCTCCGGCGAACGCGCCTGGGGCGAGCACCATCAAATGAGCGCGATCGGCGTCGATCAGGTGCATGCCGCCTGGGAACGGCTCGGCCGCGATCCGCCCGGCACGCACGGCCTGCCGGTCTGATCAGCCAGGCGAGGCGCTGAGACCAGCCAGGCGCAGGGCGAGCAATGTCGCCGGAGGATTGGTCCGCGTCCGGCCGTTGAGCAGCACCTGGTTGAACACGATCCGCCCGGCGCCAAGCGGGCGTTCCAGGCAGGCCGCGGCCTCGCTGCGCGGCACTCCCCAGCCGCAGTTGCCGGACATCAGCACCTGGTTCCAGCCCGCCGGGGCGGTGGCCACGGCGTGGCAGATCGGCGTCACCAGGCCGGCCGTCTCGTCATGCCACCAGCGCAGGTCACCAGCATGCAGACCAGCGACCAGGGGATGCCCGGTGGCGCGGCTGACGAAGTGGAGGCGGCCCATCTGGTGCTCGCGCACCACCACCTCCTCGCCGGCGATGCGGTGCGTCCCAGGCGGACTGGCCAGGATCAAGGCATGCGCCCCGCGCCGCACCGCTGTCTCCACCTGCGCGGTCCACGCTGTCGCATCGTCCACCAGGATCACGGCCTGGCCCGTCACCCGGCCCCGCACCGGACGCAGGCCGAGTTCCCGCGCCAGGTCGGCCGGGCCGCCTGGCCGGCCGACGATCAGCGCATTGCCGCGATGTTCGTCGCGCGGCCACACCTCGACCGTCAGCGCGTGCTCCTCGACGGTGCGGCCGGCCGCATCGACCAGGGCCAGGGCGAGGCGCACATCCTGCCGACCCGCAACCGGCGGCAGCGTGCAACCGATCCTGCCGAACGCGGCGACGGCGCAGGTGCCGATCCGCGCCCTGGTCGAGCCACCAGCCAGGACCCGGCCAGCACATTCGATGCGCCAGCGCAATTCCCCACGCACCTCGGCACTGGTGTCGTTGCACAGCCAGACCTCGGCTTCGACGCGTTCGCCCGCCCACCAGGTGCGGCGGTCGCTGCGCAGCAGAGGCCGGACCGGCGCGAAGGCCTCGCGCAGGGCGAAGAAGGCCGGCTTCGGCCGCCGTTCGCAATCGACCACCGTCTTCATCCAGCCGGCCGGCCAGGCGTCGATCAGCAGATGGATGGCGGTCGAGACGATGCGCGGATTACGCCGCA
>JAIFND010000123.1:11379-12480 GCA_020047915.1 bacterium | reverse complement strand
GCCTGGGCGGCCCTGGCCGCGGCCAATGCCGGGCATGCGATCTCCTACGGCGATGACGGCCATACCGAGGCCGCCTGCCGCGCCATCGCCCGGCTCTTCGGCTGCGACTGCGACGTCTACTTCGTCTTCAACGGCACGGCCGCCAACTCGCTGGCCCTGGCGGCGCTGTGCCAGAGCTACCACAGCGTGATCTGCCCGGACAGCGCGCACGTCGAGACCGACGAGTGCGGCGCCCCGGAGTTCTTCTCCAACGGGTCGAAGCTGCTGTGCGCGCGCAGCGAGCACGGCAAGGTCGCGCCCGCGACGGTCGCCGAGCTGGCGACGCGGCGGCGCGACATCCACTTCCCCAAGCCGCGCGTGCTGAGCATCACCCAGACCACCGAGGCCGGCACCGTCTACACCCCCGACGAGGTCCGCGCCCTGCACGAGGTGGCCGCCCGGCACGACCTCAAGCTGCACATGGACGGCGCGCGCTTCGCCAACGCGGTCGCCGCGCTCGGCTGCCATCCCGCCGACCTGACCTGGAAGGCCGGCGTCGATGTGCTGTGCTTCGGCGGCACCAAGCAGGGCATGCCGGTGGGCGAGGCGGTGGTGTTCTTCGACCGCGGCCTCTCGGCCGATTTCGCCTGGCGCTGCAAGCAGGCCGGCCAGCTGGCCTCGAAGATGCGCTACCTCGCCGCACCGTGGCCGGCGATGCTGGCCGATGGCGCCTGGCTGCGCCACGCCGGCAACGCCAACGCCCACGCCGCTCGCCTGGGCGCCGCCCTGGCGACGGTGCCTGGGGTCGAACTGCTGCATCCGGTGCAGGCCAACGCCGTCTTCGCCCGCCTGCCGCCGGCGTTGGCGGCCGGACTGCGCGAACGCGGCTGGCGCTTCTACGACTTCCTCGGTGGCGGCGGGGCACGCTTCGTCTGTGGCTGGGACTGCCAGCCGGCGTGGGTCGACGCGCTGCTGGCCGACGCCCGGGCGCTGGGCTGAGCCGGCGCGCGCTTAGGGCCCGCGCAACAATAACCCTAAACCCGGCGATAGCGGTCACACAGAGCACCAGAGTGACCAGAGGGGAAATGCTTTGCATGGTACATCGACATGCACCGTCCGGGT
>JAIFND010000123.1:0-11348 GCA_020047915.1 bacterium | reverse complement strand
CACGACGCACGCTCGCCCAGCTTGGAGCTTTGAGCTTCAAGCTTTGAGCCCGCAGGGCGCCTGAGGCGCCAGCTGTTCTTGCGCGAGTCCTTAACGGCGGCTGACCAGACCCAGCACCACCAGATCGTCGGCCTGCGCCCCGAGCTTGCCCACGCCAAAGACGCCGCCATTCGCCTCCAGACCAGCGAAAACGATGCGCAGTTCGACCGGGCTGGCCAGACGGCGCAGCGCCGGGATGGCCGAGAGGTCGGCGCTGGCCTTGATGCCGATATCGGACATCAGCCGGCTGCCAGTGTTTATCGGCCGGCCAGCGGCAAAGGGCGCTTCACCGACCTTGATGCCGCCCTGCCACACCTCGAGACGCGGCTGCAGATCGCCGTCCCCCCAGAATCCGCAATCGACGCGCGCGATGTCGAGGGCCATGCCGGAGATGGGTGTCAAGGTGATGGCGTAGTGGTGGGACTCGCTGGCCATCTGCCGCGGACCAACGCTCGTGCCCGCTCCGTCGGCATTGTAGTGGGCATTGTCGCCGAGCAGCTTGGCCGGCGACGCCCGCAGCGCGGTCGCCTCCATGGCCGGGATGCACACCGTGGGCGGGATCGGCAAGCCCTTCCAGTCAGACTTTGCCTGCCCCTCCTGCAGCGCGGCGAAGTTCCACGCCAGCAGGGGCAGCATCGCTCCGACCGGCAGGCGCAGGTCGAGGCCGCTGCGGGCACCGCGGATGGTCCTGCCATCGGCAGCGGCCAGATCGCCGACCGCCAGCTGAACCGGGCCTTCGGACACGACCTGGGTCACCGTCGCCGTCCACTCGAGCCCGTGGCTGCCCGGAACCATCGCCAGCGTGCAGCCCTGCGGCTGGGCACTGCCCGACAGCGTCAGATCGGCGGTGGTAAAGGCTTTAGGCGGGGTGGTGAAGGCGATGCGGAAGCGCAGTGGCAGGCCGCTGGCCGGCACCGCCTGGCCGGGCGACGGGTTGACCACCGCGATGGGCGCCTGCGCGGCGAAGTCGCAACCGGTGAACACCCAGCAGAACACCGAGGCGGGCGGCAGCCCCTGCGCAGCGCCACGCTCGGCGTCGAGGGTGAAATCGGGCGTGGCCACGGATGTTCTCTGCATCGAGATTGTTGGCCTTGGGATCGCCGGTCAGGGTGTGCAGCGTGACGCTCCGCGCGCTGCGGATCGGCAACCGCAAGGTGAGCGGCAGGGCGGCATCCAGGCGGCGGGAGATGGCGAAGACGGTCAGGCGGTCGCCCTTCCGGCTGGCGTAGGCGGCGACCTCGGGCATCTCCGCCATCGCCGCGCGGCGGCCGACCGCCGGCGCCTGGCGCACCGGCACCCGCTCGGTGACCACGCCCAGCACCTCGCCGACCCCGTGGCTGTTCCACAGACTCAGACCCAGCCAGGCCGGATAGGCCTGGCCGCCGTTGCGCTCGTCGGCATGCGAGGCCCAGTAGTTGCGCAGGCGGCGGAAGATGAAGTAGTTCTGCAGCTGGGCACCCTGGTAGGTGAAGCCGAGGAAGCAGTCGAGGGTCGAGCTGCCCCCGACCAGCGATTTCATCACCCGGTTCTCGCCCTCGACCAGCTGCGGGGTCATGCGGACGCCGTTCAGCCCGTTGAGGTTGTAGCCGGGCCCCGCCTCGTAGCTGCCGATGCGGAAGGGACGGTTGCCGGCAGCCGCATGCTGATCGGCCTCGCGACGCAGGCGCACGGCGGTGGGGATGCCGTCCTGGGCCGGATAGTTGAGGGTCTTGAGCAGGGCCGGCTCGAACTCGCCGCTCGGATCCTCGCCCGCGTCCCAGCCGCCGTTGTAGGCTGCGACCAGCACATGCCGGCTCGACGGCGAGCGCTTGGCCGCCTGATAGCCGTAGTCATTGACCGCCCAGCCGCCGATGACGAACTCGGTCTTGCGCTCCATCTCGGCCGACCAGTAGGGGCTGCGCTTCAGCACCTGGATGGTGTATTCCTGGAACATGCCGTAGACCGCACCGGCACTGTGCTTGTCTGTGGTCGCCGCATCCGGCATCTCCAGCCATGCCAGATTGAAGGGCATGATCGGATTCCAGGTCTCGTTGCTGAATTCCAGGATCAGCCGCGGGAACACCGCGCTATACGGCTGCGGCTGGCCATGCTGCACACGGCGCCAGGCCCACGGCTTGGATTGCGGCGTATCGGTGGCCGGGTCGTAGGGCGCCGCCAGGTACTCGACCAGTCCCAGCCACTCGTCCTCCTGCAAGGTGAACTCGAGCTGCAGCCACGGCACCACGCCCATCTTGGCGAACTCCTTGAGCAGGGCCGAGAGGTTGCCGCGCGTGAAGGTCCCCTTGCCGCTCGACAGCCCGGTGAGCGGGTGGCCCAGCAGGTTGTCGAGGCTGTAACCCTCGGATTTGCAGGTGTCGTGCGTCCGGATGGCGGCCATGCCGCTGGCCTTCAGCGCCGCGCGCTCGTCGGCATCGAAACGGACCAGGCCGCGGTCCTTGCGATAGACGCGGAAATTGTCGAGCCACACCGTGCCCGGACCGCTCCAGACCAGGCGCATCATGCCGACGGGCCCCTCGGACTCGAGCTTGCGCGGCACGGTGAATTCGGCGGTGAAACGCTGCCACTCCCCGCTCAGGGCGAAGACGATCGGTGCCACCTCCTTGGCGTAGGATCCGCTCAGGTCGAAGGTCAGGCGGGGGGCCGCGAGCCCCTCCTGACGGGCCAGGACCTCGACGACATAGGTCTGCCGGGGATCGAGCACCTCGTAGTAGTTCTGGGTGGTGTCGGCATGGTTGTACTTGGCCACCATCAGCGTCTCGGCCTGGGCGCTCTCGACGCGCAGGCAGGTCGATCCGGCATCGGAGACACCCGCCGGCAGCACGCCCGGATGCGGCACCAGGGTGAATGGGCGTTCACCGCCAGCCATGGCCTGAGGAGCATAGTCGGGCGGCGCGGCGTCGTAGGTGCCGTGCAGGCGTGCCGAGTAGTCCTCGCGGCGCAGACTGGCCGCCGTCCGCGTCAGCAGCACGAGGTCCCCGACCATGGAGGTGAAGCGATCACCGCCGCCCTCGCCGGTCAGTTCGAGGAACTGCCCCTGATGCGTGGCTGGATCGGTGGTGGTGCGATCGAGACGCCAGCCGGCGAGCGCGCCTGCGGGAGCCCGCCAGGACATGGTGATGAGCCCAGACGCGGGATCACAGACCGCCTGAAACCCCTCCGGAGCACCCGGCGCCTCCCCACCGGTGCGGTCGTCGCGACGCGGAGCCGCCTGGGTGAAGGGGTTCGCGGGGGTTGCCCGCTGGTTGCCCGGGATGTCCGGATGCACGATGCGCACCGCTGCCGAACGCGCACCGATGCGCCCGGCCGTGTCCACGGCGCGTAGCGACAACCACCAGGCCTGACCGGGCCGGGACCAGGGTTCCAAGACCATCTCGACCCGGGTCGTGCCGGCAGGTATCAGCTGCGCGGCGAACTCCTTCCAGTCGCGGCGGACATAGCGCTTGACCACCCCGCGCAATTTCTGCTGCATGGCGCCGTTCTCGGCGCGTAGCACGCGCACCACCGCCCCATCCCACCAGCCCTCGGCGAAGCTGTCGGCGTGATCGAGACGATCGGAGATCAGCCGCCCGGTCGCGGCCTCGCTGACCTGGTAGCGGTGATGTGCCCAGACCATCGGCTCGAAACTGAAATCGACGAGTTCGCGTTTGTTGACCGTGGTCGCGGCATATGGACCCGGGTCTGGCGCCACCACATGCGGCGTCACGCGCAGCACGGCCGGCGACGGCTCGACGGCACTCAGCACGGCGGTTGCGACAGCGGCCACGGCGAGGATGCGGATCATGGACGCATCCTCGCCTCTTCCTGTCCGCGGACGAGTTCCATGACGTAGGTTCGATCGCACCTTTTGTGGGAGACCTGCGACAGCTCCGCCGCATCACCGGAGCGTACCCCAGCCCGGTCGGTTGCGACGGCCTCGGCGTGGCCGGAGGGGCCGGTTGCGGCCCAGCGCCGGCGCGTCGCGCGGCGGAAGGTGAAGCGGTCGCCGTAGCCGAGGCCGCTGGCGATGCCGGCAACGATCTTGATGTCCGCCGACATCGACGTGCCAGCGGACGGACCGGCCATGCTGCTGCAGTTGCGCACTCCGAGGAAGCAGAGTCGTCATCCATGCGACGGTGGAGGTGCGTGGCGCAGTTCGGCCGCCAGCGCGCTGAACAGATGGCGGTAGGGCACGCCGCTGGCCGCTGACATGGTGGCGGCGCAGGTCAGGCTGGTGCACACGCCCTGCTGCGCGGCCGCCGCCGCCACCGCCGCCGCCTCGCGGGCGCTGGCGGCGCGCGGCAGGGCGGGGACCTGCCAGGCCTTGTCGCCGGCGGTGCCGCAGCAGCCCCAGGTGGCGGGAACGGCGGCGTCGGCCACCGCGACCGCGGCGGACAGCAGGCGCGGCGCCCAGCCGGCCTTGTGCTCGGAGCAGGTCGGATGCACCGCCCAGCGCGCCGTGCCGCGCGCCAGGCGGCCGCGCGCCACCAGCCGCGGGATCAGCACCTCGGCGGCGAAGCCGGCGGGGTCGTGGACGCGCACCCGGTTCCAGCCCTCCTGCAGCGCGGGCGGCAGGGCGGTGCCGTGCAGGAAGGCGGCGCAGGTGCCGGTGTCGATCAGCACATCGCTGCAGCCGGTCGCAAGCAGCGCCTGCACCGTGCGTTCGGCGCTGGCGCGCGCCTGCTCGGGGAAGCCCTTCGACGCGAAGGGTTGACCGCAGCACAGCTGCGCATGGTTGTCTGGCAGCACCACGCCGATGCCGGCCGCCTGGCACAGCGCGGCCAGGTCGCGCAGCACGGCGTCGGGGCCGAACATGCGCACCAGGCAGGTGGCCATCAGCGCCACGCGCGGGGCACCGGCCTCGCCCGCCGGCCAGGACGGCGGCGCGGCCGGGGCGGCGGTGGGCAGCGGCACGCTGCGGCCGGGCAGGCGCCGGCCGCCGGCCAGACGCAGGCCGAGGCGGGCGCCGGACACGACCCAGGCGATGCGGCCGGCGAGCAGCCCGGCCGTCCAGCGCGCCAGGGATCCGCGCCGCCGGGCGCGTTCGGCGCGCACCAGGGCGCCGGTGTCGATGCCGACCGGGCAGGCGCTGGCGCACAGGCCGTCGCCGGCGCAGGTGTCGAGGACATCGTAGGCGGTGCGCGGCTCCACCGCGGCGGCGGCGTGGCCGCCCTGGGCGCGGTTGCGCCACTGCACGATGCGTTGGCGTGGCGTCAGCGTGGCGTCGCGGCTGGGGCAGGTCGGCTCGCAAAAGCCGCATTCGATGCAGCGGTCGATCAGCGGGTCGGCCGCCGGCATGGCCTTGAGGTGGGCGAGGTGGGCCTGCGGGTCGGCCGACAGCAGCACGCCGGGATTGAGGATGCCCTGCGGGTCGCAGGCCGCCTTGATGCGGCGCATCAGGGCGACGGCGTCGGAGCCCCACTGCGCCGCGACGAAGGGTGCCATGTTGCGGCCGGTGCCGTGCTCGGCCTTGAGGTGGCCGCCGGCGGCCAGCACCAGCTCGACCAGGGCGCGCATGAAGGCGTCGTAGCGCTCCACCTCGGCCGGCTGCGCCAGGTCCGGGGTGAGGGTGAAGTGCAGGTTGCCGTCCTTGGCATGGCCGAAGATCACCGCGTCGTCGTAGCCGTGGCGGGCGAAGAGCCGGCGCAGGTCGCGCACGCCGGCGGCGAGGCCGGCGACCGGGAAGGTGATGTCCTCGATGACCACCGCCGTGCCCAGGGCGCGCACCGCGCCGACGCTGGGGAACAGGCCCTTGCGGATCGACCACAGGCGGGCCTGCAGCGCGGCGTCGCGGGTCAGCTGGCCGGCGGCGGCGAGATCGAGGCCGGCCAGCAGCAGCGGCGTGGCGGCGGCCAGGCGCTGCTCCAGCGCCGCCTCGTCGGCCTCCTGGTACTCGATCAGCAGGGCGGCGGGTTCGCCCGGCGGGGGCGGCTGCGGCAGCTGCCCGGCGACCCGATGCAGGCTGACCGCGTCGAGCAGCTCGACCGCGGCGCAGCCCGAGGCGGCGAGGCCGGCGACCGCGGCGCAGGCCGCCTCGACATCGCGGAACATCAGCCAGCCGGTGGCGCGGCAGCGCGGCAGGGGCAGGGTGCGGAAGGTGGTCGAGAGGATCACCGCCAGGGTGCCCTCGCTGCCGACCACCAGGCGCTGCAGGATGCGGCGCGGATCATCCTCGTCGAGGAAGGCGTTGAGGCTGTAGCCGACCGTGTTCTTGGTGGCGAAGGCGCGGCGCACGCGCTCGGCCAGGGTCGTGTCGGCGCGCAGCTCGTCGCGGATCGCGGCCAGCTCGCCGGCCAGGGCCGGCGGCAGCACGGCGGCGGGATCGCCGGTGTCGAGGCGGGTGCCGTCGGGCAGCAGCAGCTCCAACGCGGTGACGGTGCGGTAGCTGTTCTCGTGCACGCCGCAGCACATGCCGCTGGCGTTGTTGGCGACGATGCCGCCGATCTCAGCGGCCTGGATGCTGGCCGGATCCGGGCCGATGCGGCGACCGAAGGGGGCCAGCGCGGCGTTGACCCACGCTCCGACCGCCCCCGGCTGGCAGCGCACCGCCGCGCCCTGCTCGAGCACCGCGATCCCGCGCAGGTGCCGTGACACTACCACCAGGATGCCGTCGGTGACCGCCTGACCCGACAGCGAGGTACCGCCGGCGCGCAGGCACACCGGCACGGAGGCCGTCCGCGCCACCGCCAGGCAGTGGGCGATGTCGGTCGCGTCGCGCGCCAGCACCACGGCGCGCGGCACCAGACGGTAGATGCTGGCGTCGTTGGCCCAGGCCAGGCGGTCGGCCTCGGCGGAGAGCAGCACGCCAGCGGGCAGGACGCGGGCCAGGGCGGCGACGACCGGATCGGACATGCGGCGGCTCCTCAGTGCCAAGCGAAGCGGGCGGTGGCCGGGGCCCGGCCGGGCCAGGACTCGGGCAGGCGAGCCTGGTAGAGATCGCCGCCGTCGCCCTGCCCGTCCTGTGCGGTGGTGATGAACAGGGAGCGGCCGTCGCCGCCACCCAGGCAGGCGGCGGTCACGCGCGCGGCCGGCACCGCCACGCGCGCCAGCTCTTCGCCCGTGTCCGGGTCGCAGCAGCGTAGGCAGCCGCCATCCCACATGCCGACCCACAGGCGGTCGGCGCTGTCGATGGCGAGGCCGTCGGGCAGGCCGTCGGCGGCCGGGAAGGCGACCAGCGGGCGCCGCTCGCCCAGCGTCCCGCTGGCGACGTCATAGGCGAAGACATCGATGCGCCGGGTCAGCGAGTCGATGAAGAACAGGCGTGTGCCGACGGCATTCCACGCCAGGCCGTTGCTGCAGCCGAGGCCGTCCAGCATGCGCACGGTGGTGCCGGCCTGATAGCGGTAGAGGGCGCCGGCATCCGGCCGCACATCCATCGCCATGGTCCCCACCCAGCAGCGACCGTGCGGATCGATGGCGGCGTCGTTGCAGCGGTTGTCCGGTTGCGCCGGTTCGAGCTCCGTCACCAGTTCGAGTGCGCCGTCGGCAGGCCGGAAGCGGTGCAGGCCGCGCCGGCAGGCCAGCAGCAAGGTGTCGCCGTCGCTGGTCGGCAGGGCGGCGCCGACCTCCTGGCCGAGGCTCCAGCGCTCGTCGCGGCCGCTCTGCGGATCGAGGCGGTGCACCATGCCGGCGAGGATGTCCACCCACAGCAGCCGCTGCAGCCGGTCGTCCCAGCGCGGGCCTTCGCCCAGGCGGGCGCCGGCGCGCAGCAGCAGGGTGGCGGACAGGCGCAGGGTCATGCGGCGGTGCAGACCTGGCGCTGGACGCCCAGCCCGGTGATCGACAGCTCCATGACATCGCCGGGCGCGAGGAAGCGCGGTGGCTTGTGCCCCAGGCCGACCCCGGGCGGCGTGCCAGTGGTGATGACATCGCCCGGCTCCAGCGTCATGCACTGGCTCAGGTAGTGGACCACGAACAGCGGATCGAAGATCATCGTCGCGGTGCTGCCCTGCTGCATGCGCTGGCCGTTGACCGACAGCTGCATCGCCAGGCTGCCGAGGGCGGGCAGCTCGTCGGCGGTCGCCAGCCACGGCCCGAGCGGGCAGAAGGTGTCGAAGTTCTTGCCCTTGTCCCACTGGCCGCCGCGTTCGAGCTGCCAATGGCGCTCGGAGATGTCGTTGCAGATGCAGTAGCCGGCGATGTGCGCCGCCGCCTGCTCGCGGCTGGCGAGGTAGCTGGCCTCGCGGCCGATGACCACCGCCAGCTCGACCTCCCAGTCGGTCTTGGCGCTGCCGCGCGGGATGCGCACCTGGTCGTAGGGGCCGATCACGGTGCGCGGCGCCTTGAGGAACACGATCGGCTCGGCCGGGATGGGCATGCCGGACTCGGCGGCGTGGTCGGCGTAGTTCAGGCCGATGCACACCACCTTGCCGGGGCGCGGCACCGGGCTGGCCCAGCGCGCCGACTCCGGCACCGGCGGCAGGCCGGCGAGGTCGATGCGCGGTGGCGCGGCCAGCGCCTGGGCGTCCCAGTCGCGCACCACGGCGCTGGCGTCGAAGCGCCGGCCCTGGCCATCGACCAGGCAGGGGCGCTCCGCACCGACCGGACCGAAACGAGCGAGACGCATGGTTCAGCCCTTCGCCGCGAGGTTGGTGGCCGCCAGCCGCGCCGCAACCCGGCGGGTCGCGGCGATGGTCTCGTCGATGTCGGCCTCGCTGTGCGCCGCCGACACCGAACCCTGCTTGGTCGGCAGCGGGAAGTGGAAGATGCCCTCATCGGCGAGCAGGTTGCGGAAGCGCTTGTCCAGGGCCATGTCGTGGTGGCGGGCGATGTCGGTCCACGATAGCGGGGCATGGTCCATGAAGTAGGTGACGTAGGCCGAGGCCTGCTGCACCACGGTGACGGTGATCCCGGCCTCGGCGAACGCGGCGCGGGTGCCGGCGGCCAGCCGGGCGGTCAGCGCCTCGAGGCGCGGGTAGAGCGTCGCCTGCTCGGCGCGGAGCAGCTTGAGGCAGGCGATGGCGGCGGCCACCGGCACCGGATGGCCGTTGTAGGTGCCGGCCATCAGCACCCGCTTGGCCGGATCGCTGGTGGCGAACAGGCCCATGTACCTGGCCTTGCCGCCGAGCACGCCGAGCGGATAGCCGTTGGCCACCGCCTTGCCGAAGGTCGAGAGGTCGGGCATCACGCCGCACACGCTCTGGTAGCCGCCGAGGGCGTGGCGGAAGCCGGTCTTCACCTCGTCGAAGATCAGCAGGGTGCCGGTGCGGTCGCAGATCTCGCGCAGGCGCTGCAGATAGCCCGGCTGCGGCTTGACGATGCCGATGTTCTGCAGGATCGGTTCGAGGATGATCGCGGCGACGGTGCCGGTTCCCAGCACCGCCTCGGCGGCGGCCAGGTCGTTGTACTCGATGGCGACGACGTTGTCCTTCTGGTTGCTCGGCATGCCGGCCGAGAAGGGGCGCAGGCGGTGCGGCGTGCCGGGCTGGTGGCCCTCCATCGCCGCGAGCGGGTCCATCAGGTTGAAGGCGACGTCGTTGTGCCAGCCGTTGTAGCCGCCCTGCATGACGCAGACGCGGTCGCGGCCGGTGGCGGCGCGGGCGATGCGCAGGGCGAAGTAGGTCGCCTCGCTGCCGCTGTTGGTCAGCTCGACCTGCTCGAGCGACGGCACGCTATCGACCAGCAGCTCGGCCAGCTCGCCCTCCCAGGTGGTGGTGCCGGCGCCCATCAGCGACTGGCCGGAGCGGATCGCGGCGATCACCGCCTCGTCGATCTCGCTGCGGCCATGGCCGAGGAAGTAGGGCGAGAAGGCGGCGTGGTAGTCGATGAAGCGGCGGCCGCTGTGGTCGTAGAGGTAGGCGCCCTGGGCGCGCGTGAACAGCCGCCGGGGGTCGGTGGCGCGGTTGATGCTGACCACCCCGCCGGGGATGACCTTGGCGTTGCGGGCGAAGATGGCGTCGGCGTCGAGGGACATGGGGTGCTCCAGGGATGGGCCGAGCAGTGGTGGCGGCATACAATCGGCGTAGCCGATGCCGCCACGGTTCCGGAGCGGATGCGACGGAACCGAACTGCGACAAAGCCCGGGGGCGAGGCGGGCCGAGCGTAGCGAGAGCAGGCCCCAGTGGGGCCTGCGGCCCGACGAGACGCAACGCGACAGCGTTGCGCCGGAAGGCCACAGGCCGTAGGGGCGAAGCTCCTGAGCAGACATGGGTAATTACCAGTCGATGACCGAACCGTCGGCGGCGAAGCTGCGCTGCAGCACCTCCTGCTCGAAGGGGTGCCGGGCGACGGCCGCCTCGTCGATCTCGATGCCGAGGCCCGGCCGGGTGTTGGGCCGGACGATGCGGCCCTGCTTCTCGATGGTGAAGCCCTCGCGCACCACCTCGGCGCGCCACGGCACATCGTTGGTCACCGTCTCGCAGATCGCGTAGGACGGGGTGGCGAAGCCCAGCTCGAGGCTGGCGGCGGTGCTGACCGGGCCCTGCGGGTTGTGCGGGGCGACCGCCACGCGGTAGGCCTCGCACAGCGCGGCGATGCGTCGCGCCTCGGACAGGCCGCCGCAGTGCGTGATGTCCATCTGCACCACGCGCGCCGCGCCGGCCGCCAGCAGGTCGCGGAAGGCGGTGAGCGAGACCAGGCGCTCGCCGGTGGCGATCGGCGTGGTCACGGCGTGCTGGATGCGCGCCAGGTCGGCGATGTTCTCGGGCCAGCACGGCTCCTCGAAGAAGTACAGGCCGTAGGGTTCGAGGGCCTTGGCGAACTGCAGGCCCATCGCCGGCGAGGGCCGGGCGTGGCAGTCCACCATGATGTCGATGTCCCAGCCCACCGCCTCGCGCATGGCGGCGACGCAGGCTGCGGCGTTGCGGATCGGACGCTGGCCCTCCAGCGCGGCGGTCTCGGGCACCGCCATGGTCTTGAACGCGGTGTAGCCGTCCTCGACCGCGGCCTGCGCCAGCTCGGCGAAGCGCGTGGCGTTGGCGGTCGAGGTCTCGTAGAAGTCCTCCATCTTCCCGCCGCCGAGGTGGGCGTAGGTGCGGATGTGGTCGCGCACCCGGCCGCCCCACAGCTCGTGGCAGGGGACGCCATGGATCTTGCCGGCGATGTCCCACAGCGCGAGGTCGATGCCGGCGATGGCGCTGCCGCGCACGATGCCGTTGCCGTGCCAGAAGTGCTGGCGGTGCATCATCTGCCAGCAGTGCTCGATGCGCCGCGGATCCTCGCCGATGAGCAGCTGCGACAGGTCCTCGATCGCGCCGACCACGCCGCGCGTGTGCCATTCGAGGGTCGCCTCGCCCCAGCCCCACAGGCCGGGCTGGTCGGTCAGGACCTTGACGAAGATCCAGTTGCGCATGCGCGCGTGGCAGACGAGGGGCTGGATGGCGGTGATCTTCATG
>JAIFND010000036.1 GCA_020047915.1 bacterium | reverse complement strand
CGGGCGGTGGTGGATCAGATCGAGGGGGCGGGGCGTTGCCTGGGCACCGACCTCGGCGTGCTGGGCGTGAATGCCGATCCCTTCGCCAACGCCCATGTCGGCGGCCGGTTGTCCTCGATCCGTTGTCCCTGGCGCGAAGTGGGGGCCGCCTCGGCGGCGCAGCTCGCCCGCATGATTGGCGGCCGGCCGCCGAGCGGGACGGTGCTGCGCCTGCCCCCGGGCGAGGTGGTGCGGCGCCTGTCCACCGTGCCTGCCCAAGCGGTCCTCGATGGCGAGGCGGTCCTGGCCTGGATCGGGCAGAATGCGCACCGGCGGATCGATGTCGGCGACCTCGTGGCGCATACCGGCCTGTCGCGGCGCACGGTCGAGCGGCAGATCCGCCGTCTGACCGGATGCAGCCCATCCGACCAGATCCGCATCGCCCGCGTCGAGCTGGCCAAGGGGTTGCTGGGCTCCGGCCGCCTGGCGCCGGAGGCGGTGGCGCAGCGCTGCGGCTTCACCTCGCTCCGCCAGCTGACGGCTGCCTTCCGTGCCGTGGTCGGCGTGCCGCCGGCCGTCTGGCAGGCGCGGCGCCGCGACGGGGCGTGAGGCGGGTCAGGGCTTGGCCGGTTCCATGGCGATGCGGATCGCACGGAAGGAGGCCGTGCCGGTGCAGCGGTGCAGGCCGGGGCTCAGCTTGATGTAGGCCGCCCCGGAAGGGATCTCGCGCGTCACGCTGACCGGGGTCCAGCCGGCGCTGTCGCTGCGCAGCTCGGGCACCGCACCATAGGGCGGGACGAAGGCGCCGGCCGCATCGTGGAAGGTGACCATGATGCGCGGGGTCTGCCAGCTGGACTCCTTGCCCAGCTGCACGCCCTTGGTCTGCATCTCGCAGGAGATGCGCACCGTGCCGGCGGCGACCGGCAGGCGGATCCAGCGCTCGCTGGTCGCGTCGCCGGCGGTGCTGGCGGTGATGTTCAGCGCCTGCGGTTCGGCGGCGTCGAGGGTCAGGGCGGGATCGCTCAGCGGCCAGGTGGCGGCGGGAAGGTCGAGGGGCGCGACCGGGGCGAAGGTCGGGACCGGCAGTTCGGCCTGGGCCGCGATCACCAGGTCGTCGGCCTCGACGGTGCCGGTGGCACCACCCATCAGTCCGATGGTGGCCAGCACTGCGGTCGCGCCGGTGGGCACCGGCACGACGCGGGCGACTGTGACCCAGGCGGCCTGGGTCCCGGCAACGCCACTGGTGGCGCCGTAGCCGCAGGGCTTGCCGTCGGCGTTGAGGAAGGTCAGGAAGAGGTGCGCTCGTTCGTGGCCCTGGCCACCGGGGACGATGGCGCTGCCGCGCAGGCGGCCGCTCACCGCGAGATGGGTCCACCCCGATTGCAGGGCGATGGTCTGGCTGAGCTCAGCCTTGGCACCCTTGGCGAGACGCGTGAGGCTGGCGTAGCGGTTGCCCTCGGCCACATCGGTGCAGCCGGGATTCCCGCCCTGCCAGCCCAGCGGCAGGCCGGCGGGATCGCGCTGTTCGAAGCTGCCGTTGACCAGCAGGTTGGCCGCATCCCCGGCAGAGCAGGAGGCGCAGACGGCACAGGCGGACAGGGCGAAGGCGATGGAGCGCTGCATGATCGGTTCCTTGTACGCACTCTAGCGGATCGCCAGATGGGGACACCGGCGCGTTGCGACGGATGCCGACGCGAATGCGTCAGTGGATCAGACCTCTTCGGGCCGCGCGCTGTCGCCGGTCATGCAGGGCGGCAGGCGGAAGACGCGACCGTCCCGGTCGCTGAAATACAGGAAGGACTGCGAGAACGTCGTGGTGTCGCCATCGGCCCACAGGGCGGCGAAGCCGGGATGGCCGCCGATCACGCGCCGGGCGTAGGTGTGGTTGGCCTCGCTACCGGAGGTCATCTGGCGGGCGCAGCGCCAGGTCCGCCCGGCATCCTCCGAACGCCACAACACCATCTCGCCGCCCGGGCCGTAGGGCTGCGGGCCGTCGGCGCTCGGCCCGATGATGCGCCAGTCGGCGCCGTCGATGAGCAGGCATCCGCAGTCGTAGTTGCTCTGCGAGGTGGTCACCTGGCTGTCGTGCCAGGCCGAGCCGTCCCAGCGCGTCACCATCCAGCGGCGCGGCCCGTCCTGCGGGCCCGGGACGGGTGAACGCGCCGTGAGGTAGAGGATGGCCGGATGACCGTCGGCGTCGAAGGCGAGATCCATGAGGTAGACCAGCGTTCCGGTCTCCTGCATGTCGCGCACCAGCGCTGGATTCCTGACCTCGCGCAGCGGGACGTCCAGGACGGTCCCGGTGATCGTCTGCCAGGTCTGCCCGCCATCGCGGCTGGTCAGGTAGTAGAGGTTGGTGCGCGCGTCGAGGCCACCCTGGTCGGGGTGCATGTTGCAGGCGAGGCCGATGGTCGTGCCGTGCACGCCCGAGATATGGTAGTGCCCCTGCTGGATGCCCATCAACGGCTGCGGCGCCGACCAGGCCCGCCCATCCCGGCTGCGCTGGATGTGCAGCATGCGCCCATCCTGGTAGCGGGCGTGGAGGAAGGCGAAGCCCAGGCCCGGCAGGACCCACGGCTGGGGGTAGGCGAACAGCCCTTCGGCGACCGTCTCGAAGCGGTCGATGGCGTAGGGCTCGACGCTGCGGTGGATGAACGACGGCGTGGTCCAGGGGCCATGCGAGGGCGAGAAGATCCAGATATGCCCGGCCTCGTCGAGGGCGATCACCGGGTTATCGTGGGTGTCGGCGCAGTACTTGTCGAACAGCAGGGTCGGACGCGGGACGCGGCCGGTGCGATGGTCCAGGCAGGAGACCATGTGCAGTTGCTGCCCGGGGCAGAAATCCCAGTTGCGTGGCCGCGCCGACTGCGCCGGGGCCATCCCGCCCCAGCAGAAGAAGGTCGTGTCCACCGCCGGGGCGTACACCGCCATCGGCGCATGGCTCGAGCAGTAGGTGCCGAGTCCGCCGGAATACTTGAAGCCATGCGCCGAGTGCGGGGGCTGGGCATGCCACGCCCCGCGGTAGCCGTCGGCCGTGCTGCAGAAGCCGGCCTGCTCGCCGGGGCGGGGCATGCGCTTGCCGGATGCGGGGTCCTCGCCGAAGTGCCTCATGCCGGTCTCAGGGCGTGAGGCCGGCCAGGGCCTGGGGCAGTCCGGCGGGCGGGCCGAGCAGCAGCACCACCTCGCCGCCGCAGGCGGCGGGCAGCGCCAGCTGGTTGCCGAACAGGTCGCGGGCGGCCCAGCCCTCGGGCAGGGAGGCGAGGCGCAGGCGCTGCGTGCCCTTGCCGGCCAGCGCCACGGCTGCGCGGTCGGCGCCCTGGAAGGCGAAGGCGGTCAGGCCGGGGACGGGTTCGCTGCGGGCGGCGAAGCGCAGCCCCTCGATGTGCCAGGCGAGATTGCTGATCGCCACGGCGCAGAACGACACGCTGCCGTCCTGGTTGAGCATGTCGTAGCGCATCTGCCAGGCGCCATAGCCATAGAAGGTGTAGGCGAAGAAACGCTCCGACCCGTTGGCCAGGGTGGACAGGTAGTAGCGCGTCCACCAGTCGGCCCATTCGCGGTCATTGCTGCGGCGGCCGTAGGGCGCCTGCTGCGGGTAGGGGTTGCTGACGTTGCCGGCATTGCCGCCCTCGCTGTTGAGGATGGCCATGGGACGCCCGGCGAGCAGGGCTCGCACATCGGTGATCTGCTTGTCGATCGCGTCGCCGGCGAAGCCGAGCGGGCTGCGCAGGTAGTGGTGGTAGCTGATCGCGTCGCAGTGCTCGAAGGCCCCGAGTTCGGCGGCGGCGCGCTCCCACGTCGGATCGACATGGCCGCCGGTGTTCCACAGCACGCGGACCGGGAAGCCGGCCGAGCGCAGGCCGGCGGCGGCGGCGCGGTGCAGGGCGACGAAGGACGCGGGCGAGCCGTGCTGCGGCTTGCCCTTCTCGTCGAGCGAGCCGATGAGGAAGCCGGGCAGGAAGGGCTCGTTCCAGGTCTCCCAGTCGCGCACCGTGGCGCCGTAGCGCACCGCCATGCCGCGGGCGTAGGCCTGCCACGCCTCCAGCGCCTCCTGGTCCTTGGGCGGGAAGCAGCCGACGTTCCAGCCCTTGAAGGATTCAGGCGCCGCGCTGTAGCGACGCGGCACGTTGCCCAGCACGCCCAAGACCTGCAACCGGTGGCGGCGGTAGGTGTCGATGCGGCGGTCGGTGGCGCTGAAGTCGTAGCCTTCGCTGCGTTGGATGCCCGACCAGCCCAGTTGGAACTCGCGCACCCAGGTGAAGCCGAGGGCGCGCGCCATCGCCGCCATGCGCTCGGTGGGCGTGATGTGGATGCCGAAGGGCGAGTCGGGCAGGAGACGGTCGTAGCCGCGCGGCGTGCGCACGCGAGCCAGGGCGGTCTCGGCCGGACGGCCGAGCGTGGCGCCGGCTGCGTCGAGCAGCTGCGCCGTCACCACGTAGCTGCCGAAGGGGCGCTCGTCGCCGGGCGGGATGGCCAGGCGCAGCGTCTGGCCGGCGGTGATCGGGAACGAGCCGACAGCACGCGTGCGCTCGTCCTGGTCGAGCAGGCTCAGGCGCAGGGCGCTGGCCTGCGCCGCTCCCGGACCGTAGGCCAGCAGTTCAAGCGGCAGCGCCTCGTCCGCGAAGGCCACGCCGGTGGGCAGGCCGGGGCGCAGCGCCAGCTCGGGCGGATCGGCCGTCCCGGCCCCGGCCGTCGTCCCGACCTCGACCCGCGCGCCATCGACCCACACGGTACCGACCGCGTGGGTGGTGAGCCGCGCCAGGTAGTGTCCGCTGGGGTTGTAGGGCAGGGTGGCGGTCAGCGTGTACTGCCGCCATTCGCGGGTCAGCGCCGCGTTCGCCTGCCACGGTTCGCGCCACAGCTCCTGCTCGGGCGGCCCCATGCGCAGGTGCACCAGCTGGCCGGGCGTGTCCGAGCGCAGCCACACGCTGAAGGTGTGCGCCTCGCCAGGACTGCCGACGAAGGGGGAGCTCAGCTGCTGGATCGGCCGATCGCCGCGCTGCACCACGGCGAGGCGCAGGGCGCTCTGGCCGCTGGGGCCGGGCATAGCGGCATCGACGGCGACATCCTCGGCCTCGCGTTCGCCCGGTTCCAGGACCCATGGACTGACCACGCCGAGCGGGAACGAGCCGAGGCGCAGCAGGTTGCCCTGGGGCGGCGGCGGGAGGTTCAGCTCGTCGCGGGTCAGGCGGGTGACCGAGAAATCGTCGAGCTGCAGCAGCGTTGGCCGGTCGAAGATCAGCATCAGCCGGGCCTGCGGATCGGTGGCGGTGGGCGGTACCAGGAACTCGCGCACGCTCCACTCGGGGCCGGCGTCCAGACGCTGCTCCCAGTGGTGCTGCCAGGGCGGGTGGGCCATGCTCATGGCGATGGTGCAACTGCTGTTGTTCGGGCTGCGCACCGCCAGGCGGATGCGATGGAAGCGCGAGCCGTCCATGCGCAGGCCGTCGATGTTGGCCTGGGCCCGGCCGTGGTGCACTGCGCGCACGTCGATCTGGAACGAGCCGCTGCCGGCGAAGGCGTGCTCGGTGAGGCGCTGGTAGTCGATCACCGCCTCGGCGCCTCGCCAACGCGAGTCCTCGGTCCAGGCCAGCGGGAAGACCCCGCTCAGCACGCTGGGCGACTCGGGATTGGGCGGCAGGGCGGCAAAGGCCTCGGGGCTGTCGAAGTCGTGCTTCCACAACTCGTCTGCGGCCGTCAGCGAGCAGCAGGCGAGCAGGGCGAGGGCGAGGGAGCGCATGCATCCAGGCTAGCCGCCGGCCCGGCCGCGTCAGCAGGGGCGTTGCGTCAGGCTGCGGCCAGATTGCGCCACGCCGGCGAACAGCAGCAGCAGGGCCAGTCCAAGGACGCCACCGCCGCAACCGCCGCCGCCGTCCGTCGCCGCGGCCGGGCTGGCGCCCTGGGCCGGCTGACCGCTCCAGACCGCCTCGTTGCCCTGCGTATCGATCACGCGCACGGTGAAGGGCGCGCTGATGCCCGTGGGGAGCACGGCACGCAGTTGGCCAGAGCTGTCGCGCACCACCCCGCTGCACGCCTGTCCATCGACCAGGACCTGCAGACCTCCGCCGGTGGTCGTCGCCGTGGCGGCGAGGCTGGGCACCGGCTCGGGATGCACGTAGCGCCGGATGCGCAGGTCGTCGAGCAGCATGGTGTAGCCATCGGCCTGCACCCCGGTGGCCGCCATGAAGTAGCCGCGTTCGTTGCTGGTGATGCCGCTACGCTCGGCCTTGACCACGCCGTCCTCCAGCCAGCGCTGCGTGGTCTGGCCGCCAGCGGTCGGCACCGTGGCGATGCCGACCACGCGATCCGCGAAGGAGCCTGACAGCGAGCTGGCATTTTCGCCAACAAAAACCGTGCCGGCGCCCGAGTAGCCGATGTCGGGCACCCCATCCATGCCGAACAGGGCCAGAGTGCCGTCGTGGCCGCCGAACATCGCCTTGGCGGCAGCATCCTCTGGGGTGAACCACACCCGCGACTCGATGGCATACCCGCCGCTAGGCCAACCGGGGAAGTAGACGCCGTTGGTGGCGATGCCCTGCATCGTGTAGACGCTGCCGGTCGCCATGCCGCTGGTCGCGATGGTCAGCCGGCCGGCGGATTCGCTCACCGAGGTCAGTCCGCTGTCGCGGATGTACCACGGTTGGCCGGTTCCGGTGGGGAAGGCGCCATCGGCGAAATCGTCGAACCACGAGAAGGTCGCCGCCCCGTCGCTGGCCTGGGTCAGACCGCGTGCCGGGCCGTAGGTCATGGTGAAGACGTTGCTGTCGCTGGCGAGGCGTGGTGCGTTGAGCCAGATGCGCGTCTGCGTGGTGCCAGCGCCGCGTTCGATCCAGAAGGGAATGTCACCGTCGGCGTCGGCGAAGCGCAGGTTGGCGAGAGATGCATCGACCTGGCCGGCCGCGACCAGCGCGGCGGTGTCCAGGGTGATCAGCACCGGGTGGTTGTAGCACACCGTGCCCGAGGCGTTGGCGATGGTGACCTGGCGGCTGTGCACCACTGGCTGGGTGGCAGCGAAGTGGCTGCCGAGCACGGTCAGTGTGCCGCCCGACAGGCTGACGCCGTTGATCGACAGGCCGGACACGTCGGCGCTGCCTGCCGTATTCCACGAGCCGCCATCCAACGAGGTCGCCAGATCCTGCACCCCGCTGCGTCCTGGCACCGCCGGGATCGAGTCCAGCCGCGCGGTGGTGGCCAGGGTCGCGGGATCGATGCGGCTGACGAAGCCGCCGACCACCTGCGTGCCGATGCGCAGGCGGAAGGTGTCCGGCAGCTTGCGGCCCTCGGGCAGGCCGGTGATGGTCGCCGTCAGGACGCCTGCCGCATCGCTGCTGATCAACACGACGAGACCAGCCAGCTGCCGGGCCGTGATCGTGGCCCCCGCCACCCAGCTGGCGCTGTCGCCTTCGTAGGCTCCGGCATCGGGGGCCGACCCGCTGCCGGGGGTGTTGATGCCTGCGACCGCGACGCCGGCGTCGATCGCCAGCGAGGAGCTGCGCAGCCGGTAGTCGTGCGCAGCGGCGTCGAGCCAGCGCGGGTCGTCATTGCCGTAGGTGGCATTGCCTGCCGCGTCGATGTTGCTGCCGAGACTGATCGTCCGACTCAGGTTCGAGCGGAACGACGTTCCGACCAGGGTCTCGTCGGCGCTGCCGATGGTGCCGTGCACGGTGTTGGCCATGACCCGGCGGTCGGAGGTTGTCGCCTGCTGGTTCGGCACCCCGGCCTTCACATGCGCCATGATCATGATGCCGTGGCGGGTCGAGTTCCAGGTGACGTTGTGGTGGATCAGGTAGTCGCTGGTGCCATTGTCGAGATAGATCGCGTTGCCGCCGTACCAGCGCCGGCTGTCGTCGTTGAGGCCAACGTTGTCATGCACCAGGTTCCAGGCGATCACGCTGTCGCGGCCGTTGGTGCCCCAGGCCGAGATCGCCCCGACGTCGGCGCCCTGGAGGTGGCTGTTGAACACCTCGTTCGACAGCACGTCCATCGCCGAGGGGGCGTTGACCAGGATGTAGCTGCCGGTGTGGATGGTGTTGCCGACCAGCAGGTTGCGATCGGCGCCGCCGGTGTTCGCCGGCCGCCCGAGGATGCCGTAGAGGTGCTCGGTCGCACAGCCGGGGCCGAGGTAACCGACGTGGTGGATCAGGTTGTTGCGCACCGTGTTGCGCCTGCCGCTGATCGCCAGCATGGTGCGGCCGGCCACGCCGAGGTCGCAATCGGCGATCAGGTTGTCATCGCCGTTCAGGGTCAGCGAATCCTCGGATCCGATCGCGCTGTTCTGGTTGGTCTCGGCATCCTCGCGGTGGTTGACGGCGCGCACCGTGAGGTCGGAGAAGGTGCAGTTGGAGGTGGTCAGGGTGCTGCGCCAGGGTCCGCCCAGCAGGCGCAGGCCGCGCACGGTGACGCCGCTGCATCCCCCCAGGTCGAGGGTGAACTCGCGTGTCCGCAGGCCGACGTCCATGGTGTCCGGATCCACGCCGCCCGGCGCCCAGTAGTACAGCTTGCCGGCGGTCGCATCGTGGAACCACTCGTGCTCGGCATCGAGCGCCGCCAGCACGCCCCACAGGTACAGGTAGTTGCCGGCCTGGCAGAAGGTGTGCGCAGTATCGAAGGTGCCGTTGAAGGAGATGTGACCGGTAGTCGTGTTGACGCTCGCCGGAGCACTGTGGAAGAACCACATCGCCCCGGGCAGGTAGCTGATCCGGGCCCCGGACCAATCGACCTGCGGAAGGCCGGCCACCTCGTACCACCCGGCGGTGGGGCTGGGCGTGGTCACCACGCCGCCACTGATCGTCGAACTGCCGGCCGTCGCGCAGGCCTTGTCGGCGTTGCGTATGGCCACCAGTCGCGCGGGCGTGACGTTGGGCCAGCGCGCCGGCACCTGCAGCTCGCCGTCGGCGAAGAGCATGCCGTTGCCCAGGCCGCGCGCCGACGCGACGCTGGCGACATAGACCCCGGGCCGGTCGGGGAGGTTGGCCGGCTCCCACCCGACCACCCGGTCGGCGGTGGTGATCGTCGCCGCCGCATAACCGCCCTGGCCGTCGACTGCGGCGCTCAGCACCAGGCCGCTGCGTCCGACCACCGTTTCCCGGTAGATCCCGGCATGCACCGTCACGGTGTCGCCTGCGGCGGCGGCCTCGACGGCGGCCTGGATGGTGGCGTAGGCCTGTCCCGGACCGACTTGCAGCTCGGCGGCGGCGATCCCGACGCAGGCGGTGACGAGGCTGAGTACACGCGGGGCGCAGGGCATCAGGCGAGCATGGCGACGAGCTGACTGACTGCGAGGCTGGTTTGCGTCAGCTTGCGACCGGAATGCGGCACGCCAGCCGCCGTAGCACGACTCAGTTGGTCTGGACGGGACGGCGAGCAGGACGTCGGTCAGCGGCGCTGGGCGGAGCGCCAGGCGCTCGGGGTGCGGCCGGTGGCAGCGCGGAAGGCGCGTGAGAACCAGTAGGGCGAGCCATGTCCGCTGCGCTCGGCGATCACCCCAAGCGGCAGGTCGGAGCACAGCAGCAACTCCTGGGCGCGTTCGATGCGTAGCCGGGCGAGCAGGCGCATCGGGGCCAGGCCGCTGGCGGCGACGCACCAGTCGTGCAGTCGCGAGGGCGACAGCCCGGTCTGCAGCGCCAGGTCGTGGCGCGCCAGCGGCTCGTGCAGGTGCGCCTGCAGCCAGGCCAGCAGGTCGCGCCAGCGCGGATCGCCTTCCGTGCTGCGTGGAGGCGCAGCTGAACACAACGCGGCGGCTAGGCTCCAGGCCGCCGCCAGGCGGGCGGCCTGGTCGGCATCCGTGGATCCTGGTGCAAGCTGATCGATAAGCGCCGCCGGCGCTCCGGACAGCACCACCGGCTGCCCCGGCAGCAGCCAGGGGTGACCGGCGTCATCGAGCCAGCGCAGATAGCACCAGGTGCTGGTCATGCACGGATCCCCGGGCGTGCGCAGCCGGTGCCGCCAACCGGCCGGTACGGCCAATAGCTGGTTGTCTTCGACCTGCAGGTGCGCCATGCCGGCGCAGTCCAGACGCCAGGACCCGCCCTGCGGCCGCTCGACCAACACGGCAGGCAGGGTGCGCCAACCGGTGTCCAAGGGCTCCTGGCGCGGGGCTTCGGGATGGAAGGCGAGGATCCGGCAAGCGGCCATGATGTGGGTGTAGGAATTGCGTGACAGGACACCAGTGCAAAGAGAAGCGACGCCAGTCCATGGTGCCCCGGCGGCCCGGAGCGTAGGCTTGGGCCATCCCGAACCGGAGCCCGCCGCCATGGCCACCGCCTTCACCGCCACCGATCCCGCCGCCTCGAAGAAGGCCTTCATCCCCGCGCCCGAGCACGCCGCCGACTGGCCGGCCTGGCGCGAGAGCCTGGTCGCCTGGCGCGAGGCCGAGATCGCGGCCGGGCGCGGCGGTACGCCGCTCTACGACCGTGCCGCGCAGGCCTGGGCGAGCCGCGCCTACCTCCAGGGCTGGGTGATGCTGTGGGACGAGGACCTCATCGACCAGGCCACCGGCACGTGGACGGTCGATCGACTGCTCGATAGGGTCGAGCGTGACTTCGGCGGCTGGGATGTCGTGGTGCTGTGGAACAACTATCCGCTGTCGGGTCTCGACCGGCGCAACCAGTTCGACTACTTCGACGATCTGCCGGGCGGGCGGGCCGGACTGCAGGCGGCGGTGGCCGCCTTCCATCGCCGCGGCGTGCGCGTCATGGTCGACCACAAGCCGTGGGTGCCGGGCCTGCCGCCCGGCGTCGGCGACGACGCCGAGGGCTTCGCCAGGCTGATCGCTGAGTGCGGCATCGACGGGCTGTATCTCGACTGCTCGGCCGGGCCCAGCGATCGGCTGCGTACCGCGCTGGCCGCCGTCGGCCCCGACAAGGCCTTCTGTTCGGAGGCGCCGGCCAAGCCCGATCCCTTCGGCCACGAGGTGCAGAGCTGGCAGCAGTTCACCGACGACAGCGCGGCCCCGGGGATCTGCCGCAACCGCTGGCTCGACCGGCACCACCTGGTGTACGAGACGCGCCGCTACTTCCCCGATCCGATCAAGGAGATCCAACGCGCCTGGATGGGCGGGCACGGCTTCGTGGTGTGGGAGAACGTCTTTGGCTACTGGGCCCCGCTGTGCGAACGCACGCGCACCTGGCTGCGCCTCTTCGCGCCGGCGGCGCGCCGCTTCAGCGACCACTTCATCCATGGCACCTGGGAGCCGCATGTTGGAAGCGGTGGTCCCAATGCGGTGTATGCCAGCCGCTTCACCCATGCCGGGACCAGCCTGTGGACGGTGGCCAACCGCCGTGGCCACGCCATCGAGAAGGTCGTGCTGCGCCTGCCGCATCTGCCGGATCACCGCTACGTCGATGTGATCAGCGGCCGGGAGTTCGTTCTCGGCGAGGTGAAGGACGGCCTTGTCGCCCTGCACGGCATGATCGAACGCGACGGCATCGCAGGAGTGCTGGCGGTTCCGGTCATCGACGCCGACCTGGAAGCTTTCCTCGCCGCCCAGCGCGCCCGCGCCGCCGTTGGCACCTATCTGCCGCATGTCTGGTCCGGCGAGCACTGCCGCACGCCGGCGCCGCATACGCTGCGTCCTGTCACCGCCACTCGTCGCCAGGCATCGGTACCGGCCGGCATGCTGCGCATTCCCGACTGGAGCGGCGAACTGGTGAGCCGCTACCGCATGCGTGAGTGCGGGCACGTCGCCGGCACGCTCGGAGAATGCCATGTCTATGACGGCATGGAGTCGGTGCTGTCCGATCGCCGGCCCGCTGTGGTGCAGGCGGTGGCGATCGACGAGGTGCCGGTGACCAACGCCGAGTTCCTACGTTTCCTCACCGTCACCGGCTATCGTCCGACGGTGACGCACCGTTTCCTCGACCACTGGCGCGAGGGCCGTCCGGCGCCCGGCACTGAGGATCATCCCGTGGTCTACGTGTCGCTGGCCGACGCGCGGGCCTATGCCGCGTGGTGCGGCAAGCGCCTGCCGCGCGAGGAGGAGTGGCAGCGCGCCGCCCTCGGCCCGGCCGGAGCCTGCTGGCCGTGGGGCGACCAGGACGATCCCGCGCGCCGTACCGGCGCCGAGACCGGCGCCACGACGGCGGTGCGCGCCCATCCCGACGGGCGCAGCGCGATCGGCGCCTGGGACCTGTGCGGCAACGCCTGGGAGCTGACCGAGAGCGAGCGCAGCGACGGGCACACCCGCTATGTCCTGCTCAAGGGCGGCAGCCACTACCAGGGCCAGGGCAGCTTCTGGCTCTTCGATGGCGGCGCCCGCGCGTCCGACTGGGTGGTGAAGCAGATCCTGCTGTGGGACGGCTGGGACCGCTGCGCCACCATCGGCTTCCGCTGCGCGGTCGATCTGGCCGGCTGAGAATCAGGTGCAGGATTCGGCCTTGCGATAGTCGCGCGGCGCCATGCCGAAGGCGATGCGGAATTCCCGGCTGAAGTGGAAGGGGTCGGAGAAACCCACCGCAGTCGCCACCTCGGCCACCGGCCGTTGCGCACCGCTGAGCAGTTCGGCGGCGCGCTCGAGGCGCCGTTGGCGCAGCCAGGCCAGCGGGGCCGCGCCGCAGGCGCGCAGGAAGCGCCGGTACAGGCTCGAGGAGGGGGTCCGGGCGGTCTGCACCAGGCGACGGACATGCCAGTCGCCTCCCAGGTCGGCCAGCATCGCGGCCTGGCAGCGCGCCACCACCGGGTCGCGGGCGTCCGGCGTCCCCGACTGGATGCCTGTCGCGATGTCCGCGAGCAGACTGGTCAGTCCGGCCTGGATACGCAGCGACCAGGACTCCATCGGCAGGCGGTCGCGTTCACCGGCCAGGTGCAGCAGATCGCGCAACCGGCTGGCGATCCGCGCCCCGTCCCTGGGAACCGAACGCAGGCAGCGGTCGCCGCCCAGCCGTTCGCGCCACCGTCCGAGGTCGGGGCCGTGGCAGCGCACCCAGAGCAGCTCCCAGGGTTCGTCGGCATCGGCCTCGTGGCCGTGCGGCAGCGCATTGTCCAGCCACAGCAGATCGCCGGCGACGGCGGTGCAGTGCGCGGCCCCGCACCAGGCCGTGCCACGGCCGCGCAGGCACAGCAGCCATTCGTGCCCGGCATGGCGCGTGCGCTCGATGCGGTAGCCGGCCGCGCAGGTGATGTGGCCGGTGCGCAGAAGATGCCAGCCGTCGGCGGGCGCTGGCGGCAGGGTGACCGAGCTGTGTACGCGTGAAGGCATGGGAATCTAGTCTAGGTCCGTGAGAGCTGCGTCCATGGTTGTCGAGCCGGCCGCGTTTAGGATGTGGCCCAGGAGCCAAGGGCATGGGCAGGCACGTCCTCGTCATCGGCAGCTACAACGTCGGCTTCTACACCTTCGGCGGCACCATCCCTGCCCCGGGCCAGACGTTGATGGCCGACAAGTTCCTGCAGATCGCCGGTGGAAAGGGTTCGAACCAGGCTCTGGCCTCGGCCCGGCTCGGGGCCTCGACGCGCTTCCTGGCGCGGGTCGGCGGCGACGACTTCGGCCGCCAGGCCATCGCCCTGCACGCCTCCTGCGGGGTGCCCACCGACAGCATCATCGTCGACCCCTCGACCCATACCGGGGTCGGGCTGGTGATCGTCGATGCCCAGGGTGGGAACGCCATCTCGGTCGCGCCCGGTGCCAACGGCCGGCTGTCGCCCGCGGACTGCCAGGCCCACGAGGCGCTGTTTGCCGAGGCCGACACCGTCCTGCTGCAGTTGGAGACGCCGCTGCCCACGGTGCGCGCGGCCAAGGCCCTGGCACTGAAGCACGGTGCACGCGTCGTCCTCAACCCGGCCCCGGCCGTGCCGGTCGAGGACGCGCTGTTCGACGGCCTCGAGCTCTGCACGCCCAACGAGCACGAGGCGGCGCTGATCACCGGCATCCCCACCGCGACCATCGACGGCGCGGCGGCGGCCGGCCGCGCCCTGCGTGCACGCGGCGTGCGCCACGCCCTGATCACCCTCGGCGCACGCGGCTGCCTGCTGGTCGATGAAGAGGGCAGCTGGCACTGCCCGCCCTGCCAGGTCACGGCGATCGACTCGAGCGGTGCCGGCGACGCCTTCAACGGCGCCCTGTGCGCCGAACTCCTGGATGGCGCCAGCCTGCGCGACGCGGTGCGCACCGCGACCCGCGTCGCGGCGCACTGCGTCATGCACGAGGGCGTGGTCGAGGGCCTGCCGACCCGCGCCCAGCTCGCCTCCATTCCCGCGCCCCGTTCCTGAGAGCGACCATGCCGACCTACGACCGCGCCGCCTACGAGCGGCAGGGCTTCCTCATCCTCCCTGATCTGCTGACCGCCGCCGAGGCGGCGATGCTGCGCACCCAGGCCCAGAGCATGCTGCGCAGCGACAGCAGCGTCATGCACAAGGGCGACAGCACCGGCAAGACCACCCTGCTCAAGATGTGGAACTCGGCCGGCGAGGACCCCTTCGGCCTGACCGCGCGCGACCAGCGCCTGGTCGATTGCGCGCGCCAGCTGCTGGGTGAGGCGGTGTACTGCTACAGCCACAAGATGACGATCAAGGAGCCGCGCGAAGGCGGGGCCTGGGAATGGCACCAGGACTACGGCTACTGGTACAACTACGGCTGTCTGGCGCCGAGCATGCTCAGCATCTGGATCGCCATCGATCGCGCCACCCAGGCTAACGGCTGCCTGCAGATCCTCGAGGGCTCGCATAAGCTGGGCCGCGTCGAGCACCTGCGCGAAGCGGGCCAGTACAACTGCGACCGCGAGCGGGTCGAGCAGGCCCAGCGTCGCTTCCGCCACCGCTTCGTCGAACTGGAACCGGGCAGCGCGGTGGTGTTCGACTGCAACCTGTTGCACACCTCGGCTGCCAACACCAGCGAACTGCCGCGCTGGGGCTATATCTGCAGCTACAACACCCTCGCCAACGAGCCCTACAAGCGCGAGCGCGACTACGGCCACGACACCGATCTGCGGGTGGTTCAGCCCGGCGAAGCGCTGCGCCGCTTCGGACACGCCGGGTGAGGATCGTCTTCGCGGGTGCGGCGTGGGGCTGTCCGGGCGCGGATTTCGCCGCCCAGTGCCAGCGCCTGCGCGAGGCGGGCTTCGCCGCCGTCGAGGTCCAGCCCGAGCGCACCCGCGCGGGGGTGGAGGCGCAGGCCGCCATCGCCGGACGCTGCGGCCTGGGGCTGATCCTGCAGCCGCATACGCAGGGGGCCGACTGCGCCGCGCATGCCGCCGACCTGGCGTGGCATCTCGACCGCGCCGCCGCGGTGCGGCCATGGCTGGTGAGCTGCCATACCGGCCTCGACCATTTCGCCCCTGACGGTCTGCTCGGCCTGGTCGACCAGGGCGAGGCCTGGAGCCGGGCGCACGGCATCCCGCTGCTGCATGAGATCCATCGCAAGCGCATCGCCTGGAACGCGCTGGCCGGGGCCGCTCTGGTGCGGCAGCGCCCGGATATCGCCTTTACCGCTGACCTGTCGCACTGGGTGGTGGCGCACGAGAACTGGCTGGAGGATCCGGGCTACGGCCTGGCCTCGGTCCTGCCGCGCTGCCAGGCGATCCACGCCCGGGTCGGCCATCCGCAGGGGCCGCAGGTGCCCGACCCGCGCGCCGCGCGCTGGAAGCCGGCCCTCGACCGCCACCTCGCCTGGTGGGATGCGATCGTCGCGCACCAACGGGCCGCCGGGGCCGATCGGCTGGTCATCGTGCCCGAGGCCGGCCCCCCCGACTACGCGCCCACCGACCCGGCCGAGGGCCATACCCTGGTCGACGTCTTCGCCATCAACGTGTGGATGCGCGAGCTGCTGCAGCGGCGCTACGCCGCCTGAAAGGATGCCATGACTCCGCGCCAACGCGTCGATGCCGCGATCCACCGTCAGGCCCCCGACCGCACCCCGTGCGATTTCGCCGCCGTGCCCGAGATCTGGGACCGCCTGCAGCAGCGGCTCGGCTGCGCCGACCGCCTCGGCGTCCTGCGCGCCCTGGGCGTCGACTGCCGCATCATCAGCTACGACAGCTTCTGCCGGCCGCCCGGCGCCGCCGCCATCGACATGGCGGCCTCGGCGGAGCGCAGTTCGGTCGGCGGCATGTACCGCGAGGTGCAGGCCGACGGTAGCAACCGCGACATCTGGGGGGCGCACCGCAAGAAGGTGGCCAACGCCAGCGGCAGCTACGACGAGTTCGCCAGCCATCCCCTCGCCGGGGTCGCCGACCTGGCCGCACTCGACGCCCATCGCTGGCCGGAACCGTCGTGGTGGGACTTCAGCGGACTCGAGGCGGCCATCGACGCCCAGGATCCTGGCCGCGAGCACCACATCCGCTGGCGCGTCGGCTCGGTGTGGGAGACGGCCTGGAGCCTGGTCGGCTTCGCCGAGTTCCAGGTCCTGCTCTACGACCAGCCCGAGGTCGCCGACGCCATCCTCGGGCGCATCGCCGCCGTGCATGAGGCCAACCTGCGCGCCGTGCTGGCCCGCTCCGGCCAGCGCATCGACATGGTCTACCTCTTCGACGATCTGGCGTCGCAGCAGAGCCTGCTGATCAGCCCGAAGACCTACGAACGCTTCGTGCGTCCGCACCACCAACGCCTCATCGACCTCGCCCACGCGCACGGCAAGCCGTTCATGCTGCACAGCTGCGGCGCGCTGGGGCGGATCCTGCCCACCCTGGTGGCGATGGGCCTGGATGTGCTGAACCCGATCCAGGCCAGCGCCACCGGCATGGAGCCCCTCGCCCTGCAGCGCGAGTACGGCAGCAGGTTGTGCTTCCACGGCGCCATCGATGTGCAGGGCTTCCTGCCCCGGGCCACGCCGGACGAGGTGCGTGCGCTGGTCGCGCGCATGGATGCCGCCTTTTCCGGCGGCGGCTGGATCAAGGCCGGTTCGCACCACATCCAGTCCGACACCCCGGTCGAGAACGTCCTGGCGTTGTACGGAGTCGCTGAGGGGTGATGGCGGTTGCGGCGGCGGCGAGATTGCAGCGCCGGACGGACGAGGATCATCGCGGCAATGCATCAGAGCCTGCGCAACCCGATCCTTGGCGGGTTCAACCCCGACCCCAGCGCCTGCGTGGTCGGCGAGGATGTCTATCTCGCCACCAGCAGCTTCGCCTGGTTCCCGGGCGTGCCGATCCACCACAGCCGCGACCTGGTGCATTGGCGCCACCTCGGCAACGCTCTCGACCGGCCGAGTCAGCTGCCCCTCGAACGCGCCGGGCTCAATGGCGGGATCTGGGCCCCGACTCTGCGCCATCATGCCGGCCGCTTCTATCTGATCACGACCAACCGTGAGCACGGTGGCAACGTCATCGTCCATGCCGAGCGCCCGGAGGGTCCCTGGTCCGAGCCGGTGTGGCTCGACCTGCCTGGCTGGGATCCGTCGCTCGACTGGGACGCAGACGGCACCTGCTGGTTCACCGGGACGCGCGACGGCGGCATGATCTATGGCTGCACCCTCGACCCGTTGAGCGGCCGGCCGACCTCACCGGTGCGCGACCTGTGGGATGGCAGCGGGATCTTCGGCGTCGAGGCGCCGCATCTCCTGCATCATGACGGCTGGTATCTGCTGATCGTCGCGGGCGGCTTCTACCAGCGTGGCCACTTGGTTGCCGCCGCACGCTCGCGCTCGCCGTGGGGACCCTACGAGCCCTGCCCGCACAATCCGATCCTCACCCAGCGCGACCGGCTTGGCCATCCGATCCAATCGACCGGGCACGGCGATCTCTTCCGCACTGCCGACGGGCGTTGGTGGCTGTGCTTCCTCGGCGTGCGCAACTACGGCGGGCTTGGTGGTTCGTGGCACACGCTCGGCCGCGAGAGCTTCCTCGCCCCGGTCGCCTGGCGCGACGGTTGGCCGGTGATCGAGGCTCCGCAGCTCGAGCTGCCCGCACCCGGGCCTTTGCGTCCCTGGCCGTCGGCACCGATCCGCGATGATTTTACCGGCCCCACCCTCGCCCCGGCCTGGATCAGCCTGCGCAACAGCGCCAGCCAGTCGTTGAGCGAACGGCCGGGCTGGCTGAGCGTGCGCGGACCGGGTGTGGTCGCCCGCCGCGTCGAGCAGCCGTGGATGCGCGCCGCCTGCCTGGTCGAGGGCCGCGGTTCGGTGACCCTGTTCACCTCGGAAGGCGCCCGCGTCGATCTCGAACTGCACGCCGAGCGCGTGGCCGTGCGCCGTACCTTCGAGGACTGGACGCAGGAGGTGGCCTCGACCGTCAGCGCCGGTCCGGTCGAGGTCGAGATCCTCGGCAACCCATGGGCCTTCCTGCTGCGTGTACGTAGCGCCGGCCGCGAGATCCTGGCGCACAAGGTGCAGAGCCGACTGCTGTCCACCGACCTCAGCGGCGGTTGCGTCGGCCTGGTGGTCGGCCTGTCCGCGGCTGCGGGCGAGGTCATCGCCGCTGACTGGTTCGAGTTGCACGGCTGGCGCAGCCAACAGGAGTCGGGCCTGGATTTCTGAGCTTCTCGTGGCCGCGTGCTGCTGGTCGCGCCGGCGGCCGACTCACGGGCGCTGGCCGCGTCCGTGCCGTTGATGCGCCTCGATCTCCTCGACGGTGGTCGAGATGCGCCGTCGATTCGGCCGCACGGGGCCAGTCGGCCGCGCCGGTTCGGCAGGCAACGTACGGACAGCGACGAGGACCGGTCTGCGGTCGCCGCGCCGGCGGCGCGGCCGCCACAGGCAGGTCAACCAGCGGGTGAGGGAACGCCACATGCCGGCATCCTATCACCCCGCCTGCGGCTGGGTGGGATGTGCGGCCCGCTCCCCATCCCATTCCTGGGACGTCCTGGGCTGCTGTCGGTTGCCCGCAGTTTCTGCCCACCCACACTCCCGCCATGACCCGGCTGGCTGACGCCATCACCGCCATCACGGCGGACTGCACGACCGACGAGGCGGCGGCCATCATCGGCGAATCTCGCGCCACGACTGGGCGCTGGCTCAAGGATCTGCGCGATACCGGCGATCTTGGCCTGTGGAGCGCCCGGGCGGTGGAGCGCTTGGCCCGCTACGAGGTCAGGAATCTCGGCACGACGACGATGAGCGACGCCTTGCGCCCCGAGCCGGCTGCCGAGGAGTCGCCGGCCGATCCCGCGATCGTGCGCACCCAGATCAACAAGGCGAACCGCAAGAACAGTTCGCTGATGCTCGAACTCGACACCATCACCGCGCGTGGCGTCTTCGATTCCGACCATGCCCGCACGCTGTTGCAGAAAACCGATGCCGCCCTGCGCGAAACCGCTGGCCAGCAGAGCGTGCTGGCGCGCTGGCGGCGCGGACTGGTCGATCGCCTGCGGCGTGGACGATGAGCCCGCTCGCGCAGCGGGTCCACACCTTGGCCAGCCTGCCTGGTGTCGGTCCGGCGACGGTGCGCCGGGTGGCTGCACAGCTGGGGGGATGGGCAGGCCTGGCGGCGGCTTCGGCCGAGCAGCTGCTGCTCGTGGTCCAGGCCGTGGCCGGCAAACGTGCGCAGGCGACGCAGGAACTGTGGACCTCGGCCACGCGGCAGGCCGATCTCGACCTGGCCGCGGTGGCGGCCAGCGGCGCCAGCGTGCTGACGGTCGGCGACCCGGCCTGGCCGCGCCAGCTGGAGCGGCTGGACCGTGATGCGCCGCTGTGGCTCTACGTGCGCGGCGATGCGTCGGTTCTGGCGGGTGCGGGCATCGCTATCATCGGCAGCCGTGAACCGACCACCTTCGGGCTGCGCTGCGCTGAACGTTTCGGGTTGCGCACGGCCGAGGCGGGTCTGAACGTGATCTCGGGCCTTGCGCTCGGCTGTGATGCCGCTGCGCATGACGGGTGCATCCAGGGGCACGGGCGCGGGATAGCCGTGCTGCCAGGGCCGATCGATCGCATTGTTCCCGCGCTCCACCGCGAGCTGGCCGAACGTCTGCTGGAGGATGGCGGTTGCCTGGTCAGCGAATATGCACCGGATCCGTCCGCCGACATCCCGGCGCATCAGTTCGTCGCCCGCGATCGCATCCAGGCGGGCCTGTCGGCGGGGGTCCTCTTGGCCGAAAGCTCGCTCACGGACGGCAGCATGCATGCGATCCGCGCCGCCCAGCGCTGCCGCATCCCGATCGCCTGCCTGTACCGCGACGATCCGGCCTGGCTGGCCAACCCGGGCACGCAGGCCAACCGCACCCTGATCCGCCCAGGCGCGGAGGAGGGGCCGCCGGCGACCTCGCTGGCGACGCCCGGAGATTTCCAGGCCTGGCTGACCACCTGCCGGGTCGCTGCAGGCGTGTCCTGATTTCCACAGCAGGACCGTGTTGCTCTTGCGTGCTGTACCACCATTCGCTACACGGATGCATACGAGGAGCACAACCATGCCCGCCAAGAAGACCGTCACCAAGCCCGCCGCCAAGAAGCCTGCCAAGAAGGCCGTGAAGAAGGTTGTGGCCAAGAAGGCCTGCCGGATGCCCTGCAAGAAGGGCTGAGTCCCGATCTGGGCAGATGTGCGCCCGGTGTGCTTCCACACCGGGCGCTTTCGTTGTCGGGCCTTGTCCACCGGAGTGGAGATTCTTCTGCGCAAGGCCCCATCACGCCGCAGTCCGGTTGCCTCCCTGGGATCTGCTGGACCGTCGTCGCCCGACCCCACAACCGGCCGCATGGTCTCCCCGCGATCCTCCACCGCTTCAGCAGCCAATGATGGGCGGGAACCGCCGCATAGCGTCGAACTCGAGCGGGCCATCCTCTCGGTCATCGCCAAGGGGGCGCATGCCGTGGCCATGCAGCAGGTGCGTCCGCTGGCTTCGCATCCGTTGCTGTTCTGGAACCGCGACCACCGGGTGATCTGGCTCGCCTGCCTCGACATCGACGATCTCGCGATGGATGGCAAGCGGGCAAGCGTCGTGCTGGACGCCACGGCCCTGGTCGAGCACCTCGGGCGCCTGCGCTTCTCGGTGGCTCTCGAACGCATCCGGCAGCTCCAGCTCGCTGCCGAGACCGAAGACCTCGACAACGCCGCGCGCCAGCGCCTGCGGCAGTTCTGGCGGCTCGAGGACCGTGATCGCACCGCATCGGCCGGTGACAGCGCCCTCGCGGCCATCGGTGGCGCCCAGGTCATCTATGCCCTGGCCGACGCCCCCGGATCCTTCGCCAGCCTGCTCAGCAACGGCCAGCTTCTGCGCGAGCTGTACCTCAAGCGCCGCTTCATCTCCCAGCTCGGCGCCATCATCGACGAATCGTACCTGACCACCGACCACTTCGGCGAACTGGTCGATCGGGCTGGCCAGACGGTGATGCACCTGGGCGGCAAGAATGCCAACGCCACGGTCCACGACATGTCCACCGCCGCCCAGGAGACCCTGGATCTCATCCACCACCGGATCAACAATCCGGACAGGGGGGTGGCGACCGGCCTGCGCGACATCGATGAGAAGCTGGGGGCCTTGCGCCCGGGCGGCCTCTACGTCCTCGCTGCCCGGCCCGGGGTCGGGAAGACCTCGCTCGCCCTGCGCATGGTGCAGTCCATCGTCACGAACAGCGCCAATCCCCAGCTGGTGCTCTTCTTCTCGCTGGAGGTATCCAACGTCGATCTCGCCAAGAAGCTCATCGCCGCCTATGGCCAGCTGCCCTTCTCGGATCTGGACACCGGCAAGCTCTCCGACGAGCTGCTGCCCAAGCTCGAACAGTGCATCCACGATCTGAAGACGTGGCCGTTGGAGATCTCGGAGAACCTGAACCTGACGGTCCACAAGCTGCGCTCGGTGGTGAAGCGCCGCATGCTGGAGTCGAAGGGCAAGCTCAAGCTGGTGGTCATCGACTACCTCCAGCTGCTGCATGCGACCAACCCCGGCCAGGAGGAGTACGCCAAGATCAGCGAGATCACCCGGGTGCTCAAGATGGTCGCCCTCGAGCTCAAGATCCCGGTCCTCGCCCTGTCGCAGATGTCGCGCGACAGCGAAAAGGGCACGGCCCCGCGCGAGCCGCGCCTGTCCGACCTGCGCGGCTCCGGCTCGATTGAGCAGGACGCCGATGCGGTGATCTTCATCCACCGCATGGACGGCGAGGATGGCGACGGACCCGATGCCTACCGCAACATCAAGATCCGTGTCGCCAAGAACCGCTTCGGTCCGACGGGTGACATGCTGATGCGATTCTATCCGACCCGGCTGACCTTCGAGGCGGCAGCGCCTGAGGCCGGTGGCGACGACGACGAACCCGCTGTCGGCGGTGGCGGTCGGGGCCGCATCTCGCGGGCGGCCGAGGATCGCGGGCAGCGCCTCAAGCAGAAGCCCGGCACCAGCGAGGATCTGTTCGCGGAGGATGCCGAGACGCCGTGATCCCTGGCGCAGCGGCGTTGCGTTGGCGGCGCCCACGGACCGCCATTGACATAGTGTCATAACAACACTATAAAGGTGTACGTAGGACACCTTATGCCGTTCACCTATCCCTACGCCCGCCCGGCCCTCACCGTCGATTGCGTCGTCTTCGGTCTCGACGTGAGCGATCTCAAAGTGCTGCTGATCCAGCGCGATCTCGCGCCCTTCGCCGGCCGCTGGGCGCTGCCGGGCGGCTTCGTCCGCGTGGACGAGACCTTGGACGAGGCGGCGCGTCGCGAACTGCGCGAGGAGGCCGGACTCACCAAGGTCTTCCTCGAGCAGCTCTGCACCATCGGCGAGGTGCAGCGCGATCCGCGCGAACGCGTCGTCACCGTCGCCCACTACGCCCTGGTGCGCCTGGGCGACCACCAGGTGCAGGCCGCCACCGATGCGCGCAATGCCGCCTGGTTCGCCGTCGATGACCTGCCCGATCTGGCCTTCGACCACGTCGCCATCGTCACGACGGCCCTGCAGCGTCTGCAGGGCAAGGTGCGCTATCAGCCGATCGGCTTCGAACTGCTGCCGCCCAAGTTCTCGCTGTCGCAGCTGCAGCGGATGTACGAGATCATCCTCGAACGCGAACTCGATAAGCGGAACTTCCGCAAGAAGGTCCTGTCCCTGGGCATCCTTCAGGATCTTGACGAGGTCGAGCAGGACGTCGCCCACCGGGCCGCCCGGCTCTATCGCTTCGACGAACGCACCTACCGGCAGAAGGTGAAAGACGGTTTCAACTTCGAGCTGTAACCCTGGAGACACGCATGCGCGCCCTCATCCTGGTCGATATCCAGAACGATTTCTGCACCGGCGGCGCCCTCGCCGTGCCGCACGGCGAGGCGGTCGTACCGATCGTCAACCGCCTGATGTCCCTGGCGGATGTGGTGGTGGCGACGCAGGACTGGCACCCGGGAGATCATGGCAGCTTTGCGGCCAACCATCCCGGCCGGAAGCCCTTCGAGCTGGCCGAGCTCGGTGGCCTTCCCCAGGTGCTGTGGCCTGCCCACTGCGTGCAGTGGACCGGAGGTGCCCAGTTCCACCCCGGGCTCGACACCCGGCGCATCGCCCGCGTCTTCGCCAAGGGGACGGATCCAGGCCGGGACAGCTACTCGGGCTTCTTCGACAACGGCAGCGACGCCGGCCCCGGACTGGGGCGCCGGAAGGCCACCGGTCTGGGCGACTGGCTTAGCGCCCAGGGCGTCAGCCAGGTCCTGGTCTGCGGTCTGGCAACCGACTACTGCGTCAAGGCGACCGCCATCGATGCCGCCGGGCTGGGCTTCCGCACCACCCTGATCGAGGATGCCTGCCGCGGGGTGGGGATGCAGGCCGACGACATTCCCGCAGCCCTGCGCGCCATGCGGCAGGCCGAGGTGCAGATCACCAGCGCTGCCGCGCTGGGCGTCACGGCAGGCTGACCGTGCCGACTTCCAGCCCATTCCGGAAGGCCCAGATGACCAGCATCCTGCATACCGCCCGATTCCTCGAGCTTGCCGTCCGCGACGGGTGGGAGTTCGTGCGTCGCCGCAACGCCACGGCCGTGGTCGGCATCATCGCCACCACCCCGGCCGGAGAACTGCTGCTGGTCGAGCAGCAGCGCCTTCCGGTCGGTGGACCCGTGATCGAATTGCCCGCCGGCCTGGTCGGCGACGAGCAGGCCGATGAGGACCTCACCACCGCCGCCGCTCGCGAACTGGTCGAGGAGACTGGCTGGGAGCCGGACCTCTGCACGGCACTGGCGCGTGGCCCATCCTCGGCCGGTCTGACCAGCGAGGTCTGCACCCTGGTGCGGGCCACCGGGCTGCGCCGGGTTGGCACTGGCGGCGGCGTCGCAGGCGAAGCGATCATCGTGCACGCCATTCCGCTGGCCGAGGTGGCGGCCTGGCTGGCGGAACGTGCTGCCGCCGGCGTGCTCATCGACCACAAGATCCAGGCGGCCCTGTGGTGGATCAGTCGGGAGACGGGCGCAGCGCAGGCCGCCGGAAAACACGGTCGCGCACCGCAGCGCGCCAGCGGAAGGAAATCCATGCCCCGTCTCGACCTCCACGCCCGCATCAGCGGAGCCCTCATCGGCACCCTGGTTGGGGACGCCCTCGGGGTCCCCGTCGAGTTCACCAAGCGTAGCGTCCGCGACCAGGATCCGGTGCGTGGCATGCGCGGATTCGGCTGCTGGAACCAGCCGCCCGGCACGTGGAGCGATGACGGGGCGATGACGCTGGTCGCCGCCGACACGTTGGCCACTGCCGGCTGGGACCTGCAGCTGATGATGGGCGGCTTCTGCCGCTGGCTTGCGGACGGCCTGTGGACGGCGCATGGGTCGGCCTTCGACATCGGCTCGACAACCCGCCAGGCGCTGGTCGGTTACCAGAGATCGGGCGATCTGGCGGCCTGCGGCCAGAGCGACGAGCGCAGCAACGGCAACGGCTCGCTCATGCGCTGCCTGCCCGTCTCCCTCTGGCTGGCCGGCTCGGCCCAGGACGAGAGCCTCCGCCTGGCCGGGGACGCGAGCGCCCTGACCCATGCCCACCAGCGTTCACGCCTGTGCTGCGCCTGGCATGCGCAGTGGTGCGAAGCGACCCTGGAGGGGGGCGACGTGCGTTCGGCCGCCTCCGCAGCCAGCAACCGCCTGCGCCGGGCGGTGCCGAGCAGCGAGTTGAAGCCACTCGCGCGCATCCTCGATGGCACCGCCCTGGACCTGCCGCGCGCGCAGGTCATCAGCGACGGATACGTCGTCTCCACCCTGGAAGCCGCGCTGTGGTGCCTGGCCCAGCATCACAACTTCGAGGATACCGTCCTTGCCGCGGTGAACCTTGGCGAGGACACCGACACGACCGGAGCCGTGGTCGGCGGCATGGCGGGATGGCTGCACGGCCTCGATGGCATTCCCGAGGCCTGGCGGTCGGCGCTGCCGCGCCAGCCGGAGATCATGGATCTGGCCGACCGCTTCGCCCGCGCCTGCCTCGCGAACTGGGGCCGCCGTGCACCTGCATGAGCGCACCAGCGGCTGCCTGATCGGCACAGCGATCGGGGACAGCCTGCTGCTGCCGGCGGAAGGCCTGTCCCGCGCGCGCATCGCCCGGCGTTTTCCGGGGCCGTTGCGCCATCGCCTGGTGTGCGGCCGCGGCCTGGTCAGTGATGACACCGAGCATGCCTTCCTGACCGCGCAGGCCCTGCTCGCGGCCGGCCCAGACGCCGCCGTCTTCGCCCGCGCCCTGGCCCGCCGCCTGCGCTGGTGGCTGGTCGCCCTGCCCGGCGGGTGCGGCAAGGCGACCGCCCTGGGTCTGATCCGCTCGTGGCTGGGCTTCCCTCCTGCGCGCAGCGGGGTCCGTTCCGCCGGCAATGGCCCGGCCATGCGCGCCGCGCTCATCGGGGTGCGCTGGTCGCACGATCCGGTGCAGCGGCGCGCCTTCGTCACCGCCTCGACAGTGCTGACCCATCGGGATGACCAGGCTCTCACCGCGGCCCTCGCCGTGGCCGAGAGCGCCGCCCTCGTCACCCGTGGTGAACCGGTCGTGGGCGTGTGGTCCATCTGGCGTGGCATATCAGCTGACGCTGCCTGGCAGGACCGCGTCGCCATGCTGGAACGTCATCACTGCGCCGGCGATCCGGTGGATGCGGTCGCCATCGACCTGGGCTGCCCAGACTACGTGTCCGGCTATGCCCTGCACAGCGTGCCTCTCGCCCTGTACGCCTGGCTGCGCCATCGCGCGGATTCGTCAGCCTGCTTCGAGTCCATCCTGCGTTGCGGCGGTGACACCGACACGATGGGCGCGATTGCTGGCGCCCTGCTGGGCACCGAGCGCGGCGTCGCGGCCTTCCCGGCGGCCTGGCTGGAGCGGATCGCCGACTGGCCGCTGTCCATCGGGGTCCTGAGCGCTGCCGGGCAGGCCTTCGCCGCGGAAACGCCACGTCCGGTAGGTTGGTGGTGGCCGTGCCAGCCGCTGCGCAACCTGGTGTTCCTGGGGGTCATCCTCGCCCATGGATTGCGCCGGCTGCTGCCATGAGGCATTATCCTAAACGCAGCACCGGACGGTGCATGTCGATGTACCATGCAAAGCATTTCCCCTCTGGTCACTCTGGTGCTCTGTGTGACCGCTATCGCCGGGTTTAGGATTATCTGGCATGACCACGGCCCGCATGGCCGGCGCAATCATCCGGCACCGGAGCACTGGCTGCCGTGACCGTCCCCGTCGTACACCGCTGATCTGTCTTGAAGCATCCATATCCCTGGGAGCGCTTCGCCGCCACTACCCAAGGCAAGAGCCGTATGCGGTAGTTCCGCACGTACGGATCCGCGCGGGGGGCGGCCCGGAAGGGCTGTCCCTACCACCATCATAACGGTTCATGGTGTCCGACTTGTCCTCGGCGTTCCCGCCTGCCTACAGCGCCGGATGCGCTTCTCGACGTCAATGACGAGCAGCACCGCCAAGCCTGGCAGCAACGCGTGCCACCATGCCTCAACATCCAAGCGGGCAGTGCCGAAGACGGACTGCATGAACGGCAGATACACGAAGGCAGCCTGCAACGCGAGCAGCACGGCAAGACATGGCCAGAGCACGGGATTTGAGAACCAACCAACGGAGCCAAGGCCGCCATGCAGACTGCGGCAGTGCAACAGGTAGCACGCCTGGAAGAGCGCCACCGTGGTGACGGCGATACTCTGGGTCTCGGCCAGACTTGCGGTCCACACCTCGGCAGGGACCTGCGTCATGGTTTCCGGAACGAGTCGGCGGAATTCCCAGAGGAACAGCAGGCATGTGCCAGCCGCCATCAGGACGGCCACCAGCACGGTCCGCCAGATCACGAAGGTGGAGAAGATCGGATCATCGCGCCGTCGCGGCGGTCGGCGCATGGCTCCGGGCTCCAAGGTTTCGAAGGCCATCGGCAGGGAGAGCGCAACGCTGGCTACCAGGTTGATCCAGAGGATCTGCGTCGGTGACATCGGCAGCAGCAATTCCGCGCCGCTGCCTTCCACGTTTATGACGGGGAAGAAGAGCGTGGATGCCGCCAAGATCAGCGCCAAGCCAAGATTGGTCGGCAGGAGGAAGGCCAGCGCCTTGATGAGATTGTCGTAGACCCGCCGACCCTCCTCGACCGCAGCGGCGATGGTGGCGAAATTGTCATCGGTCAGGACGATCTTCGCCGCCTCTTTGCTCACCGCCGTGCCAGTGATGCCCATGGCAACACCAATGTTCGCCCGCTTGAGTGCCGGGGCGTCATTCACCCCATCACCTGTCATCGCCACGACATGGCCTGCTTCCTGCAGGGTCTCAACCAGGCGGATCTTGTGTTCGGGGGCAACGCGGGCGAACACGCGCACATCGCGCACCGCATTCCGCCATCCCTCGGCATCAAGTCGATCCAGATCGTTGCCGGTCAATGCGGTGGAACCGCCCAGACCGAGTTCCCGTCCGATGGCTGCCGCCGTGGCGGGATGGTCGCCTGTGATCATGGTCACCGAGATGCCGGCGGCATGGCATTCGCGGATTGCGGCCATCGCCTCCTGGCGAGGCGGATCCAGCATGCCTACCAGACCGCACCAGGACCAGTCCGCCGTCAGCTGATCAGGCGTAAGCGTGCCCATCCCCTGGGGTCCCGGCTTGCGAGCAAGGGCCAGGACGCGCAAGCCTTGCTGAGCAAACGATTCCTGGATGGCTCGGATCGTGCTCCTCGCATCATCGGAGAGCCGACAACGGGCAGCCACCGTTTCAGGTGCCCCTTTCATCCAAGCCACCACACCGTCGCCACTGCGATGCAATGTGGCCATGAATCGATGCTCTGACTCGAATGGAACCGCATCAATGCGTTCCTGGTCCGCGCGTAGCCGGGCAAAGCGGCTTCAGTCGGGTCTCCTGCGATGCGCCAGCTTCCATCCGCGTTTGAGTCCAGTCCAGCGTCGTTGCATAGGCACCCACCTATGAGCAGCTCGCGCAACGGGTCAGGGAGTTGTGCAACCGGTACGCCGTCCTGCTCAATGCGACCTTCGGGTGCATAACCGATGCCCGAAACACGGTACTGCTGGTCATTGCACCAGATGGCCTGAACCGTCATCTCATTACGCGTCAAAGTGCCGGTCTTGTCGCTGCAGATGGCGCTGGTTGAACCCAGGGTCTCGACTGCCGGAAGCTGCCGCACCACAGCCCGGCGAGCGGCCATGCGCCGCACGCCGATGGCCAGGGCGATGGTGATGATCGCCGGCAACCCTTCTGGGATGGCTGCAACAGCGAGGGTGACAGCGGTGAGGGCGGCCTCACCGTACTTCCCGCCCTTGACCCACACGCTGTACGCGAAGAGCGCCGCTGAGAGCATCAGGACGCCGATGGTGATCCAGCGTCCGACATGGGCCAACTGCCGGGTCAGCGGTGTTTCCAGCGAAGGGGCGGATTGCAGCAGGGCGTTGATTCGTCCGAGTTCGGTCGCTGCCCCCGTTGCCACCACCACGCCACGGCCGCCACCCTGGGTGATGTGGGTGCCAGCGAAGGCCAAGCAGAGCCGATCGCCAAGCGCTGCGTTGACCGCTACGGCTTCGATCTGCTTGGTCACCGGCACGGATTCACCCGTAAGCGCAGCCTCTTCGGCGCGCAGATTCTTGGCCTCGATCAAGCGCAGATCCGCTGGAACCTTATCGCCGCCGGCGAGCACCACGACATCCCCAACCACCAGTGATTCGGCCGGCAACATCTGGGGACGGCCATCGCGAAGCACGGTGGAGGCGTCAGCAACCATCGCCGAGAGGGCTGCGATGGCTCGGCCGGCACGCCATTCCTGGATAAATCCGATCGCCGCATTGATGAGGACGGCAGCGAATACCACGGCCGCATCGGTCGTCTGGCGCAACGCCAGAGCCAGCACCCCGGCGCCGACCAGGACCCAGGAGATCGGGTTGTTGATCTGGCGCCAGGCGATGCGCCAAGCCGATTCCCCCCGAGCGACGGGCAGTCGATTGGGACCAAGTTCAGCCAAACGGCGTGATCCTTCGGCCGAGGTCAATCCATCCGGCTGCGATCCCAGACGCAGCAGAACCTGCGGATGGGAAAGGGCATGGGGGGCTTCAGCCGTGGTATTGGTCATTCTGTATACTGTCTCTGTCGGGTCTGGTGTGACCATACGGTTCTACCGATGTCTCGCATCGTTCGTTCTGCGTACGATAGTCAGTATATTTACCCTCAACGGGGTTGTTGGTGAACTGCGTGGGAGCGCACAACACGATGGGTGCAGCGCATGCGGACGAACGCCATCGTCACCGGCCGGCGGTGTCGAGGAGGCACGCACGCCGGCATAGGTCGGATAGGCAGGCTGGATGGATGGCATGGACGACCCTCTTGTTCACGCGGGCCTGTCCGGTTCAGGATCCGGCGCACCGACAACATGGTGCCAACAAAGACGGCAAAGACGGTGCCGAACACAGCCTGGGTCTCGAACAGGTTCAGGCCATGCTGGGCGGTCAGCCCCGGCACGTAGGTGGACCAGGCATAGACGCCGCCGAGAGAGAATTGCGCGAGGACGATCGCTCCGCCCACACCGTAGAGGCCGGATGCTGGGATAGGAGTCATGGCCTACAACCCGGACAGACGCGCCTGCGCCAGGAGCGCAGCCAGGGCATGGCACAGGGTGATCCGCATGGCGAGGTTGAACGGGAAGGTGACACCGGGTGCGTAGGCCAAGCACAGCCCGAGGTCGGCGCTGGGCAGGGCGACACGTACGGCAGCGGGAGCCTGAGATCCATGTGCGTCAGACCGTGATCGCAGCCAACCGTTGCTGAAGGACAGCCAGCCTGGCATCGCGTTCCGCCACCGTGGCACCAACCACGGTCAGATGGCCGACCTTGCGTCCTGTGCGTGGCTGATGGCGGTAATCATGTCGATGCACGCCCAGATCCTCGGTGTGATGCGCGTCAGGCATGGTCCCCAGGCAGTTGACCATGGCGGCATATCCCTGGGCCGCGGTCTCGCCGAGTGGGCGGCCAAGGATGGCGCGCAGGTGGTTTTCGAACTGGCTGCATCTGGCGCCCTCAATCGTCCAGTGGCCGGAGTTGTGAACCCGTGGTGCCACCTCGTTGATGACCAGCACCTCTCCGTTACGGAACAGCTCGACGGCCATGACCCCCACATAATTCAGCTTTCGCAGCAGCGTGGAGGCAATGGCCTCAGCCCGGGCCTGTAGTCCAGGCGACCAGGCTGGATGCGGGGCCAATGTCGTGGTGAGAATCCCATCGTGATGGCGGTTCTCGACTACCGGCCAATGACGGATTTCGCCATCCTGGCCGTGGACCGACACGATCGAGCATTCATCGGTGAAGGAGACGAAGCGTTCGAGGATGAACCCGTACGGACCGCGCTGGTTCCAGGCTTCCACCACATCAGCGTCGCAGCGCAGGATCCGCTGGCCACGACCGTCATACCCACCGAGACGCGCCTTGGCCACCAGAGGCAGGCCGAATCTTGCAGCGGCTTCACGGCAGGACTCCAGATCATCAGGCGCCATCCATGGTGCCGTGGGTAGGCCCAGGCAATCGAACAGGCCCTTCTGCAGCATGCGATCCTGGACGTTTACCAGGACGGAGGCTGCCGGATACACTTGAACCAGGCGCGACAGGAATGCGACCGTACCCAGCGGTACATGCTCGACCTCCCAGGTCGCTACCGTCGCCCCGTCTGCGAGACAACGCAAAGCGTCTTCATCGTCCCACGCTGCGCTGATCGCCGGAGCTGCCCCCGAGGTCACCGTTTCCGGGCCGGGAACATACAGCCGGCAGTCCACACCGATCCGTTGTCCGGCTTGGACCAGCATCCGACCGAGCTGGCCTCCTCCGAGCACGGCCACCACAGGATGCGCTTCCGCACTCATCTCGGCTTTCCCGGCGTAGCCACGCACGGATCCGGGCTGATGCAGTCGGCCTGCTCGGCCTGATCCACGAGATGATGGGCGGTGCGATGTGCCGACACGACACGGACCTCGTGCGACACAGCGAGCTTGTCCAGGTGGTTGCGCCCGTCGCTGCGCGAACCCATGATCACACCGACCGGCGGAAGCGGCTGATTCACCCCAGCGCCTCGAAGTCGCGGATACCGCCGCCATCCATGAAGCAGGTCAGGATGCGGCGACCCTGCGGATCGAGGTCCGGTTGTTCATAGGCTTTCAGGACGCTGGAGAAGAACGTCTTGAGGATGAGCGCCCCGGCATCGTATGCGGCATCGCCCACTTCGCTCTGTTCATTGGTGCGCAGCAGCCAGTCGGGCAGTTGCACACCCTCGATCTGGAGATGGGCCGGGGTCCAGCCCAGGAGCGGGCTGCGGTTGGCCACGAGTTGCGCCTTGTCGAAGCGGACGCCGCCGCGGCGGGCGAGGTATTCCCGGGCCAGCCATTGCGGCATGAAGCCCATCTTCCAGGAACCGACATGCTGGTTCGGAAGGAGGATATACCGCGTCTCGGGCGTCGATTGGATCTGACGCAGCAGCAGATTGGCCTGATCGACGCGGCGACCGGTGGCGAACGGCCAGTAGGATCCAACCCCTTCGCTCTGCAGACCATCATCGCCAACGATGCTGGGGTTGGCGTGGCCGCGCGGGGCGACCAGGCGCCACAGCCAGGCCAGCGCGGGTGGCAGGACATGCATCAGGCCGAGGATGCCGTAAGTTGGCATCTTGGCGGTGCAGGGCGGGCAGCGCACGCCGAAGCTGCGCACATCCACCTCGACCGGGCCATCAACGATATTGGGAACGATGTGTCGGGGCAGGATGACGCGCGGATTGGGGCAGCGCACCCCGGGCTTGTCTTCGCGGTGCTCCCAGATCAGCGTCGTCGCGCCCGCAGTGCCCTGGATATTTATGAAGACCAGTGGCAGCGGCGGATGGATGGTCAACTGCTCCAGCTGATGATCGGTGCCATAGTGTTCGATGTGGTTGACGCGGACGAACCAGGCATCCTCGGCATCCTGCACGACCAGCTTGCGCTTCTGGCCCTGATCAAGGGGATGGCACAACGCCATGTCATCGGTCACCGGACGCAGCCGGCAGCCTTGCGGCATGCGGATGTGGCGGGTTTCCTTGGTCTGGACATTGGTGCCCAGGAGCAGCTGGCCATCCTGTTCGCGGTGGGCGTACTCGAGCATCTCGCTCTTGCCGCCCCCGCTCGCGCCTTCGTGCAGAATGGTGACGGTGTTGTCATATGGGGTGACCACCTGCACGGTCGCGCCATGGGCAGTCAGCCAGCCCTCCTTCTCACCGATGTGCAGCAGCACGCCATAGATGCCCTTCTTCGCACTGGGCCCGGGATACAGGTTCAAGGAATACAGTTCGTGGATGTCGTCGGTGCGGTTGTGCACGACGACCTGCTTCCCCTGGCACAGGGTGTGGCGGAAGGTCGGAGCCAGCAGGATGATCGCCTTGGGGGTGAACTTCTCCGGCAATTCGGTGGCAGGGATGAATCCCTGGATGTCCGCCAGCCCGGCCGCGAAGAAGCCGGCATTGGCCGGCGCGATGAGCAGCGCGCCATGGCCGAGGGCTGGATCGCCGGCCCAGAACGGCAGCACCAGCAGATGCTGGGTCGCCAACCACTCGTGCACCTGCTTGCGGGTGGCGTCGAAAGGTGTGCCGAAGCGTTCCACGAAGGTGGTCTGATCGGTCGGCAGACCATCGGCGACCACCATGCAATCGGGATCGCGCCGTCGCATGTAGGGTTCGGAGTAATTGACCACCAGGCCGTTGCGGCTGCGCACCACCTCGGCTTCGATGATGTTGCCGATGCCCGGCACATTGTAGGCGATGCGGTAGGAGTCGGAATCCGCCCCACCGACAGCTCGATCGACCAGGTCCTCGCGGGTTAGCGGCAGTGACCAGGATGGGGCCCGGTCCAGGATTGTGGCCAGTTCATTGGGTAGATTGATGCGCGATGGGCTTGTATGGACCCCCATGATGCTCTCCTGACGTCCACTCCTGGGGTCCGGTGAATTTTCAGATCCCTATCACCGTACCTTGAGTTACGTCGATCCCAAAAGCTGTAAGTCGAGTTT
>JAIFND010000101.1 GCA_020047915.1 bacterium | reverse complement strand
CTCATCGACCTGTGGAACGACCACGGCGGTGATGCCGACGCCACGCAGCGCGCCGCCGACCGCGCCGGGCACGACCTGGGCGACGTCGAGACCGCGCTGGCGCGCATGCGCCGCTGGGCCGGCGCCGACGGCAAGGCGCGCCTCGGCTACACCCCGATGGAGGGCGTGCAGGCGATCCTCGCCACCTGGCTGGCCGACCCCGACAGCGATGTGCGCGAGGCGGCGCTGTGCCTGCACCTGCAGCTCGACATCACCCGCCCGGGCAAGCCGGTTCGCGCGGTGTTCAACCAGTGCGACTTCACCTGGAAGACGGTGCGCGGCGTGCTGATGGGCACCGAACACGAGGTGACGCCGACCTGCCTGCGCAAGCACAAGCGCGACCTGTCGCTGACCTGCTACGACGCCTTCCACAACACCCTGCTCGATGTGCTGGACACCGGCAGCGTGCGCAACTGGCAGGAGCTGCGCAGCCACCTCTCGACCGAGGCCTCGCAGGTACGCATCCTCGGCTCGCTGGCGCTCGACGACTACCTCGGCCACTGCGTGCTGATGGACCGCGCCCGCGCCGAGCGGGTGCGCAAGCTCGGCGCCTCGCGGCGCTGGGCCGACCGCGCCGACGATCCCAAGCTGGCCGAACTGCGCGACGCCCCGGTGCTGATCGACCCGATGTACGACGAGCTGTACACCAGCGTACTGGCGGCGCCGAAGCTTGGCCTGCGCTTCGAGGCCGGCCCCAAGGACATCGAACGGGTGTGCGCCGAGGAGGGCCGCACCGCGATCTACATCGTGCGCAGCGGCTCGACCGTGGCGCTGATGCCCAACCTGTGCGTGGTCGGCGAGGAGATCGTCACCAGCGAGACGATCGTCGCCGCCAACGCCACCAGCCTGGAGCGCAACCGCGCCGTGACCACCCTGGTCGAGGCCCTCGCCCCGGCGCAGACCGACCACGCCGCCGCCTGGCGCGCCAAGCTGGCCAAGCGCCTGGGTGACAAGCTGGTGTAGCATTGCCACTGGCTGGAGGCTGGAGGCTGGAGGCTGGAGGCTGGAGGCTGGAAGCGAACGAGGCTCGAGGCATTAAGGCATTTGGAAATGGGGGACGAGGCCTATCCTATCCACATTAGCGGCACCTCGTGCCTCCAGCCTCCAGCCTCCAGCCAGCATAGCCATCCCCATGAGCGGCGACCAGAAGATCATCGTCCCGGGCACCGACAACCCGGGCTCCATCACCAAGGTGCTTGAGGCCCTCGCCAAGCAGCAGCGCGTCGCGACCCTGATCGTGCGGCGCGGTGAGCGCTTCCTGCTCAAGATCACCGAGGTGCGCAAAGAGGTGGTGGTCGGCGAGGTGCGCTGCCTCAACTGGTCGCCGGACATGGCGCGCAAGATCTACCAACTGGCCAAGAGCGGCCCGGAATGGACCAACGAGGGCCGGCGTGAGATCCTGCTCGCCGACGCGGTGGACCGCTTCGCCGCCGACGCGCACCGCTTCCGCGTGTACATCCCGATCGAGGAGGTCACCGCCGTGTACGAAGACCTCGACGACCGCTTCGACCAGACCCCCTTCCTGCCCCTGCCGTAAGCCGGAGTCCGCATGCGCCTGCTCAGCCTGTCGCTTCTCGCCATCGCCCTGGCCCACGCAGCGGATCCCGCGCCGGCCGTCCAGCCGGCACCGCCCGCCGACACCACCCAGCTGCCCCCGGCCCCGCCCGAACTGGATCCCGCCGTCGCCGACCTGAAGGGCCGGCTGCCGCAGGTTCCGAGCGTGGTCGAACGCGATGGCCGGCTGTGGTGGCAGGGCCAGGACGCCTCCACCGCCGTCGCTTTCGTCGGCGTCGATGAACGCCGCCAGCCGCAAGTAGACACGGTATGTGGCCAGGTCACCGTCTCGCGCCGGCTGGTCGAGGACGGACGGCTCGACGCCCTCACCGCCCTGCTGCAATACGCCCCGCTCGCCAAGGAAGCCGGCCTCGACGGGTTGCGCCTGGCCGAAGGCCCCCTGACCGGTCTGCATCTGCGCGGCAGCAATGCGCTCGTCCTCGCCGGTGGTGTGCTGCGCCAGCAGGAAACCGCCGCCGCCGACCGTGCCGCCGACCTGGTGGAGCTGCGCACGGCCATCGACCAGTTGAAAGCCGAACTGCCCAAGCAGGGCCTCGACGAGCCGGCTCGCCGCGCCCTGGCCGCCATCCTCGACAAGCTGCCGGCCACCGAGCACAGCGGCGAGCTCGACGACGCCTCGCCCGACTTCTGCCGGCGCGTGGTGCGCAGCGGCTGGCTGCGCCAGTTCTTCCCCGCCCACCAGGGCGACGACCGCATCGAGGCGGCGGTGCGCGCCGCCGAACGCCAGGCGCCGGTGATGCGCTGGGAGGGTCCGGCCGGCATGCTCGCCCAGGTGCGCGACAGCTTCGGGCGCGAAGCCTGGGTGCTGCGCTCGACGGCGCGCAGCGCCTGGATGGTCGAGCATCCCGAGCCGATCTATTTCGGCGGCATGCCGTCCCTGCGCACCGTCGTCGAACTCGAAGCCGGGGCCGACCCCCTCGCCGCCAACGCCGTGCCGGCCAGCGCCAAGGTGTGGCGCCAGGTCGAGTCCGACTGGGTGCCGGTCGTCCAGCTCGCCGACGGCAAGGTCAAGGAATGCGCGCCGGGGTCATGGGCCAAGGCCGTGCCGCGGCGCAACCGCTCGCCCAACGTCGGCGACTGGCTGCCGGCGCATATCCTGGTGACCTCGCCGCTCGGCGACGTGCTGACGCTGGCCTCGGCAGGCGGCACGGTGGTCCCGCCGCGCGACGGCAGCCCGGCCGAAGGCGAGCGTTTCCTCGCCGATGCGGCGCGCGCGCTGCCCGACGCCGCGCACCTCGACCTGGTCGGCCAGCACCTGCTGCGCTACGTGTACGACAGCCCGGATCCGCGCCTGCCCACCCTGATCGGCAACAAGACGGTCAAGGGCGACATCCACCAGACCGCGCTGCAGACCCTGGCCACCGCCTCCGGCGGCATGATCCGGGGCGACTGCGACGACCTCGCCGAGCTGTACGAGACCATCGCCGAACGCCAGGGCCGCACCGCGCACGTCATCGGCGTGCCCGGCCACGCCGCCTGCGCCTGGGCCGAGAAGCGCGCCGACTCGTGGCACGTGTTCATCCTGCAGACCGGCCCGGCCCTCGAATTCGCCGATGCCGACCTCAAGCAGTCGCTGGGCAAGGCCTACAAGCACTTCGACGAGAGCGAGACCTTCGACCCCAACGGCCTCGGCCTGCTGCTGCGCTTCACCGACGAGAACCAGCGCGGCAGCTGGCGCCTGTCCTACCGCGTGTTCGAGGATCCCGAATACGCGCGGATCATGATCGATGTGCAGAAGGACTGGCACTTCTCGACCTACCAGCGCGGCATCGCCAAGATGCGCAAGCTGATCGAGAGCAACCCGAAGGAGGCCGCCGAGACGGCGAACTTCCGCGAACTGTCAGGCCTCTACAGCTTTACTGGCCAGTACGCCCTGGCCGCCGAGTATCACCAGAAGGCGATCGACCTGACCGCCGACGACAAGCTGTCGTCGCTGTACATGGACGTCGAGCTGATCGGTCACCTGTTCGACGCTGGCAAGGCGCACCGCGCCCGCGAAGTGGCTCTCGACCTGCTCGACCGCCAGATCCCGGCCCAGGAGGCGAAGCTCGGCCCCTCGCTGATGCAGGTGTCGGCCCAGCTCGCCGGGACGCTGGCGGGCCACCAGGCGCGCGACCTCGCGCTGCGCGCCCTGCGGCCCGGCCTGGTGATGTTCAATGCCCGCCTGGTCGAGATGCTCGGCCGCAACAAGCAGAACGCCCGCCAGGCCAAGGGAGGCGACGTCCAGCATCCGGTCGCCGGCCTCAACACCCTGGGCGACTGGCTCGAAGGCCCCGACTTCGACCAGAACCTGTGGGACAACCATCCGGCCCTGCAGCAGTACCGCCGTCTCGCGCAGTACCTCGCCAACACCGCCATCGCCTGCCTCGAGGATGCCTCGCAGACCGATCTCGCCGCCGATGCCGATCTGCAGCTGGCTGCGCGCTTCTCCCAGGTGTGGCTCGACCGCGTCGCCTTCCGCGACGTCGATGATCCGGGCGAGGCGCTGACCCGCTACGCGACCGCCGGCCGGGCCTACGCGACCCTGCTCGGCACCGAGCGGCTGCAATCGCTGCTCGACAGCGCCCCGGTCCCGACCTCGCTGGAAGCCCTGCCAACGCGCCGGGTCGGCGGGATCGCCCAGGTCATGCTTGATGCCGGCTGGATCCGCATCAGCCCGAACTACTGGAGCGGCCGGCTGATGGAACTGTTCGAGCGCGACCGCGACACCTTCGATCCGGCGTTGGCTGCCAAACTGGCGAACCAGGCCCTGGAAGCGGCGGCGAAGGTCGCCGGCACCCCGCTGGAGGACGCGCAGACCGCCTTGCAAAACCACCTGGTCGGACTGATCCAGGCCCTGCTGGCCAAGGACGAGGCCAGCCTGCGCAAGCACCTGAAGGTGGTCGCCGAGCGCAAGGACAAGGACTGGTACGACGATACGGCCCGTTGGCTGGGCGACGCCGCCCGCCGGCTGGACCTGGCCTGGTACGACACTGTGCTGCAGTGCTGGGACAGCGAGGTCCACTACGAGTCCAAGTACTTCTGGATCGCCTGGCGCGCGGCGCTGGGCAAGGCGCCCAAGCACGCGCTGAAGGCCGCCGAGCTGGCGGTGAAGCGCTACCCGCTGAACCCGGCCTTCCTCGAAGAGCTGCAGTTCATGCGCCAGGTACTGGCGGAAGAACCGCGGTAATTCATCCCAAAATCAGAAGTTCACACAGAGAACCAGAGCTACCAGAGTTCCAAACCAGGCATCAATGGCGCACCAAACAGGTGATAAGGCAGGCTCTGCCGCCTCTGGTCCTCTGGTCCTCTGTGTGAATTCGCACCCACTTTTCTGCTTCACCTCGTTGGCAGACTTCGGCCGAGCAGGACGAGTTCGACCGCCTTGCCGTTCGAATAGTTGTAGCCGGGGATGCGCACGATCTCGGCGACCGGCAGCGGGCCAGCCTCGGCGAACAGCTTGGCCGTGGTGACGCATACCGCGCCACCAGCCTGCACCGACCACTCCGCCAGCTGGCCGCTGCCCAGCGCCGTGATCGGGCCGCGCTGCGGTCCGAGATAGAAGTACAGGCTGGGTTCGTCGAAGCCGCAGGTGGCGATCGGTACGCCGGCCGGGATGCGGGCTAGGATAGCCTCGGCCATGCGCGGTGCCGGTTTGTAGATCTCGGTCCGCCACAGGTTCAGCGCCAGGGTCAGACCGAGCACCGCCATGCCAAGCGTGGCGGCGACAGCGTGCGCCGGGCGGTTGCGCGCCTGCAGCACAGTGTAGGTCAGTAGAGTAAAGGCGAGTCCGGCGGCACACGCGGGCAGCACCAGCGGACCGAGGGGCACGGGCGCAGTCAGCCAGCCTGCTGCGACCAGGACGACAGCCAGGGTCGGCACCAGCAGCAGCGCACCGGCGACCAGGCCGAGCAGCCCGACCTGGGCGCGGCGACCCCACGCCCACCAGGCCGGGTGGTTGCGGCCAAGCACCGCCGCTGCGATCAGCCCAGCCATCGGCCAGAGCATCGGCAGGAGATAGTGCGGCAGCTTGGTCTGGACCAGGGACAGGACGACCAGCACCGGGATGGCCCACGCCCACAGCAGCCAGGCGGCCCGGCGATCGAGACCGGATCCGCGCACCGCCACGACCAGGGCCGGCAGCCAGGCGAGGAATCCGACGACCAGGATCGGTAGGTAGTACCACAGCTTTCCGCCGTGGCTCTCGCGTGCCTGCAGGGCGCGCTTCACCACATGGTCGCCGATCATCTCGCGCAGCATCGCACCCTCGGTGGCGCGATTGGCCGGCACGAACCAGGCGAGGGCAAGCAGGCTGCCGATGAGCAGGCCTCCGCCCAGCACCAGCCAGGCGCCAGGCCTGATCAGGCGTTCCGGCGCGGGTTGCCGGCGGATCCGCGCCCACAGCGGCGGCAGCCCAGCCGCCACCGCCAGGGTCGCCACCGGCACGAGGATCGCCATCGGTCCCTTCGACAGCAGGGCCCAGCCGATCGCCAGGCCGGCAGCCGGGACATGCCACCAGCGCAATCCGGCGAGCGCCGCTTCGAACAGCACCCACATGGTGGCGGCGATGCCGAGCATCAACGCGGCATCGGTGGTGGCGGCCGAGCCGCTGACCAGCACCAGCGGCGAGCCGGCGAGGGCGGCCATGCCGATCACGGCGGCGGGCGACTGCGTACCAAGCAGCCGGCGCAGACTGAGTCCCAACAACAGCACGGCCAGCGCCATGCACAACACCGCCGGCATGCGGCAGGCGACATCGTAGGGCAGGCCGCTGCGCAAGGCCGCGGTCATCAGCCAGTAGGGCAGGATCGGCTTGTGCAGCCGCGGCTCGCCATCGAAGGTCGGCACCAGCCAGGCGTCGTTGGCCAGCATCTCGCGGGCGGCGAGAGCGTTGCGCGGTTCGTCGCGGTCCCATAACGTCGAACCGGTGGCGACCACGGTGAGCAGGAGGGCCAGGGCCCCAGCCAGGACGGGCATGACCCAGGGCGCCGGGGACCACGCCCGGCGCGCACGCAGTCGCAGGCGCGTCCACACCACCCAGCCGAGAATGGCCGGTCCCCAGACCAGCAGGAAGGTACGCAGCCAATCGACCTTGGGACTGGCCACCGCCCACACGCAGGCCCCCAGCCAGGCGATGCCCGCCAGCCCCAGCCAGAGCCGCCGCTGACCCAACCACGGCCACGGCCGCTCCGGCCAGGCGTGCCGGGCGAGCAATGCGGAAAGGATGCCGACCGCCGTCCCACCCAGGACATCTGCCGGCCAATGGTAGCCCAGGACGATGCGCGACATCCCGACCCCGGCGGCGACCAGCGCACAGCCGGCGATCACTGGCCAGGCGCGCGCAAGCAACGGCACCAGCGCCCAAGCGGTACTGGTGTCGCCACTGACGAAGGAGAATGAACGACCGGTCGGCCGCTCGCGCAGCACGCCCAGCTTGAAGGCCCAGGTGATGACGGCGCAGATCGCCAGCGCGAGCAGCATCTGCGCGCCCAGCCGCCAGCGCCCCGAGGCGGCGACCGCCAGCGCCACCAGCACCGCGACCTCGCCGCGCCCGAAGCAGCGCACGACGGCCAACACATCGCTGATCCCGGGAACCTGCTGCCAGCCCGCAAGCCAAGCCTGCAGACTGCGGTCGAAGGGCAGCAGCAGGGCGCAGGCCAGGGCGCACAGGCCGGCCGTCGCCGTCCACACCGGGCGGGCGGCCAGGGCAGAGGACAACCATCGGATGGCGGAGCCGGCGGCCTGCATGGGCGGGGAGGTTAGGGCGTGCCTCGGCCGCACCAGCCCCGCGCGCTTGCAGCCGGCGCCTCAGCCCCAGCCTGCCCCCCATCCGGAGGCCTCATGGGCAAGAAGCGCAAAGACCTGTTCATCGGCAAGAACTTCCTGCTGCAGAACGAGGCGGCCGAGGAACTCTACCACGAGTACGCCCGCGACCTGCCGATCATCGACTACCACTGCCACCTCCCGCCCAAGGACGTGACCGACGACCGCAAGTACCGCAACCTCTCCGAGATCTGGCTGGCCGGCGACCACTACAAGTGGCGCGCCATGCGCTCGAACGGCATCCCCGAACGGCTGATCACCGGCGACGCCAGCGACCGCGAGAAGTTCCAGGCCTGGGCCGAGACCATGCCCAAGTGCCTGCGCAACCCGTTGTACCACTGGAGCCATCTCGAACTGAAGCGCCCCTTCCGCATCTCCGACCGCCTGCTCGACGGCAGCACTGCCGAATCGGTGTGGGAGGAGTGCAACGAACGCCTCGACGAGCCCGGCTTCACCGCCCGTGGCATCATGGAGCAGTGGCAGGTCGCCGTGGTGTGCACCACCGACGATCCGTGCGACGACCTCGCGCACCACAAGAAGCTGGCGCGTGCCGGCTGGCATGTGCAGATGCGTCCGACCTGGCGCCCCGACAAGGGCATGATGATCGAGGACGCCACCGCCTTCAACGCCTGGCTCGACCGCCTCGGGGCCGCTGCCAATGTCGAGGTGAAGGAACTGGACAGTTACCTGGTGGCCCTGCGCAAGCGCCACGATGCCTTCCACGCCGCCGGCTGCCGCCTGTCCGACCACGGCCTGGAGACGGTCTTCGCCGACGACTTCACCGAAGCGGGCGTGCGCCAGAGCTTCGCCAAGGCGCGCGCCGGCAAGCAGGTGACGCCCGAGGAGGCGGCCGCCTTCAAGAGCTGGATCCTGGTCGAATGGGGGCGCATGGACCACGCGCGCGGCTGGGTCCAGCAGTTCCACATCGGCGCGATCCGCAACAACAGCCAGCGCATGATGAAGCTGCTCGGCCCCGATACCGGCTTCGACTCGATCGGCGATGCGAACTACGCCAAGCCGCTGTCGCGCCTGCTCGACCGCCTCGACCAGACCGACCAGCTGGCCAAGACCGTCATCTACAACCTCAACCCGCGCGACAACGAGGTGCTGGGCACGATGATCGGCAACTTCCAGGACGGCAGCGTCCCGGGCAAGATGCAGTTCGGTTCGGCGTGGTGGTTCCTCGACCAAAAGGACGGCATGGAGAAGCAGATCGACACGCTCTCCAACCTCGGCCTGCTCTCGCGCTTCGTCGGCATGCTGACCGACAGCCGTAGCTTCCTGTCCTACAGCCGGCACGAGTACTTCCGCCGCACGCTGTGCAACAAGCTCGGCCAGGACATCGAGGACGGCCTGCTGCCGCGCGACCTCAAGCTGATCGGCAACATGGTCCGCGACATCGGCTACCGCAACGCCGCGCGCTTCTTCGACTTCGACCTGCCTGTCGAGCCCGAAGACTGGAGCACCGCCCGCGAGCGCGTGCAGAAGAGGAAATAAACATCCCTGATCCTAGCGGGGCTCCACCCCAGCCCGAGGCTGATTATGGGCGTCGCCCCGCTAGCTGGCTGTTGCTGCAGGGGCTGCGCCCCCGCACCCCCGA
>JAIFND010000221.1 GCA_020047915.1 bacterium | reverse complement strand
CCACGGCGACGTCAGCCTGACCTCGAAGTGGGCGCATGAGCAGTACTACCTGTGTGCCTCTGGTTCGCTGGAGGCCTTGAAGTGGATGTTTTCGAAGTTGGAGCAGGCCGAACGCCACACCGCCTGCTTCCGCCACTCATTCAAGCCAGCCCCGACTCCCATCACGGTCGAGCGTGATCTCCGCAGGGTCTGCGCGAAGTGGCAGGATCACTGGGACGGGCGGCTGGCCGACCACATTGACGGGGCGGAGCAAACACCTGTCGAGCAGTCCTCTGACCCCAGGACCCTGGGCGAACTTTACGACCACCATCAGGCTCATTTCGTTGGCCAAGTGTCCCTGCAGACCAAGTACAAGTACCCGCTCCACATGCGGGACTGGCTCAAGGAACTGGGTCGGGATGCACTTCTCGCTGACTTGACGGCTGAGACCATCCTGGCTGCCAGGGCGAAGATTCAGCGTCAGCGGAAGGTTTCCGACTCGACCATGAACGGCCGGGTGCGGACCCTGAAGAAGATGCTCAACCTGGCACGGCGGAAGAAATGGGTGCAGCACGCATGCTGGGAGGACGTCCCTGACCTGCGGGAGATCCATCCTCCGGTGCAGTACTGGACGCCGGACCACGCGGCGAAGGCCTTCGCGGCAGCGGCAGCCGACACGGAGCCGGCTACGGCCACGATGATGTTGGTCCTCGGCCTCTTCCTGGGGCTGCGGAAGAACGAGGCCGTCAACGTGCGCTGGTGCGATCTCGACCTGGACCGGGTCAACCCCCGGACAGGCGAAACCAGCCCGATCTGCCGGCTCCAACAGCGACCAGGGTTCACGACCAAGACGTACGAGAATCGGATCATCCCCGTCTCCAACGAGGCCCTACCCCTTCTGCGTGCCCATCGTCCGGCCGACGCCAAGCCAGAGGACTATGTCCTGGAGGCCCAGCGCGACGCTCCGAAGAGAGGGGGGACCAAGCGGGTCTACAGGTACGATCCCGTGAAGGTCTGGATCCGGGTCAGGAACGCAGCCATGGCTGCCGGTGCGCCGTACATCGAGTTCAAGGAGATGCGCCACTCCTTTGCCTGCGCCTGCCTGCAGGCCGGCCACAGCGCCGAGGAGGTCGCCCGCTGGCTGGGGCACTCGACTACACAGATGGTCCATGAGCACTACGCGCACCTGCTGAACTACGAGGAACGCCCCCGGTTCAACTTCTTGGGTCAGCCGCCAGCGAAGGGGCCGGCCTAGTTTGGGGGAACCGATGGGGGAACGGCATGGTTCAGGCCACTCCTGATTCGCGTCGCCAGAAACGCAAAAACCTCGGTGTAAGCCGAGGTTTTGCATTGGCGCACTCGGAAGGATTCGAACCTTCGACCTCTGCCTTCGGAGGGCAGCGCTCTATCCAGCTGAGCTACAAGTGCAGGCAGTTCGGCGCATGATGATGGGGCGCTGGCGGTCTTGGCAAGCCGCCAGCGCCCCGGTCGATTCAGCGGGCGAGCAGCGGCAGGGCCTCGGCCAGGCCGGCCTTGGTGTCGGGGGCGAGAGCGAGGGCGCGCTCGAGGGCATCGACCGCCGGGGTGGCGGCTGGACGCTCGCGGCGCAGGGCAATCAGGCGCTCGCGCAGGTCGGGCAGGACAGCTCCGCACAACGCGGTCGCCACGGCGCAGGCCGCCCAGGACAGGCGGGACGCAGTCGGGGCTGACTGGCCGAGACGGGCCTCGGCCTCGCCGAGCAGGGCAAGGGCGGCCGGGCTGTCGGTTGGTGCGACCACGATGGCGCGCAGGGCGAGGATCTGGCCACCAGGGGCCTCGCGCACATCGCACCAGGATTCGCGACGGGCCAGGTAGGCGCCGGTCAGGATGTCGTCCTGACGGCGTACCGCCCAACGCAGCAGACTGTGGTGGGCATAGCGCCGGCCACCCTGACCGTGCTCGGCCAGTTCCCCCGCCACGCTGACCGGCTCGGAGGCCGCGACGGCGGTGATCAGGGCGTTGCGTGCCTCTTCGGCGCTTGCGGCCGGGTCGTCGGCCAGCACCGCCGAGCGCAGCTGCGCCAGGCGCGACTGGGCCGGACCGCGATCGGCAGGATCGGCGAGTTTGGCAGTGGTCTCGTCGGCCTTGTCGAGCTGCTTGCGCGCCTCCTTCCAGCGACCGGCCTGGGCGGCGATGCGCGAGCGTTCCTCGTGCAGACGCACCAGCATGGTCCGACCACCGCAGGCGATGGCCTCGGCCCGCGCCCACGGGGCGAGGAAGGACTCGGCGCGTTCGCCGTCCAGGGCGTCCCTGGCGTGCGCGGCGGCGTGCAGCGCGGTCTCCAGGATTTCGGTCGGCCATTCCTCGCGCAGCTCGACGAGCTGGGCATTGAGGCGGTCGGCGGCTGCGGGGCTGATCACTCCGTGGGCGGCCTGCGCCGCGACCTGGGCGGCGCTGAGCCGCAGACGGTCGCGGGCCCGCAACTGGGTACCCGCCAGGGCGTCGAAGGTCGCCAGCTCGCGGTCCAGCCGAGCGGGATCGGCGATGCGGCCACGGGCCAGACCAACGAGGTGGCGATGCAGGGCGCCGACCGCCTCGTGATCGCCAGCGATGCGCAGACCGACGCGCTTGAGCAGAGCTTCGGCCAGGCCACCGGTGTCGCCCGCCGACTCGTCGATCAGGGCGCCCCAGGCCGGCCAGGACGGGACCGTACCAGCCAGGGCGGCGGCGAGGTTCTCGCGCAGGGCCGGGCTGGGCTCGAGCAGGCAGGTGCCAGCAAGGCCGCTCTGGCGGATGCGCGCCTCGTCGGCTTCACGTCGGCCGCTCCAGCTCCAGGCGATGGCCTCGGCCAGGGCCGTGGCGTGGTCGGGACAGGCGACGCGCGTCGCACCCAGGGCTGATGCCACGGCTTCAAGCGCGGCTTGATCGGTGGTCTCGGCCCAGGCGGGCAGCTCGACGCTGAGCGTCGCGTCGCCGATCGCACAGCGCGCCAGCAGGGTCAGCGCGGCGACCGCGTCGAGCCATGTATCCCCACCCCGCTCGGGGCAGTCGGCCAGCGGCAGGCCGATCACGCCGCAGGGCAGATCAGCAATGGCCTGCACAGCGTGGTCGAGTTCATCGAGATCGGCGCACTCCGGAGCGCGCCAGGTCGCAGCGACCGGGCCGTGCGGCAGGGCGCGATCGAGGAGCAGGCCCACGGCGTGACCATGGCGACGACCCTTGCCCTCACCGCCGCGCCCGCCGCGCTGGCCGGCGATGACGACGACCAGGCGCCAGGAGGGGGCGGCATTGAGCCGGGTCGGCCGGTGTTCGGCGGATCCGAGGTGGACCGAACTGAGCGAACGGCCGGCCTCCCGTCGTGTGCGTTCCTGCTGCGCGAGGTCCTCGCCGCGACGGATGCGGGTGAGGCGTTCGGCGGCGTTGGTGCCCTCATCGGGGAAGCGGGCGCGCAGATGGCCCAGGGCGGTGAGCGTCGCTTCGGCCTCGGGGCCGTGCTCCTTCAGCGCCGCGCGGAAGCGGCGATCGAGTTCATCGAGTTCGTGGCGGCGCTGCGCAAGCAGGCGTTCGCGCGAGGCCGGTTCGAGGGCGGCGATGGCGGCGGCGACCTCGGGGTCGGACCAGCTGCGCTCGGCGACCAGGCGGCCGGTGGCTGCGGCGGCCTCGGCGGCGGCGCGCACCTGGGTCAGCTCAGCGGCAATGCGCTCGGCCACGCCGCTGAAACGGGATTCGATACGCGAGCGCAGGCCACGGGCCGGTTCGCTGTCCTCGCCCTCGGCGCGCGCGGCATTGCCCATGCGCTTGAGCAGATCTTCGAGTTCGGCGGAGCGTTCGGATTCAAGCTTGGCGCGCGCTTCGGGATGGGCATCGAGTAGTCGCTGCCAGGCGGCGGCGACCGCCGGATCCTCGGGACCACGGGCGGCAAGCAGACCTTCCCAGTCGCGCTTGAGGGCGGCGACCGGCGGGGGGGGGTACAGTGCCGAGACGGTGATCTGCACACCCTGCTGCTGCAGGTGCTCGGCCAGCAGGTGACGCAGGTCATCGCGCACCGCCAGCGGCGGACGCAGGATCGCGAAGGCGAGTTCACGCACTGCGGCGGCGGGGTCGTTGCCGGCGTTTTTGGTGGTCAACACTCCGGCGAGGCGTTCGGCGATGCGCGCCAGCTGGCGCTTGGCATCGGCATCGGCCGGCCAGCCGGTGAGCGAGGCGGGCAGGAACGGAGCGGGACCATCGGCAGGTGCGGCCGGGGCCTCGCCACCGAGATGACGGGCGCTCCAGGCTGCCCAGGTGATGCGCGGCGGACGCGGGGCCGGCGGAGCGATCACTGGGCGCGGATCGCGGCGCTCACGCTGCTCGCGCGGTTCGCGCGGCCCACGTTGATCATGCTGCTCGCGCGGTGGCGCGATCGCGGGAGCCGCGACCGGGACGCCTTCCGCCGCCGGCTTGGGCTTGGCAGCCTTGGCCGGGCGCATCGAGGTGATGTATTCCTGGGCCAGGACGCGCAGGCCACCAAGCGTGGCGTGATCGTCAGGGAAGGCGGCCGCCAGGGCCACATCGGGTTTGGCTCCACCCGGCGCGCCGCGGCCGGCGACCAGGGCGTTGACCAGATCGACCGACTTCTCGAAGCGCTGCAGGTCGGCATGGGGCAGCGGCTTCACCGCGCTCAGACCGATCTCCGCGAGCTTGCGCTCGAGGAAGGACGCGGGCAGACGGCCGCGTGCGCAGGCGAAGAGGTCGTGGACGGCGCTGGACCAGCGCTGAGAGGGGGAGGCAACCATGGGGCGAGCATGATAGGGGCGGGAACGGATAGCCAAAGAGCATCCGCCACTCCAACTGCTCAGGGGCTTCGCCCCCGCGGCCCTGCGGGCCATCCGGCGCAACGCTGAAGCGTTGCGGCTCATCGGGCCGCAGGCCCCACTGGGGCCTGCTCTCGCTGCGCTCGACCCGCTTCGCCCCCCACGGCTTTTGTCGCAGCTCGGTATTGTCGCCTGCGCTCCAATACCGTGGGCGGATGGGCTTTGCCCATTGTATCCGCCCACCGCTGCTCGGCAGCCGCCCCATCGCTGTGCGACGGGGTCCCGTGGCCTGAGTTGTTAAGATGCGTCAGTCCCGGAACTGCTCGGGGGTCATGCCGACATGCTCGCGGAAGGCGCGCGAGAAGTAGCCGGGATCGGCGAAGCCGCAGTCGTGGGCGATGGCGGCGACGCTGGCCTCGGTGGTGTGCAACAGCGACATCGCCCGACTCAGGCGCAGCGATTGGAGATACGGCTTGGGCGCGACCCCGACCAGGCGGGTAAAGCGGCGGGTCAGCACACTGCGGTCCTCGCCCAATTCCGTTGCCAACCGGGCGATCGACAGATCGGCATCGGAGGCGTGTTCGATGAGATGCCGCCGCATGCGTTCAACCGCCTGATCGGCATCGGGCAGCAGCGCCCCGCCCGAGGCGGCGGCGGAGAGCAGTTCCCAGCCCAGGGCTGCGGCGGTGCGCTCGGAACTCTGCGATGGGTCGGGCAGCACCGCGGCGAGGCGCATGAACAGGCGTTCTGGCGGCGGACCCGCGATCCGCGGCCAGGGCGGGCGCAGTTCGAAAGCGTGCAGGCAGGCATCAGCCAGCGGGCCATCGACGGTGATCCACCAGTAGTCCGTCGCCGGGGCGCTGGAACGTACGCGATGCCACACCTGGCCAGGGTAGGCGAAGATCTCGCCGGCAGTGATCTCGACGTCGCCGCTCTCGGTGCCGAAGCGCAGTCTGCCGCTGCCGCACCAATACAATTGCACGAACGGCCGCGGATGGATCTGGTCGATCAGGGTCGGCTCGGGAAAATGGTAATGCCCCATCGAGCGGACCGAACAGGGTTGCGCCACCGCGGGCATCGGGGCTGGCCGGAACAGGCTCCAGCGGGAGTTGGAGGCGGTTGTCACGGAAGTCTCAGTCACGAAACGAAATTTATCAAGATTTCAAGGAATCCAACAAGCATACTCCCACCAACCAATCACGGAGTTCCCTATGCTATATGGCGTTTGCACTGCTGCCTCCGGCCCAGCACCACACCTGAAAGCAGTCGATTTCATCGAGGAGAATGTGCAGGGATTCCTGAAGCCACGCGATGCTGATGCTGCGGCCTGGGGAAACCGGCTGGCGGCCGCGCGCCAGGCCGGCCGGCCGATCCTGGCCGCCAACTGCTTCCTGCCTGGCGACCTGCCCTGTGTCGGCCCCCAGGTCGATCGGGCTGCGATCCTGGCGTGGGCGACAGTCGCCTTCGCCCGTGCGGCCGAGGCCGGAATGACCCGCATCGTTTTCGGCAGTGGTGCCTCGCGGCGCATTCCGGAGGGATTCTCTCGTGCCTTGGCCCGCGACCAGTTCGTCGATCTGCTGCGCGAAATCGGCCCGGTGGCCGCGACCCGTGGCGTACTGCTGGTGGTCGAACCGTTGAACCGCGGTGAATGCAACTTCATCAACTCGGTGGACGAGGGGGCCGCGATCGTGCGCGACGCCAACGTCGCGGGGGTCCGCCTGCTTGCCGATCTCTATCACATGGCCCGCGATGGCGAAGGCCCCGAATCCCTGCTGCGCGCCGGCGACCTGCTGCAGCATGTGCATGTCGCCGAACGCGAGCAGCGCACGGCGCCAGGTGTGCAGGGCGACGACTTCGGCCCGTGGTTGCGTGCCTTGGCCGCCATCCGGTATCAGGGCGCGATCTCGATCGAAAGCGGTTGGAGCGATATGCCGAGCCAACTCACTGCCGCCATCGCCGCGTTGCGCCGCCAGGTCGAGGCGGCGTTCGGTGTAGCCGCAAAGCGTTGAACGCTCGGCAGGGTCGCCATCCTGTCCGGCGTGACGACCCCAGACGGCAATCCCTTCTCCCAGCCCGAGGCTGATAGCGCCGTTGCGGTATCGCATGGCTGGAAGGTCATGCTGCTCAACGACGATGTGACGCCCTTCGACATCGTCGTGGCTGGTCTGCAGCGCGCGTGCGGGTTATCCGAGGAAGTCGCCGAGATGATCGCGGTCGAGGCCCACACCGAGGGTTCGGCGGCAGCCAAGCGCGGCCTGACGCAGGACGAGGCCGAGGCGATCTGCCTGCGCCTGAAGGCGATGACGCGCATCCCGCGCATCTGCCCAGGCGTCGGCTGCACGGCGGAACAGGACGATTGACGAGGCTATAGCCTGCTGGCCTTTCGGCTCAGCTTTTGCGCGCGATGACCTCGGTGTTGATCACCTAACCCGCGCGTCTGACTCGGGCGGCGCAGACTGAACAGGGACAGGCTGCCAAGCAACAGGGCTGCTGTTCCGCCAATACCGCAGCCGCCACCACCGCCGCCACCTGTACTGCTGCCACCGGTGGTGCTTCCGTCGCCCTCGCTCGCCGCGGGGACCTTGATGATCAGGCTTAGGGTGGCGACGCCGGTGCCGCCGAGATTGATGGCACTGATGGTAATTGCGCTACTGCCGGTGGTCGTCGGGGTACCTTGGATGATGCCGTGCCACGGATCGATCACCAGACCAGCCGGCAGGCCGACAGCGGTGTAGCTGATCGGGTTGCCCGAGGCGATGATGGTGTAGGTGAAGGGCTGGAAGATGATGCCAGTAGCGGCGGTGGAGCTGGAAATGACCGGTGCGTAACTTTCGCCGACCGACAACGTCAGCGTGGCATTGGTCGTCCCGCCGGCATTGATGGCTGAGATGGTGATGGTGGTGATGGCAGGGCTGGCCGAGGTGGTGCCGGTGATCAGTCCGGTGGTGGCGTTGATGCTCAGACCGGCGGGAAGTCCGGCTGCCCCGAAGCTCGTTGGTGCATTCGCGCTCGTCGTCGTGATCTGGTACGATAACGTGGTGGACACCGTCGCGTTGATCGCGGTGGCACTGGTGATTACCGGTTTGGTGTGACCGCCGTCGGTGATCGTCCAGGTCCGTCCCGACAGGGTGGTGAGGCGCGCGATGACGGCACTGTCGTCATAGGTGTTGAGTCCGGCTCCAAACACAACGCCAGTGTTGGTGTTGTTGGTGGCAAGATCGTTCAAGAGAGCACTGTAATTGGCGGCGGAAAGGGGGACGCCACCAAGCATGTTGCTTCCTGCTGTCATGTTGTGCAGATCCAACGCCGGGAATGTCGTCAGGTTGCTGCAATTGGCCCAGGCGGAGGCGAACGACAGCCCAGCCGCGGTATTCAGGGTCGGAAAGCTGGTCAGGGCGCTGCAATTTGACCAAGCATACTGGAAATACTGTCCAGCGGAGGTGTCAATGACCGGAAAGCTGGTTAGGCCAACGCATTGGGACCAGCACTCGGTGAAAGAAACCACATGCGAGGTATCCAGGACCGGGAAACTGGTCAGCCCAGCGCAACTGGTCCAGGTATTGATGCATGATGTTGCAGCCGAGGTGTCCAGGAGTGGGAAACTGGTCAAGCTGGAGCAGGAACGCCATGTGCCGTTGAAGTTCTGGCCCGACGACGTGTCGATGAGTGGGAAACTGGTCAAGTTGTAGCAAGAGTACCAAGCGTACGAGAAGTCCGTCACTCCACCCGTCTTGGCGGTGGCCGCATCAGTGGCGGTGATAACCACATTGTAACACTGTCTGAATGCACTTGCCATGCTGGTCCAGGTCACATCCCCCCAGTGCGCGATCTGCATTAATTTCGCACAATCGCCGCCGGCGTTGAAATAGATGCGCGGGAATCCCCCCGTTGTGTTCTCGGTGATGCGTATGGTGTAGGTCCCGGCGCTAGGATAGGTGTGCGTCGGACTCGCATCGGTCGTGATGTTATTCGTGGTCCCATCCCCCCAGTTGACAGAGAAATTATAGGTAAGCCCCCCGACATAGAGGGGGAGGGTAAACTGGTTGCTGGCCGAGGTTCCACCATTGCTGGTGTCGACCACGATGACGAAGGCCGGATCTACGGTCACGGGCGTTGGGGTTCCGGCCGCGGCGATGTTCAGACTCAGGCTGGCAATACTGGTGCCAGTGCCGTTCCAGGCGTACACGGTTGCCACATAGTTACGGTTCCGCGCTGTTCCGTGTGGGTTGAAACTTGCGACTTCCTGAGTGCTTCGGTGTGATGACCCCGGCGGCCGGCACCGGTTCGGCCCTTG
>JAIFND010000150.1 GCA_020047915.1 bacterium | reverse complement strand
CTTCCGCCTTGATTCCATCCAACCTACGGATTTCGACGCAGAACCACATACCCCCGGCTTACCTTTACGCCATTGGGCGAAGCCCCCGAGCTACTGCGCGAAGATGCGTGCCGCCTGCGCTGCGACGTCGGGGATGCCGACGCCGTCGTAGCCGTTGCCGACCAGATGCAGGCCGGGCGGGGTCAGCGTGCGGATCCGGCCGATGCGTTCGCGATGGCCGACCACGTACTGCGCCATCGCCTTGGGCCAGCGGTGGACGCGGGCGAGGCGTGGTTCGGGCAGGGCGCCGAGATACAGGCGCAGATCGGCGAGGGTCGCGGCGATCATCGCGGCATCATCGAGTTCCAGCCGGTCCTCGTGCAGGGCGCCGCCGACGAAGGCGCGCAGCAGCACGGTGTCGGCGGGGACGCGGCCCGGGTACTTCTGGTGCGCGATGGTGCAGGCGATGGTCGAACGCCCCTCGATCGCCGGGATGACGAAGCCGGCGGCCATGGGCAGGGCCGGACAGGCGGCGGCGGGGAAGGCGAGGTTCACCGTCGCCACCCCGGCGTAGGGGATGGCGGCGAGCTCGGCGGCGAGCGGCTCCGGGGCGAGTCGCGCTGCGGCGTGGGCGGGCAGGGCGAGGACGACGCGCTCGGCGCGGAGGTCCTGGCCACCGGCACGCAACACCCAGGTGTCGCCCTCGCGGCGCAGCGCCTCGGCCGCCGTGTTCAGCCGCACATCGGCGTCGCCCAGCCGGGCGGTCAGCGCATCGACCAGGGTCTGCAGGCCACCCTCCAGCGACAGGAACAGGCCATAGCGTGGCCCCGAGGCGCCGCCCTGGGCGGCGGCCTTCTGTTTCTTCATGCGCGCCATCATGCCGAGGATCAGCGAGCGGTGCTCGCGTTCGAGATCGAGGAACTGCGGCATGGTCGCGACCAGCGACAGGGTCTCGGGATCGGCGGTGTAGATGCCGCTGACCATCGGCTGGGCGATCGCCTCCAACGCCTCGCGGCCGAGGCGGCGGCGGACGAAGGCGGCGAGACTCTCCTCGGGCAGCCCGGCCCGGCGCCGCGGCAGCAGCAGGTCGAGGCCCATGCGCAGTTTGCCGGCCCAGCTGATCAACGGCGAGCAGACGAACGGCCAGATGCGGCCCGGCGCCAGCAGATAGAGGCCGTCCGGCACCGGCACGAGGCGGCCGCGCCGCGCGACGGGCCGCCTCGGGCACGCCGATGAGGCGCGGTTCCAGGCCGAGCTCGCGCACCAGCTCGAGGCCGCCCGGCTTCACCGAGACCAGCGAATCCGGACCATGCTCGAGGGTGCAGCCATCCTCGACCGAGGTGCGGATCACCCCGCCCAGCCGGTCGGAAGCCTCGACCAGCACCACCTGCAGGCCGCGCTTGCGCGCATGGTAGGCGGCGGCGAGTCCTCCGATGCCGGCGCCTACGACGACGACGGTCACCGCGCGCTCCGCTCATGGACGTAGGCGACCAGTTCGCGCGCCATCTCCGGCGGGGTCTCCTTGATGATGCCGTGGCCCAGGTTGAAGATGTGGCCCGGCCGTCCCCCGGCCTCGGCCAGCACCTGGTCGGTGCGCGTGCGCATCACCGCCGACGGAGCGAGCAGCACCGCCGGATCCAGGTTGCCCTGCACCGCGACCCGGCCTGGGCCGCCGGCCGCCTCCCAGCCCTGGTCGAGCGCCGCCCCGGTATCGACCCCGACCACGTCCGCCCCGGTCGAGGCCATCAGGTCGAGGAGATGGCCGGTGGCGGCGCCGAAGACGATCACCGGCACCCCGGGGACCACCGCCTGCACCGCAGCGCGCAGGTGGGGCAGGGCGAACTCGGCATAGTCGGGGCGCGACAGGCAGCCGGCCCACGAGTCGAAGAACTGGATCGCGGTCGCCCCGGCCGCCACCTGGCGGTTGGCGTGCTCGGCGATGCAGGTCGCGAGGCTCGCGGCCAGACGATGCCAGGCCGCCGGTTCGCGGTACATGAAGGCCTTGGCCTTGGCGAACTGGCGCGAGCCACCGCCTTCGATGGCATAGGCGGCGAGGGTGAAGGGCGCTCCGGCGAAGCCGATGCAGGGGATGTCGGCCGGCAGGCCCGCGACGGTCTGGCGCACCGCCTCGTGGGCATAGCCGAGATCGGCAGCGGCCTGGAGGGGGTCGCGCAGGCTATCGACCGCCGCTGGTCCGGCCAGCGCGGTCAGCTTCGGGCCATCGCCTTCGAAGCGCAGCGGCACCCCCAGGGCCTCCAGCACGATGAGGATGTCGCTGAACACGATCGCCGCGTCCACGTCGAGCCAGGCGCGGGCATAGAGCGCCGCCTCGGCGGCGGCGGCCGGGTTGCGGCACAGCTCGAGGAAGGACAGCTTGGCGCGCAGGCCGCGGTAGTGCTCCATATAGCGCCCAGCCTGGCGCATCAGCCACACCGGCGTGCGTCGCGCGGGTTCGCCCCGGCAGGCACGCAGGAAATCGCTCTCCCACAGCGGCGGGGCGATGGAGCGGAGATTACCCGAGGTGCGGATTCCAAGACGTGGCATGGCGGCGGAGCATGGCCGGAGGTCTGGGATCGGAAGGGCAAGCCGCCCGCACAGCGGCCTGCCGCGATTGACCGTCAAACTCAGGTTGGTGAGCAACGCGAACGCGTACAACTGCGCGCGCCCTGGAACCGGCAGATGGACACGCATATCGTCGCTGTGTATACTTTTAATACAGAGGCAATATGGACCCACACGCTGCCATTGTCGCGCATGTACGCTGGAAAGTGCGCCTGCTCACCGCGGTGGAGACCGGCAAGGCTCCTGATCGTGCGACATCCTGCGTCGATGACCGCTGCCCGTTGGGCGTCTGGATCCACGGCGACGAATCCGCCGCCCTGCATGGCGACCCGCTCTTTCAGCAGTTGCGGCACAAGCATGCCGACTTCCACACCAGCCTCGGGCCGATCATCGATGCCATCGCGGAAAACCGGCCCACCGTGGCCAAGCAGGCGATCGCCGACCCCCAGGGGGCCTTCAGAAGCAATACCGAGGCGGTGGTCGAATGCCTGGTGCGTCTGAAACAGTCGCGTGAAGGGGGGGCAGCATGAAGGCCTTCAGCCTGCGTACCCGGCTGCTGCTGCTCAGCGGCACGGCGATGCTTGTCGCCCTCGTCACCCTGGCGTTGGGTGCGGTCCACGGCCTGCGTTCATCCGATGCCGATGCCCGGGTCACCGACATCATCGGTCGACAGCGCATGCTGCTGCAGCGGCATCTGGCCGAGGTCCAGCTGGTGCGCGCCGGCCTCAAGGCCGACCCGGCGCAGGTGCGGACCTGGCTTGAGGAGACCTATGTGGCGCTCGACCAGGGCGGCACGGTGGTTGCCGTGCCTGGCAAGGCCGAACGCATTGCCATCCCGGCGCTGATCAGCCCTGCCGAACGCGAGGCGGCAGCCGTCGCCCACCGTGACACCCAGGCGATCCAACTGGCCGCCGAAGGTCCGATCGCCGATCTGCTTCAGGCTACGCGGACCGCCGCAGCCAGCACCGGGGCGCTGGTCACAGTCTGGGTCGAGGCGACGGGAGCCCGCCACCAGGCACTGATGCTGGAGCTGGTCACCCTTGCGATCGCGCTGGCCGTGCTGGCCATCGCCATCGCCGGCTGGGCGATCGGGCGCTTGGCCGTGCGTCCGGTCAGCACCCTGGCCGAGCGGATCTCCGAAGGAGCGGCGCAGGCCCTGTCCAACACCCAGGGCATCAGCGCGGCCGGGGTGCAGGTCGCCGACGGCGCGTCGCGCCAGTCGCAGGGCACCCAGGCCAGCCTGGAACGGATCGAGCAGATCGACAACGCCTCGGCTGCGATCGTGGGCACCTGCGAAGAGACCGACCGTCTGGCCGGCGAGGCGGCAGGTTCGGCCGAAGAGGGTGCGGCCGAGGCCCGGCTGCTCGCCCAGTCGGTCGAACAGCGGATGGCCGAACTGGGCGAGGCGATCACGGCGATCCGCCGTCTGACCGACGATACGGCCCGCGTCGTCGAAGCGATCGACGACATCGCCTTCCAGACCAACCTGTTGGCCTTGAACGCCGCGGTCGAGGCGGCGCGGGCCGGCGAAGCCGGTGCCGGCTTCGCCGTTGTCGCCGACGAGGTGCGCGCCCTGGCGCAACGGGCAGGCGAAGAGGTCAAGGCGAGCCAGGGCCTGATGCAACGCAGCCGAGCCGGGGCCGAAGCTGCCGCCGCCGCCGCCGACCGTGCCGGCAGCACCCTGCGTGAAGAACTGGCGCGTACCGTCATCACCCGGTTCCGCGCCTTCTCGGACGACTCGGTGCAGGTGGCCGTCCGGGTGGCCCTGCTCACCGAACGGGGCAAGGCGCAACGGACGGCGGTCACCGTCCTGCGCGAGGATCTGGCCGAGATCGATCGCGTGACCCATAGCAACGCAGCCAGCGCCGAGGAGCTGGCCGCCTCCTGCGAGGAGCTGGCTGCCCAGTCCAGCGAGGCCCAGGCTTCCGCTGACAATCTGCGTCGGCTGGTGCGCGGCGGCTGAGCGGCGATGACGGTCCCGGTCTGCTCAGCGACAGCATCCCAGCGTTGACCCGGGGTAGGGTTCGATCCATCATGAATCGTACACTCCTGTGGACTTTCGCACTTTTGACCTGACCTGACTCGAACGGCAGCGGCGGTCCAAAAACGGATTGCCGCTTTACTTTGCTTTTTATACTGTTATCAACGCATATAACAGAAATGAGGTGCGCCTTGCCTACCACCACGAAGCAGCGCTATCTGCGCGGATCCCTCATCACCCTGCGCAGGCGATGCGGAAAGCCGGGGTGCCGCTGTGCCGGCAAGGACGGGGTCCCGCACGAGTCTCCCGCCCTCTCGTGCGCCATCGATGGCAAGTCGCATGTGATCACCCTGGCTCCTGCCGATGTGCCGTTGGTGACAGCCGCCCTGCGTGACTACCACGCTGAACAGGAGCGCTTGGAGAAAGCCTGCTCTGCTGGCATCCAGTGGCTGCGCGGGCGGGTCGACCAGCGGCGCGCCAAGCGGTCCGCATCGTGATCGGCAGGGGCGCGGCCTCGCGGACGCAGGCCTGGAATACGGCGCTGGGCTCGCTGCGTTCGGCCTTTGGCCAACCTGGGTGGGCTATCTTCTCCACCCTGCTCACTGGTTGGATCCTGTGCACCGGACGGAGGACCGTGGTCGGGATCTATCGGCAGGCAGATCCCGACGGCCACTGTTCCCACGATGCCTACCACCGATTCATCCGCTGCGGAGCGTGGAAGCCGGAGGTGTTGTGGCGGTTGCTGGCCCAGGCCCTGGTCCAGTCGCTTATCCCCGGCGGCCTGATCGAACTCGACCTGGACGACACACTGCTGCACCGCACGGGGAGGAAGGTCGACGGGGCGGGACACTGGCGTGATGCAGTCAGGTCCTTCGGGAAGCGCGTTGTGATCGCCTGGGGTCTCAATGTCCTGGTCGTCACCTTGCGGGTCCGGGCCACATGGGGCGGCGAGCCGCTGGGTCTGCCGATCTGGGTGGCACTCCACCGCAAGCAGGGGACCAAGCTCACGGCCCTGGCGACGGAGGCCCTGCGCACGATCGCCGGCTGGTTCCCGGACCGTCAGTTGCGCTGCTGCGCCGACGGCGCCTATGCCGCGACGCTGATGGCCGCCGACATCCCGCGTCTGACAAGCGTGTCGCGCCTGCGACGCGATGCCGCGCTCTACCACCTGAAGCCGAAACCCAGTGGCCGGCGGGGGCGACCACGCCAGCGGGGGGCGCGACTCGGCACGCCGACCCAGATCTCCAAGCGGGCCAAGCGCTGGAACACCGTGACCATCGACCAGCGGGGAAGGCCGGTCACCAAGCTTATCCACTCCTGCATCGTCCTCTGGTACGCGGTGTCCAAGAACCCCGTACTGTTCGTCATCGTGCGCGACCCCAAGGGCCGCGAGCCCGACGACTTCTTCGTCTGCTCGGACATCAGCCTACCACCGGCCGAGATCGCTGGCGCCTACGCGGGACGTTGGTCCATCGAGGATACCTTCCGCGCCACCAAACAGTCCATCCATGTCCAGCAGCCGCAGTCCTGGGCAGGTACAGGACCAGAACGCGCCGCCACCCTCGGCTTCCTCCTCCACTCGCTCGTCTGGTGGTGGTTTCTGACGCTGCCGAAACGGCAACAGCAGGTCACCGCTACACCGTGGTACGCACGCAAGGCTGCGCCCTCGTTCACCGACGCACTTGCCGCATTACGCACGGCATTCTGGCAGAATCGGATTTACACGGAGTCCGGCCCAGGACCGGTCAGCGACGAAAATATCAGCGCTATGCTCGAGGCCCTGGCAAGGGCGGCGTGAGGGGTGAGGAGAAGTGCGAAAGTCCACTCCCTCTCTGCAACTGTGAAATGGTTGACTGTCTGCCGGACGCCCCCACGCCGACCCACGCCCCGTGCGCGACGCGGGGCGTGCCACGCAGCCGATGTGCCGCCCACGGTCAGGGCACGACCGGCCTTCCTCATGGCCGGGAGACACCATGCCGACCACACCACGGCGCTCCATCACCGACGATGTGACCCAAGGAGGGTGGATGTGCCCCCGCGTCGCCACCGTTGCGGGCGAGGGCAGCCGATTAGCGTACACGTGTGCCATACCGAGCCCCCCTTCTCCTCCTGACGATCTGCTCCTGCGCGCTGATCGCAGTCGAAGTCCCGGCCGAGGTCGTGTCGGTCACCGACGGAGACACCATCGTCGTCTCGGTCGCCGGGACCGAGGAACGCGTGCGGTTGCTCTACCTCGACACACCCGAGTCCAAGGGCAACAGCCACGGAGTCGCAACCCGTGAGGGCAAGCTCGCGGCTGAGTTTCTGGAGCTGCACGCCAAAACCGGATCGGCCGTGACCCTATGGGGACCAGGCGCCGAGCTGGAGCGCGACCGCTACAAGCGTGTCCTGGCCGTCGTCATCACCAGTCGAGGCGACACGCTCCAGGAGCGGATCATTGCGCATGGATGGTCGCCGGTGTGGGAGAAGTACGGCAAGACAGACCCACGATGGCGCAAGGTCTTGGCCGACGCCGAGGAGCAGGCCAAGCAAGGGAAAGCGGGAGCCTGGGCGACGGATCCGCAGTACATGATCGACAAGAGCAACGAGACAACGGCGTCGGCGAAGGACTAGGCATGGGGTACACGCACACAAACCCCCTCCGCCACGCCATGGCCACGCTGCACGCACAGGATCCCCAGGGTTGGATCAGAGCCGTCGCCGACGAGGTCGTTCGCCTCGGTGGTGGTGATGCCGTCGATCTGATGCTGCTGGCGCTGGACGATGCACTGGAAGAGGCAGAGCGGGATCATCCGGACGATCCGTAGCCCGCGGGATCGCATGACCTCGGATGGCAGCACGAGCTGGCCGGCGGATCCACGCCCAGGCGGCATGCGATGAGCGGCGTATGTGCGCCAAAGACACCGGAATCACTAACGCTATTGTACTTTCTTAGCACAGCGTGATATCCCGGCTCGTCAGCAGCACCAGGCGTCTCGTCCGTCACGCGACCCGATTGGGAGGCACACCCGCCTAACGGGCAAATGCTGGCGCTCGACCCGGGCCGCAACTGCCCTCTTGACGCCGCAGCGCTATCCGCATCGGTCTCAACATGCGCATAACCCTCCGCATGCCCGCCGCGTCCGAACCCGCACCTCCGGCAGTCCCGGACATCGACCCCGTGAAGCGTCTCTTCGCCTACATGATCACCTGTGCACAGTGCCGCGGCGACCGGCGCATTGAGGACCGGCATGAGTTCTGGGACGACGACGGTCAGCCCGACGCGCAAGCGGCTCGCCGATTCGCCGAAGGGATGAGAGCCGTCTACGCAAAGGAGACCTACGGCTACCGGGTCGGGGTCCGTCAAACCAACCACCGCGTCGTGGTCCGGCTCATCCCGCTCGATGTCGAGGACGCCGACGATGCGGTCGTTCGGGCGCCGACGGCAGCTTGCTAGGTCACCATCATGCATGACGACGCTTCGTGCCGCAGTGCCGCTGTGGCAGCAGCTGCCATCGTTGCTCTCACGTATCGCCGTCCATAATAGGCTCCTTGCAACCTGTACGTGATCCCCCCGACGATCTACGCTCAACCCTCGTCGTCCTCTGCTGGGATCAGGGGAGCATCCCTTTCGATCTCGCGCGTGATTTTCCCAAGGCCTTCTGCGCCGCCATCTCGTCGTGCAATTACGTCCTGCTCGACGAACTGGTGGCCTGGCTTGGACGAGATGACTTCGCCATGCACGTTACGCAGCATGCGACGGGGATCACCCAGGCCGGACTGCGCCTCGCCGTTCTGCGCTTCGACCTGCCACACGGATTGATCGAGCGCGGATACCGACCGGACACGTCCTGGTTGGGACCTGATACATCCGAGACCGATGGCCTGCGATTCCTGCAGCCCATCGTCACGCCATCAGCGTAAGCGTCAAACGAGCGTGCCTGGCCAAGCCCAGTCAACTCGATAGCGCCACCTCCCAGGCCCCAGCGCCTCTGCGCTGGATCCACCGACCCTGCCAGTGCGCTATCTCCAGGTTCGGGCCTGACCAACCGGGAATGGGGATATCGGCGGCTTCGTCGCCGATCAGGCAGCGCCGAACGACGAGTGCCCAACCGGCACCCGGTCGGTGCCAGACGACGCTGTCGATAGGACATGCGCTTCCCAGCCCGCTATCGGATGGGCCCGTGAGAGCCTGGCCACGCATCAGCGGCAAGGCTCGCGTCCGCTTCGGCAGGCAGCGGACTGCATAGGCTGCGGCGCCAGGGATCTGGACGGTGACTGGATTGCCCGGAGCAAGAACGACGGGGATCTGCGGATCCACCAGGCGGCCGTCGATCTCGATGCCGTTCCGACTGCCGGGGTCCGTCATGATGGCCGTTCCACCGTCATCGACACGGACCACCACATGCATGCGGCTGATCCGTTCGTCGCCGGGTTGCGGATTGGCGGGATCCACCAGCGGAACTGCGCCAGGACCCGTCGGGGAGGATCCCAGGGTCATGGCCATACCGGCAACTGCTTCCACCGACCAGCCTTCGCCGCGGAGCCGGAGCGGAGCGGCGGTTGGAACGGTGAGTTGCCAATCGCCGCGGAAGGTGTCGGATAGATCGTTGCCCATCGTCTCGACGGGAGCCGCAGGAGCCGGTGCAGCAGGGGTGGCTACCGTAACGGTGACCGGTGCCGGAGCGACGGTCGGCGCTGGTTCCACGGTTGCCGGGGCGTCTTTTGGAATCAGATAGGTGGTGCTGGCATCGATGCTGGCCCGGGACAGCCCGTGATTGCTGGCCCCGTCCAACCGTTCGCCGATGGTCAGCAGAGCGGCCAGGGCAGCCTTGGGACTCGGGTGCCGGCGTTGCCGGTCCTTCTCCATGGCCTGCTGAATGAAGGCCGCAAGGTCCGGACCACAGGGAGACGGTAGTCGCATGGGTGGTGGCGGATCCGTGAGGTGGCTGGTCATCACGGCGCTCAGCGATCCGCTGAATGGGGGTTTGCCGGTCAGCAACTCATGCAGGACACAACCCAGCGCGTAGAGATCGGCACGCCAATCGAGATCCAGGGCGCGGATCTGCTCGGGAGCCATGTAGGCTGGCGATCCGACAGCATTGCCCTTGGCAGTCAGTCCAGAATCAGGCGTGGCGACTGGTTTGGCCAAGCCGAAGTCGCCTACCAGGACCCGACCATCCAGCGTGATGAACAGGTTGGCGGGCTTGATGTCGCGGTGCACCAGGCCGCGATCCCAGGCGTACATCAGGCCGCGCAGGGCCTGCACCACCACAGACACGGCGTCTGTCTCCGGTACGGCGCCGCGCTGCCTGATCATGTTCGCGGCGTCGCCGCCATCGACGAACGCCAGGGCCATCCACGGAATGCCCCGGTCGTAGCCGTGCCCCAGACATCGTACCGTGTGCGGATGGTCGAGGGCGGCGGTGATGGTTGCTTCGCGCTCGAACCGACGCCTGAGTTCATCGGCCTCGAAGCCTGTTGGATTCAGCAACTTGAGGACGGCGAGCTCGTCGCCGTGGGTGGTCATCCAGATCGTACCCATGCCCCCCTTGGCCAGGGGAGCGATCAGGTGGAAGCCACCGATGACTTGATCGTCATGCGGTGCCAGCATGGCAGCCACCGTACGGCCAACCTCCGGCCGGATGCGATCGCTGGCCAGGAAGCGTCGCAAGCCTGGCAGGTCCGTGACCTCGGCCTCCACCAATCGTCGGCGCAGTCGCTCACGATGGACGGACTGCATCACCCCGCGCTTGGCGAGGACAGCGAGGAGAGCGCGATTGAGCAGCGTCGGCTGGCCGGGAGTGTCAGAG
>JAIFND010000026.1 GCA_020047915.1 bacterium | reverse complement strand
TCTTGCCGCTGGTGCGTTCGATCACCGGGATGCACACCTCTTCGGTGGCGCCGGGATAGACCGTGCTTTCATAGACGATCACTGCGCCTGGAGCGAGGTTGCGGCCGACCGTGGTGCTGGCGCCGACCAACGAGGTGAAGTCGGGGCGCTTGGCGACATCGACCGGCGTGGGCACGGCGACGATGACGAAGCGGCAGGAGCGCAGGGCGGTGGCGTCGCTGGTCGCACTGAAGCTGCCGTCGCTGAGGCACGCGGCGACCGCGACATCGCCCGATTCGCCGACCGGATCGTGTCCGGCTGCCAGGGTCGCCACTTTCGTCTGGTTGAGATCGAAGCCGACAACGCGGAAGTGCTTGGCCAGGCACAGGGCCAGGGGCAGGCCGACATAGCCCAGGCCGATGACGGCGATGGCGGTGCGGCGTGATCGCAGGTCGGCGAGGAGGGTGTCGGTGGGGTGCATGGAGGGACGTGGGGACGAGCGGGCGGGGCGCCCGCAGCCCCGGATGCCGGCGGGGGCGCCGGCGCTCCCGGGTGATGCCTGGGCACGCTTCGCGTGGGTCGGCTGGGGGGAGCCGCCTGCAGGTCCAAGACTATCAGGTTAGGACCAAGGTCACCAGGAATCAACGGCTTCTCTCGTCCGCGCAGGATGATGGGCTGGGTGTAGCCCGTTGCAAAGCATGGCGTTGCATCTTTTCGTTTTTCCTTGACCTGGTTCCGCGATCGCTTCGTGGGTTGCCGCGGGGCTGCACGTTGTGCGACCCACGTTCTGGTGATTGGCATCATGTGTGCGTCCCCTCCTGCATCGTGGTCTGCCTGTCGTAGGCCGCGACACGGAGGGGACGATGCCCAAAGGCATCTATGCTGCAGCCAGTGCGATGGTGGCCGAGACCCGGCTGCTGGAGACGACGGCGCGCAACATCGCGCATGCCCAGACCCCCGGCTACCGCCGCGAGGGCCTGCTGCGCGTCGGCTTCGCCGAGGTGCTGGCCAACCAGGGGCGCAGCGGCGGAGTCAAAGGCGATGGCGGCACCGGGGTGCTGCCCGACGGATCGTACTTCACCTTCACCGATGGAGTGCGCGATCCGACCGGCGCCTCCTTCGATCTGGCCTTGCAGGGCGATGGATTCTTCGCCGTGCAGGATCCCGCAGGCAAGACCTGGCTGACCCGCTCTGGCAACTTCCAGCTTGATGGTCAGGGCCGTCTCGCCACCCGCGAGGGTCAACTGGTGATGGGCCAGGGCGGACCGATCACCATCCCCGAGGATGCCGGGAAGGTGGTGATCGACGAAAGCGGTCTGGTCACCACCGAGACGCGCACCAGCGAGGGGGTGGTGCGCAGCACCATCGATCAGTTGCGTCTCGTCACCGTCGCCGCCCCGCGCAGCATGACTCCGGCCAACGGCGTCAGCTTCGATCCTGCTGGGCAGAGCCTGGTCGATGCCGCTCCGGCGGTATTCCAGGGACACCTCGAACGCGGCAACGTCAATCCGATCGATGAACTGGTGCAGATGGTGGCGCTGCAACGCCGTCACGATGCAGCCCAGAAGGCCATCACCGAGCAATCGCGCGCCGGTGAAGGCTACAGCGACGTCCTGCGCGGATGAGATAGGAACCTGATATGCCCCGCGCCCTATGGACCGCCGCTTCCGGCATGGCCGCCCAGCAGTTCAACGTCGATCTGCTGGCGAACAACATCGCCAACATCAACACCACCGGCTTCAAGCGCCAGCGCACCGATTTCCAGGACCTGTTCTACGACATCCGTGCCCAGCCGGGTGCTCGGGCCGGACAGCAGGGCCGCAATCCTACCGGTACCCAGGTCGGTACTGGCGTCAATGTCGCCGGCACCACGCGGGTGTTCAGCTCTGGCAGTATCGAACCGACCGGGCGGCCGCTCGACATGGCGATCGAGGGCGATGGTTTCTTCGAGGTCCAGCTGCCCGATGGCGCCACCACCGCCTACACCCGGGCTGGCGATTTCCGGGTCGATGGCGACGGCCGTCTGGTGACGGTGGATGGCTACTACGTCCAACCCGCCATCACCGTTCCGGATGGCGTGTCGGAGAACGACATCGCGGTTGCCAGCGATGGTACGGTGACGGTCAATATCGACAACGTCGAGACCACGGTCGGCCAGCTGACCCTGGCGCGCTTCCGCAACAACAGCGGCCTGCTTGCGGTCGGACGCAACCTCTTCGAGGCGAGCGAGGCGAGCGGCACTGCGCAGACCGGCACGCCCGGTGGCACCGGTTTCGGCACCCTGCGCGGCGGCATGCTTGAGAAGGCCAACATCGAGGCGGTGACCGAACTGGTCAACCTGATCGTCGCGCAGCGCGCCTACGAACTGAACTCGAAGAGCATCTCCACTGCCGACCAGATGCTGCAGACCGCCAATGGGCTGATCCGCTGATCGGCATGACGATGCGTTGCCTGCTCGCCTGCCTGCTCGCCGTGATGGCCACGTCCGCCGAGGTCGAGGTGCGGCTGCGCGCCCAGGTCCTGGTCGGGGCGGACCGTGCCACCCTTGCCGATGCGGCGGAATTGTCCGGCGACCAGGAGGCGATCGCGCGCGTCGCGGGCCTGACCGTGGCGGAGCTGCCGACCCTGACTCCGGTGACGATCGATGCCCGGCTGATCACCGCCCTGGCGACGCGGGCTGCCGCGCCGGCCACCCTGCGCATCAGCGGCGCGGGCAGTGTCGCCAGGCGTTCACGCGTATTCACCGTCGAGGAGCTGTGCGCTGCGGCGCAGGCCATGGTCAGCGATGCCGCCACCACCGTCGTGCGTTGCACCGGTTCGCTGGTCGTCCCGGATGCTGCGGATCTCGTCCTGCGGGCCGAGCCCATCGACCGCTATGCGGTCGGCGAGGTCCCGTTCCGCGTCCGCGCCATGTCTGGCACGAAGGAGTCGGCGCGCGCCCTGGTCGTCCTGCACCTCGAACGCAACGTCGAGGTCGTGGTTGCCGCCCGTGATCTGGAGCGTGGCGAACCGATCGCGCCGGGTGACCTGCGGACCGAGCGCCGTCGCGCCGAACGATCCGACCCGGCCGTCGTGCCTACCCCTGAGTTGTTCGCTGGGCAGACGCCCCGCCGCCGCATCCTGGCTGGCGAGATGCTGACCACGGCCCTGGTCGTCGTCGCTCCGGTGGTGCGCGCCGGCAGCACCGTGAGCGTGGTATTCCCCGGTCAGGATTTCTCGGTCGAGACGCAGGCGGTCGCCCTGGCCGATGCGCGCCTCGGCGAGCGTTTCGGTTTGCGACGCGTTGCCGACGGCACGGTGATCACCGCCGTGGCGCAGCCCGATGGGCGGATCGTACTTCGGCAGTAGGGGCGAGTTGACGCCGGTGCTACCCCGTCTTGCCGACCTCGCCCTGGCCTCCATGCTTCCCGCGATGCCGCGCCCCCGCCTGCTCAAGCTCTCCGGCGAAGCCCTCGCCGCTGGCACCGACCAGATCCATGACCGGGCGACCGTCGATCGCGTCTGCCGCGAACTGCTCAGCGGTCTGGGGCATGGGCCTATCGCGATCGTGGTCGGTGGCGGCAACATCATGCGCGGCGGTGGCATGCGCGATGCGGCCGATCCGACCCGCGGCGACCGCCAGGGCATGCTGGCGACCCTGATCAACGCCCTGGCCCTGCAGGACGGCATTGAACGCGCCGGTGGCCGCTGCGCCGTGCACGGGCCCTACGCCATCCCCAACGTCTGCACCGCGTTCGACCGCGCCCTGGCCCTGCAGCAACTGGCCGCCGGGACGGTGGTGGTGTTCGGCGGCGGTACCGGGCATCCGTACTTCACCACCGACACCGCAGCCGCCCTGCGCGCCGCCGAGATCGGCGCCGATGTGGTGCTGAAGGGCAGCAAGGTCGATGGCATCTACACCGCCGATCCGCGCAAGGATCCGACCGCGACGCGCATCCCGCGCCTGACCTACGAGCAGGCCCTGGCCGGGCGCTACGGCGTCATGGATCTCGCCGCCTTCGAGCTGTGCCGGCAGGCCGGCATCGCCATCCGCGTCTTCGATATGACCGCGCCCGGCACCATCGCTGCGGCCCTCGGTCCTGAACCCTCCGGCACCCTCGTCGCCGGCTGACCCCACGGAGTCCTCCCATGTTCGATGCCGATATCGCCGATGCCAAGGGCAAGTTCGACAAGGCGCTGGTCGCCCTGGCCAACCAGTTCGGGCACATCCGCACCGGTCGCGCCTCGCCTGCCATGATCGAGCACCTGCAGGTCGAGGCCTACGGCTCGATGATGCCGCTGAATCAGTGTGCTGCGATCACCGTCCCCGAGCCGACCCAGCTGGCGATCAAGCCGTGGGACAAGGGCATGGTCAAGGCGATCGAGAAGTCGATCGTCGCCTCGAACCTCGGCATGGCGCCCAACAGCGACGGCCAGACCATCCGTCTGCAACTGCCCGCCCTGTCGCAGGAGCGCCGCAAGCAACTGGTCGGCCAGGCCAAGGACGAGGCCGAGAAGACCAAGGTGGCGATGCGCAACATCCGTCGCGATGCGATCAAGCATCTGGAAGTGAAGGGCAAGGAGCAGAAGGCCTCCGAGGACCTGATCAAGAAGTCCAAGGAGAAGATCGACGCCATGCTCAAGGATCACGAGCAGCAGGCCGAGAAGAAGCTGGCCGAGAAGTCGAAGGATATACTCGAAGGCTGATCGCCTTCGAGGGCTGGAGGCTGGAGGCTGGAGGCTGGAGGCTAGCTACGCCGCGTCTTCTTCGCTTTCGGTTACACCCTTGCCGCGCGTCACGGCGATGCCGTATTCCGCCAGCTTGCGGTCCAGGGTCACGCGGTTGATGCCGAGGGACTTGGCGGCACGCAGCTTCACGCCCTTTTCCTTGTTCAGCGTCCAGGCGATCAGGATGCGCTCGGCATGTATCTGGAGCTGGTTCAGATCCGGGCAGGCCAGACCGGCGTAGCGCTCCAACGATTGCTTGAGGAACTGGTCGGGCGGCTCGTTCGACGAGGTGGTCGTCGCCTGCTGGGCAGCGTAGCTGCGGATCGTGGTCGGCACCAGTTCCTCGACGAAGGTCGAGACCGGCGCCAGCACCACCGCCTTGTGGATGCAGTTCTCGAGTTCGCGGACGTTGCCGGGCCACGGGTAGGACATCAGCATGTCGAGCACGCTGCGCGGCACCTCGTCCACGTTCTTGTGCTCGTCGCGGTTGTATTTCTGCAGGAAATGGTTGACCAGGAGGGGGATGTCCTCTTTGCGCTCGCGTAGCGCCGGGACCTGCAGCGTGACCACGTTGAGGCGGTAGTAGAGGTCCTCGCGGAAGCGTCCGGCCTTGACCTCGGCGGCGAGGTCGCGGTGGGTGGCGGCGACGATGCGCACATCGATGGGCAAGGGGGTGTGGTCGCCGACCCGCGTGATGGTGCGCTCTTGCAGGGCGCGCAGCAGGCGCACCTGGGTTTCGGGGCCGATCTCGCCGACCTCATCAAGGAACAGCGTTCCGCCGTTGGCGACCTCGAAGAGGCCCTTGCGCTCGTGGTCGGCCCCGGTGAAGGCGCCGCGCACATGCCCGAACAGCTCAGACTCCAGCAGGGTCGGAGCCAGGGCTCCGGCGTTGACCGATACCATCGGCTTGTGCGCGCGATGGCTCTGGGTGTGGACGAGGCGGGCCAGCAGCTCTTTGCCGGTGCCGGTCTCGCCCTGGATCAGGACCGTTGCGGTCGAGGCGGCGGCGCGCACGGCGCTCTGGATCAGCGAGTTCATCATCCCGCTGTTGCTGAGGATCTCGGTCTGCCGCACCTGGGTCGAGAGCGACTCGCGCAGGACCAGGTTTTCCTCCGCCAGTTCGCTGACCTCCAACTGCACGCGCAGGCGATCCATGCACCAGCGCGACAACACATCGACGATGAAGGCGGCGGCATCTTCGGACTGCCGGTGGCTGACCATGAGGATGGCGATCGGTACGTTGCCGTCACGTAGCTGGCGCGCGACCACCGGCAGACCGTCGGTGGCGATGGGGGCGGTGGCGGGGGTGGCGAGGGCGGCGATCTCGTCGGCGCTGTCAGGGGGATCGCCGACGATGAAGGTTCCGGAGGGTGAGAGGTGGCCAGGCTTCAGCTGCATCCAGATGCCGCCGATGGTCTTCCAGCCCTTCACTTCGTGCCACAGACGGTCGAGGACGAGGCGCGGCCCGACCGCAGGATCCAGCATGTGGAGTACCGAACCGACGCGCGTTGGCCAAGTATGCACAGGAACCTCGACTCATTGTCTGCACACATCGTGCCGAATATGCAGCGTAGAGCAGCAATGATTTACGGCGCATCAGATGCGCCGTTAAACAGTTGACACGGGGATTTCGCGTAAAATCCGTGCAGACGCTCGTTGGCGTTACGCTGGGCGGGTCGGGATGAACAACATCAGGGAACCGATCGTTGCAAGCAGCAGCACGATGAGTTCAAAAGTACCCTGGGGGATGCGTTTGACGATGCGGCGGCCGATCAGCGATCCGGCGATCACCGCCGGGACCAGCCAGGCGTCGATCAGCAGGGTGTCCACCGTGATCATCCCGCGCGAACCATAGATCGGCAGCTTGGCCAGATTGACCGCGAAGAAGAACCACGCCCCGGCGGCGATAAAGTCCTCTTTGGGCAGGCGTTGGCTGAGCAGGTAGATGTTCATCACCGGACCGGCGGCGTTGGCGATGGTCGTGGTGGTGCCGGCGGTGACGCCGAAGGCGGCGGCGGCGCCCCGCCCGAGGGGGGCGAGATCGGCGTGGCGTTTGCGCCAGAGATGCAGGCCGATCATGCCGAGCAGGATGACGCCCAGGACGGGCCGCAGGACCGCATCGCTGAGCAGCCACAGGGCTGCAGCCCCCAGCCCCATCCCGGCCAGCACCCAGGGCAGCATATGCCACAGTTGATGGATCGCCCGGTTGTTGCGGTACAGCCACACCGCCATGACATCCGCGACGCACAGCAGCGGCAGCAGGGCGCCGGCCGACATGCGCACCTGATCGTGGAACAGCAGCGCCAGCCAAGGTACGGCGAGGAAACCGAGTCCGGGGATGCCGGTCTTCGCCGCACCGACCACCAGGGCGCAGCCGACGGCGCCGAGCCAGTGCCACGGCGTGGGCAAGAACTCGATCATGGGGGTGGGCCTAGGCCCGGAACTCGACCCCGGTCAGGGCGCGGTAGCCGTCGAGATACTTCTGCCGCGTCCGGGTGACGACCTCGGGCGGCAATGGGATGCCTGGGCCGTTCTTGTCGAAGCGCACCGATTCCAGCCAGTCACGCAGGTACTGCTTGTCGTAGCTGTCCTGGCTGCGGCCGACGGCGTAGCGGTCGGCGGGCCAGAAACGCGACGAGTCGGGGGTCAGTACCTCGTCGGCGAGGATGACCTGGCCGGCGGGATCGACCCCGAACTCGAACTTGGTGTCGGCGATGATCACCCCGCGGCCACGCGCATGGTCGCGGGCCCGGCGGTACAGCTCGATGGTATGGCGCTCGACCGCGACCGCATCGGGGCCGAGGATGTCGCGCGCGCGGGCCGGGCTGATGTTCTCGTCGTGGGTGCCCTGCTCGGCCTTGGTCGAGGGGGTCCAGATCGGGGTCGGCAGTTCGGCCGATTCACCGAGGCCGGTCGGCAGCGCGATGCCGCAGATCGTGCCGTTGGTGCCGTACTCTTTCCAGCCCGATCCGGCGATGTAGCCGCGCACGATCGATTCGACCGGCAGGATACGCAGGCGGCGCACCATCAGGCTGCGCCCGGCGAGTTGCTCGCGCTCGCGGCGCACCTCGGCGGGCATGGCGCCGACGTCGCTGGTCACGACATGGTTGGGGCAGACATCGCGCAGCAGATCGAACCAGAACAGCGACAACGAGGTGAGGATGCGGCCCTTGTCGGGGATCGGCGTCGTCATCACCTTGTCGAAGGCGCTGATGCGGTCGCTGGCGACGAACAGCAGGTGCTTGTCGTCGATCTCGTACACATCGCGCACCTTGCCGCGCGCCAGCAGACGCAGGCCGGCGACCTCGCTCTGGAGCAGCGGCTGGCCCATCACTTGCCTTCCACCTGGGCCTGCAGTTCGCGGTCGAACAGCACCAGGCCGAAGCGGCGCAGGGCGTTGCGGTAGGCTTCGGCGAGCGGCCCTTCGGCCAGGCCCTCGCGCGAGCCGGGCTTCAGTTCGGCGACCTGGACCAGACGGATGCGCGGCACGTCGCCTTCCCAGGCCGGCTCGGCCTGGATGACCGCGAGCGGGCTGGCGGTGACCGCGAGCGAGGCGACCACCACCGGGTCGCCGGCGATGCCGTCGGCTTCGGCAGACGGGGTCTTGAGCGAGGTGATCAGCGGCTGCGGCTTGGTCGTCACGCTGGCCTTCCACGGCTTGGCCTCGTCGCTGGCGGCCCAGGCGGCGAGCGCGCCTGATCCGTTGGCGCCGAGCTTGTCGCGCAGCAGGTTGGCCTGCTCAAGCAGCGGCTTCCACGCCCGGCGGCCGGCGACGTAGGCGGCGACCTGCGGACGCACCGCGTCGAGTTCCTGGAACCCGGCCTCGTTGCGCTTTTCGAGACGCAGCATCACCCAGTGGCCGACACTGGTCGGCAGGGGCGGCGAGATGAAGCCGGGTTCGTGTTCCTTGCCGAAGAGGCGGGCGACATCCTTGACCGTGCCGAGCGCTCCGAGATCGAGGGTTCCGGGCGTGCGGTCCTCGATCACCTGTTCAGCGAGCTTGAGCTTGGCGGTTGCGGCAGCGGCACGGAACTTGGCCGGGTCGCGCTCGCCTTCGAGGATCTCGGCCTCCAGGTTGAAAGCATCGGTCAGGCGCTGGGCTGCGGCACTGCCGCGTTCGTTCTGCAACGCCTTGACCACCTCGGCCTTCACCTGCTCGAAGGGCTTGGGCTCGGGCTTCTTGGAGGGGTCCTTGGGGTCGGCCTCGCCCATGAAACGGTCGGTGTGCGCGCCGTACCAGGCCTTGGCGTCCTCGTCACTGACCGTCTCGGCGGCTGCGAGTTCGGTGCTGTCGGCCCAGGCGACGGCGACCGCGACACTGGCCGGCCGGGTGAAGCGCGTGCCGCGCAGGCGTTCGTAGGCGGTGGCTACCTTGGGATCGTCAAGCTTCACCTCGGGCAGCAGGTGTGTGGCATCCAGCACCACCTCGACCAGTTCGGCGCGATCGCCGCGCACCGAGGCCATGTCCGCGGCCATCGCGCGCGGCACCGCCGGGGCGATGGCGCTGCGCACGTAGAGTCCGTCGCGGGCGGCGCGTTCGGCAAGGAAGCGGCGCAGGTCCTGGCGATTGATCTGATCGACGCCGCCCTCGTGCTCGCGCAGCGCGTCGAGATAGGTGCGGCCGGCGCTGCCTTCAAGCGGCGTGGCCAGGAATTCGCGCTCCAACAGATCCAGGGCCTTGCCCTGCGGCATCAGGTTGCGCCCCTGGGCGACCTGGGACAGGCGGATATCCGAGGCGTAGGCCTCGAGCCCGTTCTCCTGCCAGCGCGGCTGGGCGAACTTCGGGTAGTAGGGATGGCCGTTGGCGTTGAGCACGCGCTCGAGCCGCTCGGCGGTCTGCATGCGCTGGATCGCCTCGGTCTGGCTGACGTTGCCAGCCAGCTTGGGCTCGGGCGCGGTCAGGAAGGGGAAGGTCGCGCCCATGCCGAAGAGCACGCCGACGATGACGATCATGGTCCAGATGAACAGCTGCTGACCGAAGGTCAGCGGCTTGGCCTGGGGCATGGAATCGCCCTTGCCATCGGGGATGGCATCCTTCACCGGGGGCAGGTCATCGGGCTTGGCGGTTGGCTTGGGCGAGTCGGTCATGGAGGGCCGGGATGGTAGGACGGGGGGTGGAGAGGCAACGGGTCGAAGGCTGGGCGCCAAGCGGTGGCCAGGACGCCGCCCCGCGCCAGCCTGCCGGCATGTCCGAACTCGCGGCCTTCCTGCGCGCCCATGTCCAGCGCGAAACCGTGCCGGTGGCCCTGTACGCGGCCGGTGAGGGGCTGTACCAGCGCCTGTCCGCAGCCCCCCCGGCCGAAGCGGACTGGGGCCGCTTCCTGGTCGCGATGGGCGAGGTGGCGGCCGAGCGGCTGGACGATGGCGCGGCCGCCGCGCGCTGGTTTCGCCGCTGCCTCGACCAGGAAGCCGTGCACCACGACGCCGAGTCCTGCGTCGCCGCCGGTTTCGGCCAGGGTGTGCTGTGGGAGCGTGCCGGCGACCCCGGTCGCGCCCTGCCCGCCTACCGCGCCGCCGCGACCGAGGGGTTCCGCTGCCTGGTCATGCGTCCCGCCACCGTGCGCGCCGCCAGCGCGGCGGTACGCCTGGGCTTCGACCGTGCCGGGGCCTTGCAGCCAGGCGATGCGGCCCTGGCCAAGCAGGCCTGGCTGGTGCTGACCTGGTTGCACAGCAACGAACCCGCTGCGATCGACCCGGTGCTGATCGAGGAGGCCGGCCGGCAGCTGTGCGCCTTCCTGCTGCCCGAGGACGATCCGACCCGGCTGGCGGCGGTGTGGCGGGCCTGGCCGCCGCATGCGCTTGGGGATTGGAACGACGCTTCGCCAGCCTGCCTGGCCGCGCTTTTCGCCCTCGCCGCCCGCGCCGCCGACCACCATCTGTCTGATGAGGGGGGCGGAGCCGCGTATTGGTTGCTGGCTGAGGCAGCACGGGGAAAGGCGGAAGGCGGAAGGCGGAAGGCGGAAGAATAGGTGCGCGCTGTCGCGCGCCTGCGAAGGGGGGCAGTCGCACCCCTCGCATACGCTTGCGCTGCAACTCTTCCGCCTTCCGCCTTCCGCCTTCATGCACATCGGGAGGCTCTGCCCTGCTTCTAGCCGCACCCTTGCCATCCAGGCGCCCATTCCCACAACGGGCGCGACCCTGGGGGAACGCATGCCGGCTAAGAAATCATCGACCCATCGCACCGTGAAGGCTGGCCCGAAGGCCCAGGCTCAACCGGCCTCGGACACGCAGCCGATCTCCACCGCCCTGCCGATGGATCCGGCCGGAGTGCGCGAGGACTACCAGCGCCACCTGGCGATCAGCCTTGGCCGCGACGCCCTGAGCGTCAATGGCCGCTACCGCTACACCGCCATGGCGATGGCGGTGCGCGACCGCCTGATGGAGCGCTGGAAGAACACCCACGCCGCCTACTACCAGTCGGACTGCAAGCGCGGCTACTACCTGTCGATGGAATTCCTGATGGGTCGGGCGATGGGCAACGCCCTGCTCAACATCGACATGGACGAGGCGGCGCGCGAGGCCCTGCACGACCTGGGCATGAAGCTGGAGGACATCCAAGAGGAAGAAGCCGACGCCGGCCTCGGCAACGGTGGCCTCGGCCGTCTCGCCGCCTGCTTCCTCGATTCCTGCGCCACCCTCCAGTTGCCGGTCTTCGGCTACGGCCTGCGCTACGAGTACGGCATGTTCCGCCAGCGCGTGGTCAATGGCCAGCAGGTCGAAGAACCCGAACGCTGGCTCGCCCATGGCAGCCCGTGGGAACTGCAGCGCCCTGAATACACCCAGCGGGTGAAGTTCGGTGGCCGCAGCGAATACTACAACGACGAGCACGGCAAGAGCCGCCTGCGCTGGGTCGGCACGCACGACGTGCTGGCGGTGCCCTACGACATGCCGATCCCCGGCTACCGCAACGGCACGGTCAACACCCTGCGCCTGTGGCGCGCCGAGGCGCTGGAAGACTTCGATCTCGCCGACTTCAACCAGGGCGACTACCAGGCCGCCATCGACGAGGGTGCCGCGGCCGAGAACATCACCCGCGTCCTCTACCCCAACGACAAGAGCGAGAACGGCAAGGAACTGCGCCTGCGGCAGCAGTACTTCCTCGCCTCGGCCAGCCTGCAGGACATCGTCCGCCGCTGGGCCAGTGTGCACGGCCACGACTTCCGCGGCTTCGCCGAGAAGAACGCCTGCCAGCTCAACGATACCCACCCGACCGTGGCGGTCGCCGAACTGATGCGCCTGCTCATGGACGAGTACGGCCAGGGCTGGGACGACGCGTGGTCGATCACCACCCGCGTCTTCGCCTACACCAACCACACCCTGCTGCCCGAGGCGCTGGAGAAGTGGTCGGTCGGCCTGTTCCGCAAGCTGCTGCCGCGTCCGCTCGAGATCATCTACGAGATCAACGCGCGCTTCATGCGCACCGTCGCCAACAAGTGGCCCGGCGACACCGCGCGCCAGGCGCGCATGTCGATCATCGAGGAAGGCTCCAACGGCGGGCATGTGCGCATGGCCTACCTCGCCATCGTCGGCAGCTGCTCGGTCAACGGCGTCGCCGCGCTGCACACCGACCTGCTGAAGGCCGGCCTGTTCCGCGACTTCTGCGAGCTGTGGCCGTCGAAGTTCAACAACAAGACCAACGGCGTGACCCAGCGCCGCTGGATGGCGCTGTGCAACCCTGGCATGTCGAAACTGATCGACGGTGCGATCGGCCAGGGCTGGCGCACCGAGCTGTCGGAGCTGCGCAAGCTGGCGCCCAAGGCCAAGGACAAGGCCTTCCGCGAGGCGTGGATCGCGGTCAAGCGCGCCAACAAAGAGCGCCTGGCCGAGGTCGTGCGCCGCGAGTGCGGCGTCGAGTTCCCGGTCGATGCGATGTTCGACATACAGGTCAAGCGTATCCACGAGTACAAGCGCCAGCTGCTCAACGCCCTGCATGTCGTGCATCTCTATGCGCGCATCAAGGCCGGCGACACCAAGGGCTGGACCAAGCGCTGCGTGCTGTTCGGCGGCAAGGCGGCGCCCGGCTACCACATGGCGAAGTCGATCATCCGCTTCTGCTGCCATCTCGCCTCGGTCATCAACGCCGATCCCGACTGCAAGGATCTGCTGCGCGTCGCTTACCTGCCCGACTACCGCGTGTCGATGATGGAGAAGATCTGTCCCGCCGCCGACCTGTCGGAGCAGATCTCGACTGCCGGCAAGGAGGCGAGCGGCACCGGCAACATGAAGTTCATGATGAACGGCGCCCTGACCATTGGCACCCTCGACGGTGCGAACATCGAGATCCGCGAAGAGGTCGGCGACGAGCACTTCTTCCTCTTCGGCAAGACCACCGAGGAGATCGCGACGATGCGCGCCGGCTACGATCCCAAGCAGATCGTCGCCAGCGATCCCGACCTCAAGCGCGTCCTCGACCTGATCCGCAGCGGCCACTTCAACCAGTGCGACCCGGGCATCTTCGACGACATCATCCACACCCTGACTGACTGGGGCGATTACTGGATGGTGTGCGCCGACTTCACGGATTACGTCAAGGCGCAGTCCAAGGCCGCTGCCCTGTACCAGGACCGCGAGCGCTGGGCGGTGTCGTCGATCCTGAACACCGCGAGCGGCAAGTTCTCGACCGATCGCACGATCGGCGAGTACAACCGCGACATCTGGAAGTTGCCGGCCGTGCCGGCGCTGCCGGTCTGATCCATTGCCCCAGGGGTTAGGGCTCGGCACCTCCATTGCCCCAGGGGTTGGGGGTTAGGGCTCGGCACCTCCATTGCCCCAGGGGTTAGGGTCCTACAAGCTGTCACCACTGCCTCATCTTACCACGGACCTCTCGTCCCTAACCCCTAACCCCTAACCCCTAACCCCTAACCCCTACGCCCTGCACGGCTTCACCGAGACCGATGAATCCTGGAACGAAACGCTCTCCCGGGAGATCACCGGGGTGCGTTGTCCGCTGCTGCCCGGCCACGGTTGGAAGCCGTGCGTGCCGGGGCAGAGCATCGCCCGCACCGCGTCCGACCTGGCGGCTGGTTTCCCGGCCGAACCGGTCGATCTGCTCGGCTACAGCATGGGCGGCCGCGTCGCTATTCAGTTGGCGCTGGATCATCCGACCCGCATCCGTCGCCTGATCCTGGCCAGCTGCCACCCCGGCATCCGAGATGCCCGTGAGCGCAACCTGCGCCGCCAGCGTGACGAATCCCTCGCGCAGGTTCTGGAAGAGGATGGCATCGGCGCCTTCATGGCCTGGTGGGAGACCCAGTCGGCCCTGAAGCCGCATCTGCCCTTCCCGGCCGCCGTGGCCGAGTCGGTGCGTGCCCGCCGGCTGAACCAGGATCCACATGGACTCGCTGGCTGCCTGCGCGCCATGGGCGGTGGGGCGATGGACCCGGTGTGGGGCCGCCTGAGCGAGCTGCGCATGCCCGTCCTGCTGATTTCCGGGGCGGCCGACACCCGTTACATGCGTATCATGGACGAGATGGCTGCCGTCATTCCCGACCACCGGCGCGATGTGGTGCTGAAGTCGGGCCACGCGGTGCACCGCGAACGGCCACAAGTGGTCGCCCAGATGGTCGGCGCCTTCCTTTCTGTTTAGGGGCTTGCGCCCCTACGGCCCTGCGGGCCTGTCCCCCGCCCTTTGTCGCAACTCGGTTTCGTCGCTATCGCTCCGAAACCGTGGCGGCATCGGCTGGCGCCGATTGTATGCCGCCACCGTTGCTCGGCGGGCGATCCTCGCCTACGGCTGCGGCCAGGGGGGGCCTGGACCCTGGCTGTTTAGGGGCTTGCGCCCCTACGGCCCTGCGGGCCTGTCCCCCGGCCTTTGTCGCAGCTCGGTTTCGTCGCTATCGCTCCGAAACCGTGGCGGCATCGGCTACGCCGATTGTATGCCGCCACCGCCGCTCGGCGGCCGATCCTCGCCTACGGCTGCGGCCAGGGTGGGCCCTGGACCCCGGCTTCGCAGTTCAGGGGGGAGGGGAGAAGGGTATAAACTTAGGTTGATAATACGTTTCCGGCCGTCTCAAGGGGCAGATGCCCTTGAAAACCGCTTGCCTGGGCCGTAAGGTTCTCCATCGACCATGGTCGGGGCATTCCGCCCTGGCACCCCAGGAACGCGCATGACCCTCTCCCTGGACTTCACCAATTGCCTGTCCGAGGCCATCGGCGCCACGCATGGACTTACCAAGTCCGAGGTCGAGACGCTGGTCGCCAAGTTCCCCAAGCACCACGAAAGCATCGAGGAGATGCGCTCGAACGGTGAAAGCGGGTTCTTCGAACTGCCCTATCAGGACCAGGCGGAACTGAAGACGGCACTGAAGAAGCACAGCGGCAAATGGAGCGACCTGGTGGTCGTGGCGATGGGCGGAAGCGCCCTGGCGGCGCGCACCCTGCTCGGCGCCCTCGGCCATGCCGCGCACAACCTGGTCGAGCCCAAGGCGCGCAAGAACGCCCCGCGCATCCATATCCTCGACAACGCCGACCCGGTGCTCGCCGGGCAGATGCTCGAAGCCCTCGACCTCAAGAAGACGTTGTTCCAGATCGTATCGCGCGGCGGACTGACCGCCGAGACCGACGCCCTGCTGATGTGGATCATCGAGCAGTTGCGCAAGAAGGTCGGCAAAGCCGCCCCCACCGCGCAGATCGTGATCGTCACCGACCGCGAGAAGGGGCCGCTCGCCGAGATCGCCAAGCTCGAGAAGATCGACGTCCTGCACAATCCCGCCAACCTGTCTGGACGTTACGCCATCCTCGGCTCGGCCGGACTGTTCGCCGCCGGCCTCGCCGGCCTCGACATCGACGGTCTGCTCGCCGGCGCCGGCGAGATGGACAAGCGCTGCCGCCACGGCGACCCGTACAAGAACCCGGCGTACATGCATTCGCTGGTGCACTACCTGCTGACGCGCAAGCGTCGCAAGACGATGCACGTGATGTTCTCGTTCAGCAACCGGCTGCACGCGGTCGGACTGTGGTACAACCACCTCTGCTCGGTCAGCCTGGGCAAGATGCTGAACCGCAAGGGCAAGGCCGTCCACGTCGGTCCCAGCCCGGTGGCGGGGCTCGGCTCTTTCGACCTGCACGGCCAGCAGCAGCTCTTCGCCGAAGGCCCTTTCGACAAGGTCGTCACCTTCGTGGTCGCCAAGGACCAGGGCGCCAAGGCGGTGGCTCCGCAACTGTACCCCAAGCTTGAGGCGTTGGCCTGGCTCAAGGACGCCGAGTTCTCGGGACTGCTCGACAAGGCCTATATCGGCTGCGAGCAGCACCTGACCGCGGCGGGGCGGCCGAACATGACGATCACCCTCGACGCCATCGACGCAGCGCATGTCGGCGGGCTGATCTATCTGCTTGAGCTCAGCACGGCGATGAGTGCCGAGCTGTACGGCATCGATCCCTTCGACCAGCCCGGCGTCGAGCAGGGCAAGCAGGCGATTTTCGCGCAGTGCGGCCGTCCCGGCTTCGAGGACCTGGCCAAGCGCATCAAAGACCACCGCGCCAAGCCGCGCCGCACCTGCTGAGCAGGGGAGCCCTCCATGGAGATCATTCGCGACCTGCTCTGGCTGTGGATCCTCGGTGCCCTCGGTGGCACCGGCTACATCCTGTGGGCCCTCTTCGTGCGTCCGCCGGTTGCCGCGCAGCCGGCGCCGACCGGCCGTCCGGTGCAGCAGATCACCACGCGGCGTACCCCGACGGGTCCGCCCCCGGTGGCCAAGCCGGTCCAGCCTGGCACCGCCGCCCCGACGCGTGCGCCCAGCGGTGCCAGCGTCCCGAGTGGTTCGCCAGAGCACCAACGCCGCGGTTCCTCGCCGACCGTCAAGCTGCAGGCTGAACGCGGCAATGCCGATGACGCCGCTGCTGCCGACCTGTTTTCGGGTTTGTCCGCCGCCAAGGTGAAGGCCGACGCCGCCGTGGTCGCCCCGCTGCCCCCGCCACCGCCCAAGACCACGCCCAAGGATGATGTCGAGAAGGCCGGCCGGATCGAGCAGTACGGTTTCCATGTCGGCACCAAGGCCGCCGCCGAGCCGCCGCCCCCGCCCCCCAAGCCGGCTGAAGCCCGTCCTGCCACGGCCACGGATCCTGCCGCCGGTGCTCCGCGCACCCAGACCCAGGAACTCGACGATATCCTCAAGCGCATCGACGCAGTCCTCTCCGAGTCCGGCTCGCCGGCCAGCGAGGCGACCATGCCCAATCAGCAGCAGGCGACCATGCCGCTGCCGCAGTCGCCGCCGACCGAAAAACTGGAACGGCATTCCACCGACCCGCAGCAAAAGCTGTTTTAAGCTTGGGGGCTAGCGCCCCCACGGGCCTGCGGCCCTGCCCCCGCGGCCTTTGTCGCAGCTCAGTTTCGTCGCTTCGCGCCGAAACTGTGGACGGATGGGCTACGCCCATTGTATCCGTCCACCGCCGCTCGGCGGCCGATCCTCGCTGACGCATTTGCTCGGGGGCTAGCGCCGCGGCCCTGCGGCCCTGCCCCCCGCGCTTTGTCGGGGTTCGGTTTCGTCGCTGCGCTCCGAAACCGTGGCGGCATCGGCTTCGCCGATTGTATGCCGCCACCACCCCTCGGCGCGCGATCCTCGCCTGCGGCTGCGGCCAGGGCGGTGCCCTGGACCCAATGGCGTTGCGTTAAGGACTCTTGGGGACGCAAGGCGGAAGGCGGAAGAGTTGCTGAATCGAGTTGATGGGGGGCCGGCAGTCCAATCCGCATTTCTTCCGCCTTCCGCCTTCCGACTTCCGCCTTTCCAAGGTCAGTGCCCTTAACGCAACGCCATTGGCCCTGGACCCCGGACCCGCAGCCGCACCCGGCACGGGGTGTCTATGCTGCGGGTGCATGGCGGTTGGATCGGCTTTGCATTGCTGGACGGGCGGATGGGCGCATAAAAACGCCCCATGACTACAAACGCCCTGTCCGCCGCCGTCGAAGCCGAACTGCAGAAGTACAGCTCTACCGTGCAGGCGCTGCATGCCGGGGCCATCGATCCGGACAAGGAATTCAAGCCCTTCCGCCTGGTGCATGGCGTCTATGGCCAGCGGCAGGGGGGCGAGAACCAGATGGTGCGACTGAAGCTGAAGTACGGCAAGGTCACGCCGCACCAGATGCGCACCCTCGCCGACCTCAGCGAGCGCTACTCGAACGGCATCAGCCACATCACCACGCGGCAGGCGATCCAGTACCACTACGTCAAGCTCGATGACACCCCCGAGGTACTGCGTCGGTTGGAAGAGGTTGGTCTGACGGCGCGCGAGGCGTGCGGCAACGCGGTGCGCGCAGTGTGCGGCAGCCCCAACGCCGGCACCCGCTCTGACGAACCCTTCGCCATCGAGCCCTACGCCGAGGCGGTGTTCCAGCACTTCCTGCGTGGGCCGCGCAGCTCGAACCTGCCGCGCAAATTCAAGATCGCGCTGTCGGGATCCGACGCCGATCCGCTGCAGCAGGTCAACATCCAGGACGTCGGCATCACCGCCATCGTCAAGGACGGCAAGCAGGGCTTCCGCGTCGTCGCGGGCGCCGGTCTCGGCTCGATGCCGGTCGCTCCGTGCCTGATCGCCGCGTGCTGTGCCAAGGAGGACCTGGTGCCGCTGTGCGACGCGGTGGTGCGTGTCCACCACAAGCACGGCGACCGCCAGAACCGCGCCAAGGCGCGCCTCAAGTTCGTCCTGAAGGCCAAGGGCGAGGACGGCTTCCGCGCCCTGGTCGCCGAGGAGCTGGCCAATGCGCGCGCCGACGGCGTGACCGGTCGCGTCCTGCCCGACGCCCTGCCTGCCGCCAATCCCACCCCGATTCCCGAGGCGACCGGCGCCGAGGGCGCCTGGCGCCGCCTCAATGTCCGCCCGCACCGCGAGGCCGGCCTCGCCGTGGTCAGTGTGTGCGTGCCGCGTGGCGACATTCCGGCCCCGATGATGCGCGCCCTGGCGGTGCTGGCCGAGCGCTTCAGCGAAGGTGACGTCCGTTCGACCAACGATCAGAACCTGGTCTTCCGGCGCGTCGCCCACGCCCATCTTTCGGCGCTGTTCGGCGGACTCGGTGAATTGGGCCTGACCCGCTCGGCACACGGCCTGACCGACGTGGTCAGCTGCCCGGGAGCCAGCACCTGCCAGCTCGGCATCACCCTGTCCAAGAACCTCGCCAAGGAGCTGGAGACCCGGCTTGCCGAGCGTGGCTTGGATCCCGCCAACGTCGGCGGCCGGATCAACATCAGCGGCTGCCCGAACTCATGCGGACAGCACCATATCGGCACGATCGGCCTGCACGGCGCCGCGTCGAAGATCGGCGACAAGCTGGTGCCGCACTACGCCCTGATGGTCGGCGGTGGCGACGAGGGCGAGAAGGTCCACTTCGCCTCGCTCATCTGCCGCGTCCCGGCGCGCAAGGTCGCCGAGGTGGTCTCGGCCCTGGGCGGCTGGTACCTGGCCGAGCGCAGCGCTTCGACCCAGACCTTCGCCGCCTGGCTGCGTGTCCAGGCCGGGGCCGGGCTCGACAAGGATGCGGCGCGCAAGTCGCGCGAAGCCCTGAAGGCGCGCATCGAGCCGATCTGCGCGATCAAGCCCGATCAGCTTGCCGAAGCCGATCTGCGCGACCTCGGTGCCGACAAGCTGTTCAGCCTCGACGAGCTGGGCGCCGGCGAGTGCATGGCCTAATGCTGGAATGACGCATATTCCAGCATTCACACATTTGGCATTTCACCTGACCCCCCGGCCCCCAGCCTGTTGGGCATGTTGGAATCCGTCCCGCCCCAGGTAGCCGCCCAGGCGCGATTGCTGTCGTTGTTGCGCCTGCTGCTGCTCGCGCTCGGCCTGGGCACGGTGACCCTGTTCGCGGCCGGGGCAGGCCAGCGTGCGGTGGGCGCGCTGGAGGAGGCCCGACTGCTGCTGGTGCTGGTGTGCGTTGCCGCCGCCACCCTCGCGGTCAGCGTCAGCTGGGTCAAGGCACGTTGGCAGCTCGCCCTCCATCTGGTGTTCGATGTGGTATGGATCGGCCTGCTGCTGCATTGGACCGGTGGGGTCGGATCACCAGGTGTGGTCCTGCTGTTCGCCGTGGTGCTGATCGGCAATCTTGTCCTGCCCGGCTACATGCGCTTCCTGATGCCGTCGCTGTGCGGTATGGTGCTGAGCGTGGTCGCCGCGTTCTATCTCAGCGATCGCGCCCCCTTCGACGCTGCGCAAGTCGCGATGCCCGACCTCTTCGCCCCCGGGCGGGTCCTGGGCAACCTGGCGGTGCAGATCGCGGCGTTGTTCCTGGTCGATGTGCTGGGTGGTCAGCTTTCCCGTCGCCTGCTTGAAAGCCGGGTCTTCGCCGGGGAGGTGCTGGACCAGCTCGGTGAAGGGGTGATCGCCTTCGACCGGCATGGCCAGGTCGCCTACGCCAATGCCGAGGCGACCAGGCTGCTGCACCTGCCGACTCCACCGCTGACCGGGACCCCGGCCGAGCGCGCCCTGCCCGGCCCCCAGTTGCAGGCGGTGCGCATCCTGGTCGCTGCCGAACGTCTGCCGCTGCTGCAACGTTGGACGGCGCCAGATGGTCGTCAGCTGGTCATCCGTGTCACCGAACTGCGCAACCGCCACTCCCAGCCCATCGGTCGGACCATGATCCTGGCCGATGAGACGCGCCTGCGTCTGCTCGAGGACAGCGCCCGGCGGGCCGAGGCGCTCGCGGCGCTGGGCGAGATGGCGGCGGGCATCGCGCATGAGGTGCGCAATCCGCTGACCAGCCTGCGTGGATGCGCCCAGGAGCTGGCCGAGGATGCCGTCCGCCATGGTCGCTCCGATGACGCCCGCCTGGCCGAGATGATCGTCGCCGAGTCCGATCGGCTGGGGCGCATCGTCGGGGATTTCCTCGAACTGTCGCGGATGCGCCCGCCGGTGAAGGGCGAGATCGAACTGGAACCGCTGCTTGCCTCGGTGCGTACCCTGGCCGGGGCGCATCCGGCGCTGCCACCGGACTGCGGCATCACATTGGATCTCGCCAAGGATCTGCCGTGCATCCTGGCCGATAGCGATCAGCTACGCCAGGTGCTGATCAACCTGATGGTCAACGGCATCGAGGCGATGCATGGCCGGCCGCAGCCGCGTCTGGGCCTGCGCGCGCATCTCGCCGGCGAGGACAATCCGCTTGAGGTCGCGGCGGTCCGGCTGTCGGTGATCGACACCGGGGTCGGCATCCCGCGCGAGCAGCAGGAACGCATGTTCACCCCGTTCTGGTCAACCAAGCCGCAGGGCACCGGACTGGGCCTGTCGGTGGTCGGCCGGATCATCAAGGAACATGAAGGCGTGCTACGCATCGACAGCGAACCTGGGGTCGGTACCGAGGTCGTGGTCTTCCTGCCCGTCGCCAGCCAGACCCGGTCGTTCAAGCGCGCCCTGGGCGGCGGATGAGCTGGCTGCGCGAGGTGGCCGGTGGCGTCGAGGTGCGCCTGAAGGTGGTGCCGGGCGCGAGCCGGTCCGCTGTGACCGGGCTGCTCGGCGACCGGCTCAAGGTGCGGATCGCCGCCCCGCCCGAGGGCGGCAAGGCCAACCAGGCGGTCGAGGAACTGCTCGGCTCGCTGACCGGCCACCGTGCGACCGTGGTCGCCGGGCATGGCAATCCGCTCAAGAGCGTGCTGTTGACCGGCGCCACCTTGTCGGAGGTCGCCAGCACGCTGGCGCCCTAAGTCTGCTCCTTGCCGGCCTGTCCGGGATGGCGATCCTTCCGGACCCATGGCGGTGCGCATCCACGGTACTTTCGGATCCTGGCTTCTGCCCCAGGGCGCCAGCGTGCTGGGGCGCGGCTCGGATTGCGGCGTGCGCATCGATGATCCGCGGCTGAGTCGCGGCCATGCCCGTTTCACCGTCACGGGGCATCAGCTGGAAGTCGAGGATGCCGGCTCGCGCAACGGGGTGCTGGTCGATGGGACGCGGATCCACGGCCGGCGCGAGGTGGTGCACGGCCAGGTCGTGGTGTGCGGCCCGGTGGTGCTGATGGTGTCGATCGACCAGACCCAGCCGCATCCCCGCGTCGCCGAGGGGGCCCAGGATCCGACCACCCGTCGCACCACGTTGAAGACGGATACCGAGGCGATGCTGGATCCGGTGACCTCGGCCGATCGGCCGGGCAGCAGCAGCCGGGCGATCGATCCGGGCATCCTCGCCGCGGTGGCCTCTGGTTCGGACCGGCCGGCGCAGTTCGACCAGGCCCGCCAGTCAGCGCTGCAGCCCGCCTCGGCCCCGGGCAGCATCACCTCGCCGCTCGAAGCCGTGCGGCCCGGACCCAAGGCGCCGGTTCCGCGTCGTGCGCCGACCACCACCAGCCACCTGCTGGCCCCAGAACTGCAGCCGACCACCAGCGGTGCCCTCGAATCGCCGTATCGCGGCGGAGTCACCCTGTCTGGCCGATTGGGGGCCGGGGTGTTGGATGGACTGCTCGGAGCGGTACCCGCGGTGTGCGGAGCGCTGCTCATCATTGCCGTCCTCGCCATGGCCCTGTTCACCGCCGGAGCCGGCATCGATCGTGGAATGCCGCGTCTCGGTCATGGCCCGGCGGCCAGTTTGGGGGATCTGCTGATCGCCGTACTCACCGTCGAGGGGCTGGAGGGTGCTGCCGACCAGGTCAAGGCCGCCGCCGCCGCCTCGGTCGTCGCGGCGGCGGTCATCATCATCGGTGCCGCGCTGGCAGCCATGCTGGCCGCCGCCGGACTGCTCTTCCTGCTGGTGGTGCCGACTGTCGAACGCGGGGCGCCGTGGGCGCACCGGCGGCATGGACTGCTGATCGTGCGTGGCGATGGATCGGGATCTCTGGGCTATGGCCGTGCCCTGCTGCGCTGGGTTCTGGCGGTCCTGCTGTGGCCCCTGGCCCTGCCCTGCGTGCTCGCCGGCATGCGCGCTCCGCACGATCTGCTCAGCGGCTGCCGCGTGGTTGCCCGTCAGGGCTGATGCGGCTTGCTGGTTTGAGCCGGGGTCCAGACTGCTTCCCCTCCATGCTGGATCTCGTCACTGCGCCGGTCCTGGCGCTCATCGCCAACCACACCGGCCTGCCCGCCGCCGACCTCGCCCGCCTGCTCGGCTCGCCCGCCAAGGGGGTCGCCGCCGACCTTGCCCTGCCGTGCTTCCAGCCGGCCAAGGCCAAGGCGCTGCCGCCGCCCAAGCTGGCCGCCGAGTTGGCTGCCGCCATCAATGCCGCGGGATTGGCCCAGGCCGTCGCCGCCGGGCCATTCCTCAACCTGACTTTCCCGCCCGCCCAGGTCGCCACCGCCCTGCTGCCGGCGCTGGCCGCCGATCCGGCCGCCGCGCTGCGCTCGCGCGCCGGGTCCGGGCGCAACGCGGCGATCGACTTCAGCAGTCCGAACATCGCCAAGCACCTCGCCTTCCACCACATCCGTTCGACCATGATCGGCAACAGCCTGGCGCGGATCTACGCCGCTGCCGGCTGGAAGGTGACGCGGATCAACTTCCTGGGCGACTGGGGCACCGCCTTCGGCCGCCTGATCAGCGGCTGGAAGCGTGAAGGACTGACCCTCGCCCAGCTTGAGGGCGCCGCCGACCGCGTCACCTTCCTCAACGAGTTGTATGTGCGCTCCAGCCAGGCCGCCAAGGGCGACCCGGCGCTGGAAGAGGATGCCCGCCGCTGGTCGAAGGCGCTGGAGGACGGCGACGCCGAGGCGCGCCACCTGTGGCAGATATTCAAGGACGCCAGCCTGGCCGAGTTCAAGCGGGTCTATGCGCTGCTCGGCGTGGACTTCGATTCGTGGAAGGGCGAGGCGCACTACGAGGACAAGATGGCGCCGGTGCTGGCCGAGCTGGAAGGCAAGGGCCTGACCAGTATCGACCAAGGCGCGACCGTGGTCGATCTCGCGGCGCATGGGCTAAAGCAGTTCAAGAAGCCAATGCTGCTCAAGCGCGCCGACGGCGGCACGCTGTACGCGACCCGCGACCTGGCGGCGGCTGACGACCGCTTCCGCGAGTTCGCCTTCGACCGCGCGCTGTATGTCGTCGATCTCGGCCAGTCGCTGCATTTCAACGAGTGGTTCGCCGCCGCGAAGCTGCTGAACAGGCCCTACGCCGATCGCTTGCGCCACATCGGCTTTGGCGTCCTGCTGGTGTGGAACGACGAGCCGGGCGAGGGGCTGGAACCTGGCTGGGCCAAGGGCCGCACGCGCGCCGGCAAGGTCATGCTGCTGCGCGAGGTGCTCGAAGAGGGCATCGACCGCGCGCGCGCGATCATCGCCGAGAAGAATCCCGATCTGGTCGGCGACGAGCGCGAGGCCATCGCCCGCGCGGTCGGTGTTGGCGCCGTAGTGTTCAACGACCTGAAGAACGCGCGCACCAACGACGTGAAGTTCAAGTTCGAGGAGGCCCTGCGCTTCGACGGCGAGACCGGGCCCTATCTGCAGTACGCGCACGCCCGGCTGTGCTCGATCGAGCGCAAGTCTGCTGGCGTGTCCGGCGACCCCGCGTTGCTGGCGCGCGATGACGAGAAGGTCGTGCTGCTCGCGCTGGCACGGCTGCAGGGCCAGCTTGAACGCGCCGTCGAAGCCGACGAGCCGAGCATCGTCGCGCAGGCCCTGCTCGCCCTCGCTGCCGCCGTTTCCAGCTGGCTGACCGCGGGCAACCGCGATCCGTCGGCCAAAGTCATCTGCGATGATCCGGCCGTCGCCGCCGCCCGTCTGACCCTGGTGCGCGCCGCTCGCGGCGCGCTCGGTGAAGGCCTGTGCCTGCTTGGTCTCACCGCCCCTGAGAGGATGTAACGATGTCTGTCTCCGCGACCCTCTCCCTGGCCTACGGCGCGCATGCCCGGCAACGCGTCGATGTGTTCGTGCCCGAAGGCGCCGGCACCGCCCTGGTCTGCTGCATCGGCGGCGGCTGGTGGGCCGATGGCCGCTGCGAGGCGCAGCGTGCCTTCGCCCTGCAGCTTGCCGAGCGCGGCTTCGCCGTCGCCAACCTTGGCCACCGTCCGCTGGGCGATGGCGCACGTACCGGCGACGAGGTGCTGCACGATCTCACCGAGGCGGTGAACAAGGCGATGGAGGAGGCCGGCGTGCTCGGCTTCGAGGGCCGTTCGGTCGCCCTGCTCGGACATGGCAGCGGGTCGCTCGCCGCCCTCGACCTGGTCGCGCGCGTGGCGCGCAAGCAGGCGGTGCGGGCGGTGGTCGCGTGCGGTGTCCTGGCCACCCTCGAACCCGGCCACGGCACGGCGGCGGCAGACCAGCCGGCCTGCGATCGCTTTGCGATGGGCCGCCACCGCGACCTGTCGCCGCTCTACCTTGATCCGGCCCACATCCCGGCGCTGCTGCTGGTGCATGGCGACGCTGACGGCGACGTTCCGCTCAGCCAGGCCCAGGCGCTGCAGGCCCACGCCGCAGCCTCCGGCGAGCCGGTCGAGCTGGCCGTCCTGGCCGGGGCCGGGCACCGCTTCGCCGAGGACGCCCTGGCGCGTCCGGCCCGCGACGCGCTCGATCGAGTCGCCGCCTTCCTGGGCGAGCACGCCCGCGAGCCCCAGGGTGGCGATTTCGCCTTCGGCCGCGCCGTCTGATCCTTGACAGCTCTGTTCACACGGAGGAACGGAGGGAACAGAGATCGCACGAGGGACTTGCGCCGATCGGCGCGCTCATCGAAGGGTGGGAGTTCGCTCCCGACGCAAACTATTTCGCCTCCGTTGCCTCAGTTCCTCCGTGTGAATCCAACGATGCGGTCAAGGCTGACGGGTCGTTGGTCAGGTTCACACCCCTGGGCGTCTAAGCGGTCAGGCTTCACGGATTACCATTGACGGGTGGCCTCCAGTGTGGCTACAATGAACTTGTGAGGGCGCCCCCACCTCAAACCCACTGAACGACCGGCGGGGGGCGAGCCGGTCCCGGACGGGAGACATCCGTCATGGCTGACATCCAGATCACCGGTGTGCACTTCGAGATCTCGGAAAGGATCCGCAGTTACGTGACTGAAAAACTTGGGGGTCTAACCAAGTTCAATCCAAAGCTCGGCAAGATCCACGTCACGATCCATAACGCCGACAAGAAGGGCTACCGGGTGGATGTCGATATGCACCTGCCGCACGGCAAGGATGTCATTGCCCACGATAGCGAAGAGACGGTGTACGCCGCCATCGACGTCGCGCACGACAAGTGCGCCGCCCAGCTGCGCAAGATCCACGACCGCGACGCGCACCACAACATGCGCCACGGCGAGCGCGCGATCGCCTGACCGGATCACGTCCGGCGGATGAAGGAACACCCCGCGCCCATGGCGCGGGGTGTTCGCGTTAGGCGAGGCTTTCCGGCAGACGGTTGCCGCGCAGGAAGTCGGCGGCCGCCATCGCCTTGCGGCCCGGGGCCTGCAGTCGCAACAATTCCACCGTCCCAGCGGCGCAGCCGACCAGGATGCGCTGGTTCTCGATGCGTACCGCTCCGGGCTGCAGACCGCAGGCCGGCAGCGTTTCGATGTGCAGGATACGCAGGCGGTCGTCGCCGAGCGGACTCCAGCAGCCGGGGGCGGGGGTGTAGGCGCGCACCCAGCGTTCCAGTTCCTCGGCGCTGCGCGTCCAGTCGAGGCGGCCGTCGGCGGTGGTCAGCTTGCGGCACAGCGTCACCAGGGCCGGGTCCTGCGGCACGGCCGGCACGCCGGGCCACAGCCCGAGGAAGCGATCCAGCGCGTCCGCAGCGACGCTGGCGACCTGATCGTGCAACTGCGTCAGCGTGGCGCGCGGATCCAGAGCAATGCGTTCGCTGACGTACACCGGCCCGGCATCCAGGGCCGGCACCATCTCCATGACGCAGACCGCCGTCTCGGCATCGCCGGCTCGCAGGCAGGCCTGCAAGGGCGAGGCGCCGCGCCAACGCGGTAGGGCCGAGGCGTGCAGGTTGATGCAGGCGCGGGGCAGGGAGAGCACGGGTTGACGCAGGATCTCACCATAAGCCATGACCACGAAGAGGTCGTGACCGGCTAGGCGCGGATCGGCCTCGGCCCCGCGCATGCTTTCGGGCTGCCACACCGGCAGACCGAGTTCGAGGGCTGCCTGCTTGACCGGCGGCGGAGAGGGGGCCAGGCCGCGGCCCGAGGGCCGGTCGGGCTGGGTGATGACCAGGCTGACCGTCGTGCGCTCGGCCAGCCGGCGCAGGGCCGGGACGGCGATTTCAGGGGTACCCATGAAGACGGTGCGCAGCGGCATGGCCGGGACTCAACCGCCCCCCGGCGCGACGGCAAGGCCCTGGGTTGACCAGACGGAGCGGACCACAATGCTGCCGCGCTCCATCTGGACAGGTGGCAGAGTGGTCTAATGCGCGCGCTTGGAAAGCGCGTAACGGGGAAACTCGTTCGGGGGTTCGAATCCCTCCCTGTCCGCCATGATAGACGTACATCCGAACCCCTGGAGCAATCCAGGGGTTCGGACCTTTCTGGCGATCCCCCGCACGGCCCTTGTGACGGGATCGCCATCACCGAGTCCGCCCGCTCCGGCTGGGCGGACTTCGGGCCCGCTGGCGGAGAAGCTGCGGCCTCTCCGGGGGCTGGGATTCCGCCGTCCGACCCGCCGCCGTCGGGAGACAGGCACCGCAAGGTCATCCGGATGGGCAGCGGACCGTCCGGGCCCGCACCCAGGTCGACGCGCTTGACCAGGTCGTGGAGGACGTCCCTGCACTCCCCCGGGCTGGCCGTTCCCAAACGGTCCAATCCGCGGCGGATCGCGGCTACCACGTGGTCAGAACCGGGCGCGAACCCCCGGTAGCGTGCAAGTTCCATGTCGATACGGCCCAGCTCGGCCGACGCTGCGTCGATGGCCATCTGGGCCTTCCCCACCGCCTCCGTGGCGGCCTTCGCCGCCAACCCGCCCTCGGCTACGAGATCCAGAAGTCGCCCCCGTCGGAGCAGCGCGTCCTCCCGGCCTGCCTCCGCCTCCTTGCGCCGGGCCTCCAAAGGGGCAACTCGCTCGTGCCATGCCCCGGTTTCCCGGGCGATGGCGGCGGCCAACATCGGCTCGCGGTCCGCGACGTAGCGGACCGCGTCGACGACGGCCCGCTCCCAGGCCTCTGCCGGCAATTGGACCGCCGCGCATGCGCCCGGCCCGGTCGCTTGGCGCATGCGGGCCGAACATTTGAGGTAGAAATACCGCCCTCCCTTGCCGTTGCCCTGGGTGCCAACCAGCGCCGACCCGCAGTGGGCGCAGTGGGCGATCCCCTGGAGCGGCCAGGCGCGATCGGTCTTGCCGCTGGGGGCGGGCCGCTCTTCGGGCCGGCGGCGCCGGCCGGCCTTGCGCCTGGGCGCCGGCCGCTTGGCCAACAGGTCGCGCACGCGGTCGAACAGGGCCTCGTCCACGATGGCCCCGCGCAACTGTTCGGAATTCACCATGCGGTGGACGGACGAGATGGTCCATCGGGAGGCGCGGCGGCATTCGACCGACTGCGACTGGAGATGGGTGGCGACGGTTCGCAGCGAGGCGCCCGCCTCGATCATAGGCCAGATGGCAGCGATCCGCGGGATGGCGTCCGGGTCCACTTCGAGGCGCCGGGATCCCGTGGGTCCCGCGGTGCGGAAGCCGTAGGGGATCGCTCCGCCCGTGAACAGGCCCAGGCTCTTTCGGTACCGGTGGCTGGATTTTTGGCGGTCCGAGATGATGCCCCGCTCATACTCCGCCAGGACGCCCAGGACCTGGTACATCAGGCGGCCCTGGGTGGTGGTCGTGTCGATGAACTCGGCGGAAGTCTTGAGGGCCACCCCGTGGGCGTCCAGGAACTTGGTCAGCCGGAGCAACTCGTGGATCGACCGGGACAGGCGGTCCACTTTGGTCGCCACCACGCCCGCCACCGAGCCGCCGGCCACGAGGTCCATCAGGAGCCTCATGCCGGGCCGGTCCAGGTCCTTCGCGGACGCCCCCGGGTCGCGGATGACCAACGGCTCCCCTTGCCAGTGCTGCCGCAGCCACTCCCGGCACTGGTGCTCCTGGTTCTGGAGGGACTGTCCCTGCACCTGCTCCTCGGTGGAGACGCGGGCGTATACGACCCATAGCCGCCGGTCCGGGACCGGCGGTGCGGGCCGGCCTTGATGGCTACGCGCGACGTCCGAAGTGGGACTCTTGCTCATGGTCGTCACCTGTTGGAAGTGCTGCGGGACGGTCCTGGCCGAAGGTGCCCGGGTCGTCCCCGATGAGGTCGGGTACGGAGAAAGCGCCCTTCGCGGGCTCCTCCGTCCGAGATATGGGCGGCGCCTCCGCGCCGCCCATGCCCAGTCGGTATAGCCGTTCCGCGGCCGTGGCCAAGGCGCCCGGGGCATGCGGTTCCAGTTGCCACCGAGCCTGTTCCGGCGGCGGCGGCGGATGCCGGCGCCACCCGTCGCCGGCCTGGTCGCGTCGGGCTCGGCGGAAGTCGCCATGGCGGATCCTGGCCGTAGCCGAAGGAAACCCCTCGGGCACGTCTAGGGCGTCCGAACCACCGCCCGTTTGGGCTGTCCCCGCTGGGCGATTGATCCTCGCCATTTCCCCAATGTAGGAGCGGGTGCGTCCGTCTGGTAGCTCCGCTAAATCCCCGGGGGACGCCGTCCGGGCCGCCGTGCGGCGGGATCCGGCTGAGGTCGGGACCGACCGGGACCGTGGACCATGCAGGAAAGACGGGCGATCCACCGTTCGGACATGGCGACAAGACGGTCATCATGCGCCTTCCTCCGCCCTGACGATGCGCCGCCGGACTGACGGCCTTTGACCCTGTGCCCATGGTACGCGACCGTAGCTTATAGGCTACAATCCCGCAAGGCCGGAGTGGGGCTTTAAGCTCCGCTGGCGGCCACGAAGCGCAGGTGGCCCCCGACGGCCTTGGCCAACTTTTCGGCGTTGTCGAGCGAAGGCACAGCATCGCCACGCAGGATCTTGGCCACCTGGGTATGACATATGCCCGTGCGCTCGGCCAAAATCCGCGAACTTAAGCCGGACGCTTGGACGGCCGCGACCAGGTTGGACAGGACCGAAGTGGCGGCCTTCGCCATGCCCGAAGCCTATGGGCTCACGCGCCCGGGCTACCCCCGAATCGTCCAGCCGGCCAGGTTGGAGCGCCGCCAACTCACGCATGCGCTTCAATCGCGATCCTGCGACGACATCAGGATGGGTCTCCGGGAGAAAGACGGCCCAGTGATATCGGACCTCCGTCCGCACCGCCAGCGCGTCACCATGACGTAAACATACCAACAAGTAATAATAAAATATTACCAACCTACCAGATTGCCCAATGTTAATTATGATTTATGTGCATGATGGCGTCAGGTAAGTAATATTACTTGCAGGAAAGTTTGCCAATTCCAGCGACATGCGTAAAGTGACAGTAAATAGACGCATCCACGGCACCGAGCTGCTCACATAGTCAAACGCAAGGTCCTGGATCCGACCATACATATCGCACCAGCAAGTAATTCATCAAGTAAGTATGTAATAAAGTAATTTTGTAATTTGTATTGCTGTATTTATTACACTTCGAACCCGACATTATGATTATCACCATCGACAATCTCAAAGGCGGCCAAGGGAAGTCCACGCTCAGCCTGCTCGTATCCCTGGAGACCGGGGCCGGGATCATCACCAACGACCTCTATTCCCCCGTCGATAAGGCGCTGCCGGCGGGGAGGTGCATCAAGATGAAGCCCGAGGACACCGATGAAAAGCTGAAGGAACTCGACCGGAAACGGACGGTCATTCTCGATTTTGGCGGCTACGCCGATCGCCGTATGTTGACCGCCATCCAAATGGCGAACGTCGTGGTGGTGCCGACCCTCAACGCCTTCGCCGACCTCCAGGTCACCATCAAGACCATCCAGGAAATCGCCCGTCACAACCGCAAGATCCTCGTAGTCGTGAATCGGGCCAAGTCCGGGGATTTGGAGGTGGTGCGGAACATCATCCATGGCGCGGTGGGGGAGTATCCCATCCTGCCGCTGAAGACGTCGGTCGTACTCTCCCGGCTCTACAAGAGCCCCAAGCCCATATCCCAGTTGGTGGCCGAAAGCGGGCTCAACGCCTATATGTACGGCGAGTTGAACCAGCAGATCCAGGCCATCATCAAGACCATCGCCGTTATCGCCAAGTCCTAATCCATCCACCCATGACCACCAAAGCCAAGATCAAGAAGTCCGAATACGATCTCTCCGACTTCGCCGTCGACGAGGGCGTCTCGCTGCTGGACGCAGCGCCGATGCTCCCAGAGCACCGCCCGGTCGTCGAGACGCCGTACGCCAGTCCGGCGCCCCAACCCATGCCGCCGACCGCGCCGATGCCGGCACGCGAACCCGAACGCCACGCCGCGTCCGCCGCGCCCCTGGCGCGAGACCCAGTATCCTCCGGCCGCGCGAATCGGGTGGCATTGACCTTCTGGGTCACGCCGGAACTGCGACGGGGGATCCGTCAATCCATGATCGGTTCGTTAGAAGGCGTCTACCGGACCCAAGGGGATCTGGTCGAGGCCGCCGTGCGGCGGTTCCTCAACCTGGGGTAGGGCAGGGGATAGGACGCGACGATCATGCGCGCAGGCGGCCCATGGGCCGCCTTTTGCGTTGCCCCTTGAGTTCCCCTTATCAAAGAAAGCGGCTTTTCTTTAGCTTTCTGTATTACTTTCCGTCTCCAGCAACCAGCTCCTGGAGCTGGTCCACGGGCCCTGAGGGCAACGGTTTGCGGCCGTTCAGGCAACGCATTGCGGCGATGTGGGCAACGTCTTGCGATCTGCGATGGTCCTTCTCCCTGCATCGTTCGCTATGCCTGGGCATACCATGCGGTGCCGCCACGAGCCGCTGTGGACCCGCGTGGCGGATACAGAGAGGCGTAAGCGCATCCACGCGCCATCGACAACAGATTGCGGATGCCGGGGTGTGACTCAGGGGATGTGCTTCTTGATGCGGTTGCGCGGGGGAATCGGCAACGGATTGCGGGACACTCAGGCAACGCCGTGCGGGCTCGGCCTTCGCACTATCGGCAACAGATTGCGGGACGCATCTCCACGGCGCTGCGTCGGGGCTCATCGGCAACAGATTGCGGGCCCACGCGAGCGGTCCGCGGACGGCGCTTCCCGATGCGGAGGCGCCGTTTTTAGGCAACAGATTGCGGGACGTATCGGCAACGCCGTGCGGGCCTGGTCGGCAGTGTGATGGCGTGGGCTGAATCATCACATACTCCATGGCCTGTTTCTTTAGGGAAATTCAGGGACCGGGGTTGATGACATGATTGTATCTGCGGCAACATATAACCGAGTTTGTTGCGTGTTGCCGTGATATGCGTATGATGGCCAAGTTCCCCCTCCGCCCGAATCGCGTATGATTTACGGCGTCGCACGTGCTCATTTCCCACCACGTTCATATGGCAACGACATCGAAAACGGCGAAAGCTGGAAAGGATCTGATGATCCGCCAGTCGAATAGGCTCATCGAGGCCCAATACCAGCTCAGCCTCGCCGAGAAACGTTTCCTGGTCTACCTGATGTGCCAAATCGGGGAAATCGACGAGCACTTCGACTGGTACTCGGTCGACCTCCCGGCCCTGGCCGGCGTCTTTCCCGATTCCCACCGCGACGTCGTAAGCCAGTTCGCGGACGTGGCGCGTTCGCTCCGCTCGAAGGAGGTCGTGGTGGACGATCCCGCAACCGGGGTCGTCCAGCGCTTCAACTGGTTGGCGGCCGATGAACTGGACCGGAATAACCGGACCGTCCGGGTGTCGATCCACCCGAACCTCAAGGAGCACCTGCTCCAGCTCAAGTCGGTCTACACGGCCTACTCGCTGGCGAACGTGTCCCGGCTGCGGTCGACGTATTCCTTCCGCCTGTACGAGCTGCTCAAGCAGACCCAGCGACTCCGCAAGCGTACCTTCGATCCGGATAAACTGCGGCGCATGATGGGGGCCGACGAGACATACGCCCGGTACTCGAACTTCAAACAGCGCGTCCTGGACCCGGCGGTGGCGGAGGTCAACGACCACACCGACCTGTTCTGCGAATACCGGGCCGAGAAGCGCGGCAAGAAGATCGTGGCGCTCCATTTCACCATCGCCACCAACGCGCGCACGGCCGCCGCCGAGTTGGCGGCGAAAACGGCCGCCGCGGGGGAGTTCGGCCTCGCCAGGACGGCCCTGGTCGGGAAGTTCGGTTTTTCAGACGCCGAAGCCGGCGCGATGGTCGATGAATATTCGGAGAGTTTCGTCTTGGAGAAGATACCCCTCGTTGAACAGCGGATGCGCCAGGCGCCCGAACCGGTGCGCCAGCCGAAGGCGTACGCGCGCAAGATACTGGAACAGGAGTGGCGGCAGCGTCCGACCGGCGGGGCTCCGGCCGCCGAAGCGGAGGTGCGGATGCTGGCGCGACGGGCCCGGATGGAGCGGGAGCAGGCCGACCGGGAAGCCGCCGCGGCCGAGGCCCGGGCCAAGGAGGCGGCCTGGGCGCGCTACGAGGCGCTCGACGCAGAGGGAAAAGCAGCCGCCCGCGAGGCGTTCACTCGCGACCTGGAAGCGGGGAAGGCGGTGGGCGGACCCTTCGTCCTGCGGCAGTGGCAGGCGTCCGGCCTCGACGAGGCCGGACCTCGGCTGTCGTTCCGAATCTGGCTGGCCCGGAATCGGCCCGGGAATGCCGCATAGCAAGCGGTCCATCCGCCAACAGCCAGCGGGCGCACCACCAGCATAAACCGGCTAGTCGGCAGTCTCCGCCCAACGTGCGGTGACCGTGCCGCTGAGGGCCACGGCAGGGCAGGGGACGAGCGCCGGCTCCAATCGCAGGAGGTCGACGGCATCGGCCGGCTTGCCGTTGTTGGCGGCGTCGAACGCCAAGGTGATGTGCAGTTGGCGGTCTACTCGACCGTATTGGTGCGTCCTGCCCGCCACCCGGACGACGAGCGCCTCTACCTGTGAGCCACGCGCAATCCCCACGGGTTCGACGGCGTGGACGGACCCAGTTGGCCACGCCGCGGCGAGACCCTCGCTCGGACAGAGATCCCAATACCACAACGTGGCATGGTGCCGCACCCGCAGGTGGTCCTCGTCGGCCATGGGGAACGCCACGGCCAAGCCATGAGCGCCCCGCGGGACGGCGCATCGAGGATCAGTTCGACCAGGCGCAGGTACCGCATGTCAACCCGCGCTATCTGGCCGGACCGTGTCATGAGCTAAGCCGTGCGCTGCTGGACTGGAAAGCATGCCCGACGCTACCCGCCCCTAGCCGGAAACCACCGAGGGCAGAGGATAGCGGTGAAGGGCCATGGCCGAACGCATTGCCCGCCGGTTTTTTACGAGTATACTCAATCCGTATCCGGAACTCCTATGAACGCCATCACCGTTGATCTCGTCGATCTGGTCGCAGACCGGGCCAAGAGCCTCGGGCCCCACGATAGGCAGGAGCTCGCCGAGGCCATTGTCCATCGGCTCGGCGTTTCTATCGCGGTCGGGGAGGCCGTCAGTTCTTCGCAAACCGCTGGCGGCTCCAAGTGGGCAGTCCGGGCGCAACAGCTCCGGGAACACCCCATGCGGCAGACGCCGCTCCCCGACGCGGACTGGGACTCGTTCCGGGACGACATGAAGTCGGTCCGGGAAGGCGTGCTGGGTAGTTAACCGTCCGCGATGCCGACCACCTACCTCCTCGACAGCGACACGGCGTCCGACCTCTACGCCGTGGCCCGGCCCGTGCCGGAAAACATGCTCCGCCACCTCGCCAAGCTCGGGGACGGGGATTCCCTGGCCGTCTCCGTCATCACACCGTTCGAGCTGGAATACGGCTACGCCCACGCTCAGCAAAGCGCTAAGGCGGCGATCCGGGCGCAGATCGAGGCGGTGCTCGCGGACTGCACCGTCCTGCCGCTGGACCCGGCCGGAGCCCGGAAATTTGGCGAAGCCAAGGCCTGGCTCGTCCGAAGCCGTAACCTCAAGAAGGACGCGGCCAGAAAGATCAACTCCGACGTGATGATCGCCGTCCAGGCAGCGCTCGGCGGAGCGACACTCGTGAGCTCGGACAAGCTGCATCGCGAATTGGCGAGCGCCGGACCGCTGGCGGGCCTCATGACCGAGGACTGGAACGCTGGCTAATCGACAGGCGCGCCCAGCCGCCATGATCGCTATCCCGCTACCCCGCCCCGACCGATACGTTGCGGTACGTCGTCACGGAAGGAGTCCGACTTCACCCATTCGCAGAGGGACCATTCGCCAAGGGCAGGGGACATCAAGCCGCACCAGCCGCCAGAGGCCAGGCCCTGCCCTCGACCCTCTCCGCAAAAAAGCCCGGGCGAATCTTCTCCCAATGGAAGACGCATTGTCTTGACCCTTGTGCGGCGAGTTCAGACGCATGAGCAGGGTTATCCATCTGGAACGCGCCGTTAGGAGCCACCTTTTCGATCCGATAGACTGACTCTTTGTGGAAAAGGAAGGTCGACAGCCCGGCCAACAAAGCGTCCTGCCCGGCGGCGTAGACGCTGGAGACGGACTTGAGGTTCCACCCGCGCGGCCCGAAGCCTCCCATCGCTTCGTGCCGGCACCGTTTCGGGAGCTCGAATGGTTCTGCCGGACTGGCGATGCTCAAGACCTTGATGGATTCGCGGGGCACCCCGAGTACCCCGATTGCCTCGGCGACGCCCAAGGCAGCAGGGTTGTTCGCGACCAGCCCGCCGTCTAGGTAAACAGTCCCATCCGGGGCCTTGTAGGGCGGGAGGTAAAGCGGCGCGGCCGACGTGGCACGAGCGACGGCGACGACCTCCATATGCTGGTCGTTGAAAAATTTTGGGTCGTGCGGCGTTTTGAAGACGTGGAGAGATCCGCACCCGGCGCGAAGGGCGGGGACCAGCGTCATGATCTTCGCGTGGCCGAGAAGACGGTTGCCGAACACCCTTTTCAGGGCGTCATTCAACGGCCTACCGGAATGCACAGGACAGCCAATGGGCCACGAACGCGGATCCCAGAGGCTCAGCGGACGCGGGAAGATCGTGGGTCCGTCGGCGCTATAAAAGCTCTCGATGTCGCCGGCGGGAATACCCATCGATACGCCCAAGGCGATGATTCCGCCCGTCGACGTCCCGACCACGAGATCGAAACAGTCAGCGATCGGCCGGCCGGCCAACGCCTCGGCCTTGGCGAGGAAGCCCGCAGCGAAAGCCCCCTTCATGCCGCCGCCGTCGATGGAAAGGATCCTGAATGGGCGTCGGGCGTCATGCACGGGAAGTTGGTTTCTCGATGGGCCGGGCGAGGAACTCTTCCTTAGCCATCCCGGGAGACGGGTGTTCCTCCTTCGCTGCCCACTCTCCGGTAATGAGCCAGGACTCGTAGAAGTAGAACCACAACGCCGCCCACGGGACCACCGTCTTGGAGACGGGCATGGACGCGGACCAATCCCGATACTTGGGCTGGTGGAGGCACAGATGGCCTTTGGGATAGACGTGCGGAGGACTGGCACCGTCCCTTCCGGCAAGTACGCAGGCTGGATACACGCGTGGGCTCATGCCCAAATCGTATTGAACGCGAACGGGATACGAGGGGCTGAGCGGGGTGGGGTTCAGGCACCCTCGCCACGTCACCCGCTGGCCCTTCCAGGTCGGCAGGAAACTAGGAAAGTCCGTTTTCATGTAGTGAATTTGGGCTCCAAGGGGGAGTGGCCCATCGAGAGAGGGGTTGCGCCAATCCACGGTCACGCCCCGAAATACGTCGTCGGTGAGGCCACCACGCCGCCTGCCAGTGCCCGCCGCGGGTCCCACACCACGCCGGTGGGCGAGATCGACTGACGGCGATCCTGGAGCGCGCTCCCGACCCGCTTGGCAGCAAGCTTGGCCGCATCGACGGAGGCCTTTTCCCCGAACAGCCCGGTAAGCGCCCGGTGAAGGGCTGGTACGTCGGACGCGGTTAGGAGTGCGGCAACCCGAGTTTGGAAGTCCTTGGCCCAGCGGCGGAATGCCTCCCAGGATTCAGGATCCCGCTCCCACTTATCGGTGATGGATTCGCCACGATTGGCGGGATTCTCCAACTGATCAGGAAGCTCGCTCGCTGCGAACGCGCTCAGGTCCCTTGCTGCGTCGAGGAGTGCGGCCGCCAAGTTCTGGGTCCCCCGATAGGTCCTCGCCACGAGCACCGTGAGGAGGATGCTGGGAACCGCCTGGTCCGCCGACTCGCCCTCGCGCTGATGGTAAATGTCGCGGGCACGCTTGGCGAGCTGGACGGCTAACCGCAAGGCCGGCTTGTCGATGGCGGCGTCCTCTTTCTCGACTGGTTCCACGCTACCGCTGCGGGCAAAAGCCGCAGCTTCCTTGAGAATCATTTCCCGGACTTTCGTGCGTTCCTCGAACCACTCGGCCAGCGCCTTGGGGTCGCTGGGCTTCCATCCGTTCCGGCCCGCGTCCACGATCTTGATCCGCGTTGGAGCTGACAGGGCGCCGGCGTAGCACGCCGGGACCACATCCATACTGAATATCTGTCCATCGAAGCAAATTTCGATGCAGCGCTGGCGCATCTCGGGAGGCTTGGCCCCGAATTCCGCCCCGTCTTTGGCTTGCCACCGTGCAACAATCGCGTGGGTGTCGCGGAGAAACGCAACTGGGTCGTTCGGCTCCCACGGAAGTTCGAGGACAAGATCCAGGTCAAACACGTCCCGCCGCAGGGGTTTCACCGTCGTCTGCTGGCGGATCGAGCCCTGTGGGTACGCTTCGGCTGGCCTGCCGAGGGTGGGCTGGACCCGATCCATGAGAAAATTGGCGATCGATTCGTAGGCTTTGACCGCTGTCTCTCGGGCCAGCTCAGGAAGCTGGATGGACTCGCAGACGTCCATGAGCAGGAGGTTCACCTGATCGTTTACACCCGCCTTGAGATACGTGACGGAGTCCCGCGTGCCCTCGGTCATGAGCCCGGGCGCGCGGGGTCTCATATTGGGGCGAGAAGACTGGCTGCTTGGGCTGTGCAAGGAGAGCATTCTGGGCTCCGGTAGATCTTAAAGAGGGTGTACGGCCATGGCGATGGCAACACGGAAGGCCTCTTGCAATTCCTAACGGACATCAAGAATTTCCGCGCACTTGAGAACGCCGCTCCCTAAAGAGAGTCGGCGGGCGTTCTGCCAACAGGTTGTCAAAAAGAGCGCGCGTGACCCGCCAGCGTGCGGCGTGCCGACGACCTGCATCAGAATGCGAAAGCCACAAATAGCTGCCCGAAAATGAATTACGGTCCGATAACAGTGCGACCACAGTCGTTTTGACGACATTCCACCTGCGGGAGGCATGGCTGGTCGAACGCCGTATGCGTCATTTTGACCCACGATCCCTAGATCAGGGATTCCGTGCCGCCGCGGGCAGAATCCCGATCTTCTGCGGACTGGCCGGTGCCGTCCGTAAAGGGCTACGCTCCGGGGCGCTCGCGCAGCACTATGCACTGTCCCTGATCGACGACATCCCACATCCACGCTGCCGAGCGCCTCGAACAGGAATCCTGGCACCGGGTCCGAGCCCAGACGGGGTTTGCCGGGACGGCATTGTCGGCTATACTCCCAGTGAAACCAAAGCCGCTATGTCCGTCCTCGCCACCCCTCCGCACCGCTCGCTCACCGTGACGCTCCGCGTCCCGGCCGGGGTCGCGTTCGCGCAGGACGACATCCAGGAAGGCGTCGCCGCGCTGCTGTTCCACGACGGCAAGGTCTCCCACAAGGAAGCCTGCGACCTGCTGGGGAAGGGCCGCCGGGAGTTCGACGAGGTCTTGGCTACGCACGGGTTCTCGCCGGCGGACCGGGTCGAACCGGACGAGGAGATCGAAGCCGCTAAGGACTGGTAATGGGCGGCATCGTCGTCTCGGACACGGGTCCGCTCATTTCCTTAGAGAAGGTTGTCGGCGGATTCCCGTTCCTGCGCCTGATGGCCGACCGAGTCCTGGTGCCGGAGGCCGTCCTCCTGGAGGCTGGCGCGAAGCTGCCGAACCCCGAATCCTATCTAGCCGACCACGGCATCGCCGATCTGGCGGAGGTCGTCCGCGGGATCGACGTCGCGCACGTCGCCTCGATGCCGGGCGCCCGACCACTGCACCGCGGCGAATTGGAGGCCTTGGCGTTGGCCATGGATCGCGGTTGGCCCGTGCTGTTGGAAGACGGGGACGCCCGGAAATTAGCCAAAACGGCCGGGCTCAAGTTCGTAGGCATCGGCGGCTTGGTGTTGGCGGCTGCCCGACGCGGCGCCATCAATCGCGCCGAGGCCTTGCGACTGCTCGATGACCTGCTGACCGCGAACCGGCTCACCCGCAGGCTTCGGGACGCGTTGGCAGCGGAAATTCCGGCGTAACCGAGGAACAATGAGCATCCTTATCGACACCGTCCGGATATCCGGGTTCAGAGGGATCAACAACCTAGAGATGAACCTGAGCCCGTTGACGGTCCTGATCGGGCAGAACAACTCCGGGAAGACCTCGTTCCTGAAAGCCATGCAGCTCGCGCTGGGCGATTACGGATATGCCCTCAGGGAAGAGGACCTCCACATCGGCGCGGGCGAGGTGCGCGCTAAGGAGATCATCGTCGATTTCAGGATCATCCCGACTGAGGCGGCCGGCGAGAGAACAAAGGAATTCGCCGACGAATGGGCAGCGGAGTTCGGAGATAAGATCAAGGCCGAAGCCAACGGGTTCCAATTCGTCGCCATCAGGACGGTCTCGAAGCCGAGCCTGGTCAAGGGCGGATTCGAGACGGCGCGCTATATCCTTGAGAATTGGCCCGACATGAAGCATTGGGTTTCGGAAAAGGCCAAGCACCGGTTCAATACCCGGTTCGAGTCGATCCCCTTCTTCGCTACCGACGCACAGCGCGATATCCACGCGGAACTCCGCGAGAAATCCTCCTTCGTCGGGAAAGTACTCTCGGCAGTCGACTACAATACGGCAGACGTCACGGCGCTGGAAGAGATGATCGCGGAGGTCAACGAGGCCGCGGTCGGAAAAAGCGAAGAGCTGAAGGGACTCAAGGACAACCTCGACCGCCTGAACAAGTCATTCCACGGTGCAGGAAGCGCGGAGATCACACCGCTGCCCAAGAAACTGCGCGACCTGTCCAAGTTTTTCTCCGTCCATTTTGGCGACGGCTCGACCAACTCGTTCTCCATGGAATACCACGGCATGGGAACGAGGAGTTGGGCTTCGCTGCTCACCGTACGCTCGTTTTCCGAACTCCTCGCGGAGAAACACCGGAAGGAAACGAAGCCGTTCCATTCCATCCTCGCCGTGGAAGAACCGGAAGCGCATTTGCACCCGAGCGCCCAGAAGACGCTCTATTCCCAGTTGTCCGTCAAGGACGGACAAGCGATCGTGAGCACGCACTCGCCCTACGTCGCTTCCGCCGCCAAGATTCACGATCTCAGGCATATCGGGAAACGAAGCGTGGATATGGAGGCCAGGTCGTTCAACCGCGCCCTCTCATCCGAACACCTCAAGTCCATCCGGCGCAACGTGCTCCTCCCCAAGGGGGACATCCTGTTCGCTTCCGCCGTCCTCCTTTTCGAGGGGCAGACGGAAGACCAGGTCGTCCCGGCCATGTTCGAGCGGTACGCGGGAGCGTCGGTCCATGAGCGGGGCGTCGTATGCGCGTGCGTGAACGGCTTCGACTACACGCCGTTCATCCGGGTCACGGCCAGCCTCGGCATCGCGACCTACGTCCTGAGCGACAACGACCAGGACATCAAGAAGAGGGTCGACGACCAAGTCGCCAAGCTGAAAGCAGAAAAAACCTTCGACTTCACCCTGTTCCACCACGATTTCTTAGCGTCCGGCAACGACTTCGAGGCGGAACTGATCGCACACGGGTTGAGGCCGGAGATTGAGACCGCCATGGTCATGGCGACGATGGCCGACGCAGACAACCCGAGCGGAAAATTCAAGCAGGCCAAAGAAAAGGAATTCGCGGCGCTCTCTAAAGAGGACCTCCTGGCAAAAATGCGCGGCGGAAAGACGTCCTACTCCGGGTTCCTAGCGGACGTCATACGCGAAAGCCCGCCAGCGAAGAAGGCCAAGGATCTCGTCCCCGAGAAGTTCCGGGCCGCTTTCGACCAATTGATAAAATGGGTGGGATAATGAAAAATCTCTCTCCCGCGCAGCAGCGCGTCGTGACGGCCAAGATCGGCCAGCCGATCCAGGTCTTGGCATCCGCCGGATCCGGGAAGACGCGCGTCTTGACGGAACGGGTACGGCACATCCTCGGCAACACCAAGAGGGACGGCGTGGTCGCCGTGACCTTCACGAACAAGGCCGCGGATGAAATGCGGGCGAGGCTCGACGACGTCCCGGAGATCGACGAAAGGGTGTGGATAACCACCATCCATTCCTTGGCACAGCGGATCGTGGAGCAGTACGGGAACTCGATCGGCCTCACGGGAGGGCTGCACATCTATGAGAGGGACCAGGATAGGAAGACGATCTTCCTCCAGTCCCTGCGGAGCAACGGCACCGACGTAGACGCCTTCCTGAACGTGGACAACGATAAGGAACGGAGGGACAGGGAGCGCGTGATCCAGGGGTATTTGGACAAGTTTTCCGCCATAAAACGAGACCTCCTCAACGAGACCGAGGCGAGAGCGCGGCATGCCGACGACGAGAACTTCTGGTCGATCTATTCCGCCTACAAGGACGCCCTGATCCAGGGTGGCGGGATGGATTACGACGACCTACTCGTCTACGCACACAGGATCCTCCTGGAGCAGCCGTGGTGCGCCAAGGTGTACCGGGCGAAATTCAAACACGTCTGCGTCGACGAGGCTCAAGACCTGAACCGTGCCCAATACGAACTCGTGAAGGCGTTCTGCGGCCAGGACGTCCGCAGCCTGCTCATGGTGGGCGATCCGAACCAGATGATCTACGGCTTCAACGGCTCCTCGCGCGACTTCCTCTGTGAGAACTTCGTCAAAGACTTCGCGCCGGAGCAGTTCGAGCTGAAGGAAAATTACCGGTGCTCGAAGGCGGTCATCAAGGCCGCCAACGCCATTTGGCCGAAATCCCAGGTCGGTCTCGCATATGCGCTGGCCGGACGTTTCTCCATTCGCGCATGCAAAGACGAGCAGGACGAGGCCACGTTCGTCTGCGACACCGTGCAAAGCCTCGTCAAGCAGGCTTCTGACCCGGAAATCGAGGGCCCGATCGAACTCAAGAAGATGGTGGTGATCGGCCGAAACCGCTTCGTGTTCCAGGCGATTGAGGATGGACTCAAGGCCAGGGCCATCCCGTATTCCCTCAAGAAGGGGGAACGGGCCTCCGAACCGTCTGCCGTCATCATGAGGACGCTGGATTTCAGCATCCGGCTTCGCCTCAATCCTCGCGCTTGGCCAGACGGCAAGAAGCTCTGCGAGAATCTCGGCGTGGAGCCTCCCGAAAGTTGGGGCGACGAGGCCGTCCTCGTCCGTCTCGCCGAAGCGGCGCTCTCTTCGGAGGTGATCTTCCCTGAAGCGCAGGAGAAGGTCCTGCGCTGGATAGCGGCCATTGACGTCGAACAACCCAATGTCCCGAAACTGTGCTCGGACATCGAAAAGCTGTTTGAACATCCGGCGAAAGCGAAGAGCGCCGTTCTCAAAGAGATCGAGACGACCCTTTTGGAGCTCAAGGAGTTCAAGGCAAACTGGGTTAGGTTCAAAAAGAAGGGGCTTGGGGAGTCGCTCTCCGCCTTCCGCAACGCCATGGCGCTGGGCCAGCTAGGTGCCGATCAGGACGAATCCGGCCTGATCCTTAGCACGGTCCACACCATGAAAGGACTGGAGCGAGACATCGTTTTCATCGTCGGCATGTGCGAAGGGGTTTTCCCGGACTACCGGGCCAAGACCGCCAAGGAGATTGAGGAAGAAACCAACAGCGCCTTCGTCGCCGTCACGCGGTCCAGGCGTTGGCTCTTCGTCAGCTACCCGAAGGTCAGGAAGATGCCGTGGGGCGACCTGCGGACGCATGCGCCATCACGGTTTGTAAAAACGATGGAGCGGGCATAGGGCATCGGACCATCCCGGCCGCGCTCCCGATGTACGCGTGCGGCAACTGACGAGGTAAGCGCGGCCCTCGGCGAGTTCGTCGAGTCGCAGGTCATCGGCCGAGTCTCGGTGCCGCTGGAAGGCTCTGAAATTCGCCTCGCCGGGACGGGGTCGACGCGCGGTGGCCGGCAGCGGCAGGACGTATTCTACCTCGCCAAGCAGGTCCGGCCAGAACGGGCACGAATCCGTCATTTCCCTCGCGGCGCGGCTTTCTTGCGGAATTCGGAGAGCACGGACGGGCGGAGCGTCCTATTGGACGCGCAAATGCGTTCCGCGACGCCGATCGCATGAAGCCGCGGCAGGTGGCCTCCCCGAACCAGGTCCAACATCACGTCCAGTCCCCACCGCCGCGGCACGTTCTTGGACTCCAGCGCGGTGCGCATGCGCCCGTCGTTGGTGACGACCGACCACGTGCGCCTTATGGCGACGGCCATGACGAGTCGGTCAGGGAACGACAGCCCAGCCAACGGAGCCGCCGCGGCGGTCAGTTCATCCATCTCCTCGGTGACCACGGACAGGCCGTGTGCCTCGCAGTCGGATTCGCCCCAACGGAGGATCCCACGCAAGACGCGCCTCGGGACGTGGATGGGGCCGACGCATCGGGCCATGAGCGCGAGCATGGACGGATCGGCTTCGACGTAGTCGATGAGCACGTTGGCGTCGACGACGAAGACGGGGCCGGTCGCGGTCATCTAGGCGTCGACCCACATGTTGGCCAACTCGCGCATCCGGTCGGCGTCCAATTCCAAGGCCTCGGCCGCGTATCCGAAGGAGATCTTCACGTCGCGTAGCGCCCCGCGGACCAGCGTCTTGAGCCTCGTATCCAACAGGTCGTTGCCGTCCAGGTGCCGCGGTTCGTCGGCCGCGAGGACCGAGCAGAACGCTTCGCGGCCCAGGCCGCATGGTTCGTCCGTCTTCCCCAGGCTCCGCTTGGCCACGCGCAGGTAATCCGCGTTGAACCGACCCCAGATGTCCGGTGCGCGCTCCTTGAGCCGCATAAGGACTGTCTTGTAGCTGACCCTGAATATCCGCTTGATGCTCAGGACCCGCTCAACGAGGGGGAGGCCGGCGGCGTTGCTCCATTCCTTGTCGAACTGGGCCTGAGGCATCAGGAACGCCGCTGCGAACGCGTTGGCCTCCTCCTCCTGCCTCTGGTCCTCCGCGGTTTCGTCGACCGAATAGGCGCGGTCCAGGTGGAGCACCAAGTGTCCCAGTTCGTGGAACGCGGAAAAGATCCAGCGCTCGACGCTGATGCGTTCCCAGTTATTCACGACGATGGCGGGGCCTCCGTCGGCGGCTCCGACGGAGAGTCCGAAGAAGTCGTCGGACGCGATGGAGACCAGCAGCAACTTGGCCCCGACGCGCTCCTCCAGAAGCCCGCCGACGTTGAGGATCGGTTCGCTCGGCTTGAGGCCGAGATCCGCGCGGACCTGTTCCGCGGCGGCTGCGGCGCCCGCGCGGCCGCCAGCGTTGGGGCGATTGCGGATGCACCATTCCTTACGGGCGTCGAGCAGGGCCTCCAGTTCGTTGTACCGGGCGAGCCAGCGCGCGGTCCTGGCGATCACCTGATCGCGGCACTTGAGGGTCCCGGCGCTCCGAAACCTGACCTTGCGCAAGGTCGGGCGGTCCTGGAGCAGTTCCTCGACGACGACGCCGAACGCGTCGGCGAGCGCGTACAGGGTGTCGCTGCGCGGGGCCGACCTCCCCGCTTCGAGGTTCGCGTAGGCCACGCGCGAGATCTTGGCCAGCTTGGCGGCCTCGTCCTGCGACCAACCGAGGCGGTGGCGTTCCGCCAGCAGGTTCACGGACAGGGCGGGTTTGTTCATGGCGGCGTCCTCGCTATGCATTGATACGTAATCCGTAGGCTTGACAAGTTATCCTTGCGCGGCACCATGGGGGCCAGGTGAAACGCATGTCCCTCTTCTCCCCGCCGGCGTTCCGGAACGCGCTGTCGGTCGGCGCCGACCACCGCGACCGCTACGCCGCCGTCCAAGACCTGCTGCGGCCCGACGAAGTCGACGTCCTGTTCCGGGCACCGACCGTCGCCGACTGGTTTACGCCCTTCCCGGAGCGCGTCGGGGCCTGGCTGAAAGGCGCCTTCGCGACGGGGGCCTTGGCGTACGCGGCGGATCGTCCCGGCGCCGACATCTGGCAGTCCCCGGGATATACGCTCCGGCGTGGGGCCGGGGACTGCGAGGACTTCGCGATGCTGGCCCTCTCGGTCTTCCAGCACGAACGCGTGCCGGCCGTCATGATCACCGGCGCGCTCAACGGGGTCGGCCACGCCTGGGTAGAAGGCGTGGACGCGTCCGGCGGGTTCCTCATGGAGGCGACCGACGGCCGCGTGTTCCGGGGACTCCGGCCGCCGGCGTACGCCGCGGAAACGGCCTTCGGTGGCAACTTCTACCGGCGCATGGCCGCCTGAGGGGATCCACATGGCGAAGCTAACTGTCAACGGCAGGCCGTTCACGGAACGGGCGTTCCGGGACATCCTTGAGGCGGCCGCGTACGGGGCGGTTGTCGGCCGGGTGCGGGGGATGGTCGCTCGGGCGGCCGGCGATGACGCAGACGCGGTTTCGGTCGACATCCATGGCACGTCCATCTCGGGCCTGTCATTCACTGTTTCCGGCCCGGAAGGCGCAGTCGCCAAGGTCCGAGAGGCGTTCGCGGCCTGAACGGCCGCAGAGGGGGCGACATGGGCGACTTCATCCACTACGACCTGAGGCTCGGATCCGCCGACGGGGTGCGCGTCGTCCTGCGCGGATGCAGCAGCGACGTGTTCCTGGTCGACGACGCCAACTTCCACGCGTTCCGGGCCGGGCGCGGTTACCGTTACTTCGGCGGGCACGCCACCGAGTCGCCCGTCGCCCTGCGTCCGCCGCACGCCGGCCGCTGGCACCTGGTCGTGCTCCCGGCGGGCGGGCGGGTGGAAGCGTCGGTCAGCGTCGACCGGGCAGCCTGAAGAGAAGACGTCACAACAACGGCAGGAGAAGCAACCATGGCACGCAACGGCACTAAGGGAGACGGCCACCGCGAGGGCGCCGTCTCCAAGCGGTCGCAGACCTTCAACCCCGTCAACGAGCGATGGACCAAGCGCGACGCCGACAACGGGCGCTTTATGGACCAGAAGGCCGACCCCAAGCCATTCAAGGGCGTCCGCAAGGAGCGGTAGGCGGACATGCCCGCTTGAAGCCACGTTAGACCGGGTCGTTGCTCGCGTAGACCATCCAACCGTCGCGCCTACTGGGCCGCACATCGGCGTCGATTATGATGTAAGACTCGTCGATAAGCTGGTGTTGGATGAAACCCGGTGCGATAAGCGTGGTTATCACCGGCTGACCGAGCACCGCGAGCGCGCCGAACGTCTCCGTCTCCACCGCAGAGGCGAGATGGACAAAGTCACGGTCGCGCAGCGTCGAGATTTTCCGGCCTGAAAAGGCGGGGGTTGCGATGGCTTTTTTAAGCAGTCTTTTACCGAAAGCACTCATGGTTCGTTCTCTCCCGTGGTTTTGGTGGTGATCTAGGACGCGTTAACCATCACGTTTGGTCGTGGTTAGCCGCATCGAGCAGCGCGGGGGCATTTACAGCCCCTTTTTGCGTAGGGCCCGCCGCGCTGAAGCCGCGCCAACCGCGTCGACGAATATTTTTGCCGCTGTCTCCGGGTTATGGACGAAGGTGTCATCATAGGGCGACGGCGAATCGAACGTGTTTGCATAGCCGCTCTCTGTCGCTCGGTGCATGGCGCCGACGGTGATGCCCCAGCCGTCCTTCCCGTGAGCCTGGAGGACGGCGCCGTTCTTGCCGGAGATGGCCTCCGTGATGGCGAGGATCGTTTCGACGTGCTCCTCGTCGAATTTCTCGCGGAGCGACGAATCGCGGAATATCGCGGCGTGGCGCTTGGACTCGGCGGCCCTGACCGCGCTAAGGAGCATGGCCTTGGTCTGTTCGCGCTGCTCGTTGAGCCGGCGTTGCTCATCCTCGTGATCGGGGGCAGCCTCCTGGCCGGTGTCTGCGGCCAGGCGGTGGTGGTTCCACCACGCGAGGTAGGCGTTGAGGTGCTGCTGCATCGCCATGTACGCCCCACCGTTCCTGGCCCTGACAGCCTCCCGGGCTTCCTCTGTCGAGCACATCGGGGCGTCGGCCGCCGGGACGGCGCCGACGCGCACGGCGACCTCCCGGACGAGTCCACCGACGTGCGCCCGCATTTCGGCCTCGGTCACCGCCGCCGGCCTGGACCGGCTCCGCGACGCGGCGACGAGGATGTCGGTCAGGTGCTGTTGGAGACTGAGCCCGCGCTGTCGGGCCTGCTCCTTCAACGATTCGTGCGCGTCGACGGGAAAGGATCGGACAACCATGTTGGACGGCGAGGCGCTCATGGCCATACTGATACGTTGTGTATATCATAATGCAATCATATAGAATCAGAATGGCCTAGAACCCCTCCCCTCGTCACTATGGTTGTCTAAAGTTCAATTATCCGTACCGTGAATTCGTCTTAAATACCGACATTTGAACGACTTAGACCCCGTCGTCCCGCCAGCGCCCTTCCCGGTCGCGCCGCGTCGGCTCGACGCGTCCTCAGTGATCGACGCCTGGCGATCCAGCAAGAACGGCAGCACGCTCAGGTCCTACGCCGGCGATCTCGCCGATTTCGCCACCTGGCTCGGGCTCGGCCCCGAGGAGGCCGTGGCGCGGTTCCTGGCCATGGACTCCGGTAGCGCCCACCAGGCCGCGCTCGGCTACCTGGAACACCTCCAGGAACGCGGGCTGGCCCCGGCGACCTGCTGCCGCCGCATCGCGGCCCTCAAGAGCCTCGCCAAGGCGGCCCGGATCATCGGCATGGTCACCTGGGTCCTGGAACTCCCGACGCCGAAGCCGGTCCCGTTCAAGGACACCCGCGGCCCCGGGCGCGACGGATTCCTGCGCCTCGTGCATGAGGCCGAGCAGCAGCGCGAGCCCCTGCGGTCCCGCAACCTCGCCCTGCTGTGGCTGCTGTACGGCCGCGCCCTGCGCCGGAGCGAAGCCGTCGGACTGCGCTACCCGGATGACGTCGACCTCGACAAGGGACGCCTCAACGTCTTGGGCAAGCACCGCCAGGAACGGGAATGGGCAACCATCCCCCCGGCGACCCTGCGCGCGATTCGGGCGTGGATCGCGCTGCGCGGCCAGGAGCCCGGCCCACTGTTCTTCCGCCTCGACAAGGGCCGGCCGCGCGGCGTCCCTCCCCTGCCGTTGACCGACGAGGCGGTCGAGGACCTCGTGTCGCGCCTCGGCGACCAGACAGGCCAGCGGGCGCGTCCGCACGGCCTGCGCCACGCAGCCATCACCGACGTCCTGGACGTTACCCGCGGCGACTACCGCAAGGCCCAGCGGTTCGGCCGGCTGCGCTCCGCCAACGTGCTGCGGTACTACGACGACAACCGCGAGGACGCCGGCGGGGACGCCGCCAAGCTGATCGCACCCTAGGAACCGGCGGCTCTGCGCCGTCGGGGTCCGGCTTGCGCGGATGGCCATTTTTCGATACGCTTACGCCATAAGAAACAGCCATGCCTACCGTCTGGCGAACGTCCTTCTCGATCCCGCTTCAGATGCGGCGCAGCGCCGCCACGAAGGCCGCGGCCGACGGGTTGTCGCTCGCCAGCGCCGTCCGGATGCTGCTCGCGGGATACGTCGCCGGGCGGATCACCATCGTCGCCGCGCCCGCGTCCGACGTCGTGACCACCGAGGGCGGGAACTCGACGCCGTGATTGATCAGGAACGGGCGCCCCTCCCCTTGCGGATCGCCCTCGTCGGCGCCCAAGGCACCGGGAAGTCGACGCTGCTGGCCGGCCTGGCCGCCCGGATGCCGCACCTGGCCGTCATCCCCGAGCAGGCCACCGAGATCATCCGGGAATGGGGCCAGGCGCCGAAGGACATGGCCCCGGCGCGCAAGGCCGTGTTCCAGGAGGAAATCCTGCGGCGGACGCTGGCGCTGGAAGGCGCCCACCGGGCGGGCGGGTTCCTCGCGGACCGCTGCGCCGTGGACAACCTCGCCTACGCGCAGGGCCTGCCCAACTACGACGCGCTGCTGGCACAGGCGGCGGGCCACCTGTCCATGGGCCCGTACACGCACGTCTTCCTCGTGCAGAAGGCGTTCCCCCTGGTCGGTGACGGGATCCCCGCTCCACCGACGAATCCTACCAGGAGGAGATCCAGAGGCGCGTCGAGGGACTGCTGCGCCAGTTGGGGGTGAGCTACCGGGCCGTGCGGTCGGCGGACCGGTTGGAGCGCGTCGCGGAGGTGATGACGGCAATCGTTGCGGCTAGCGTAAGCGGAGAGCCAGCGAATCCGACCGCGCCATGAACGCCAAAGCCGTGATGCCTGGCGCGATCGTTGTCGCCGCATAGGTTCGCCACCCAACGCTAGGAGGGCCGCGAGATGGAATTCAACTTCACCGGCATGACGGCAGCGTACCGGGAAGCCTACCTCAGGCGCGATCCGACCCTGGTCTTCGAGGTGAGGAACGGTCGCGGTCGCTTCGTCTTCATGGTATTCTTCTCGGAGGAGGACGCCGACGCCAAGGACATGCTGTACCTGTTCCTCATGAACACGGTGCGCATCCTGAAACTGAAGATGTACGGCTCGCACCGCGGCGGCGATTTCAAGGTCCACCTCGACGGGGGAAACGCCGAGGACGTCGTCCGGGAGCTCCAGCTGGACGCCAGGGACGGCGGCGGCGGCCCGCTCGACCTCCGACGCATGCTGGCGGAGCTGAACGCCGCCATCCCTGAGAGCGTCCCACTGCGCGATAAGATCGGGACGCTGCGGGCGATCTGGCCGCACGTACGCCACGACCTGGGCCATGTCGTCGACGAAGCGCACAAGACGGTCCTGCTCGGGTTGAAGCGGTTGCCCAAGGGAAAGCGCCCGCGCGCCAAGACGCTCCGGAAGCTCTACCTGTTCACGGCCGATTCCCCCGACGCGATCGAACATCTCATCGCGCGATTGCAGGCCGCGAACCGCACGTTGGTGTGGACGACGCCGGACAGCGGAATTCGTGGGGAAACCCCGGCTGACCTGTTCCGGGAATTCTAACCCTGGGAAGGATCGGCCGCGGGGATCATAACGGCGGAGATGGCGCCGCGAGTTTCCGCAGGAGGGCCGCGGTCATGGCGACTATGGCATAGGCGTCAGCCACGTTCGTCATGCCGTCGATGCCAAATTCATATCGCCCCTCCGCGGCCCGATGTTGCCCTTTCGCGGCGGTCGGCAACGCCTCCTTTCCCGGACGGACGATTTTCCCTCCCCTTCCGCCTACGTCCGCGAGGTGCTGGAGGTGGTGGAGGCGCGGGACCGAGAGGCGGCCGTGTCCGGGAACCCAGTGATCAATGCCGCGGCCTTCGCCCGCAAGGCCATCGAGGTCGACTGGCGGCCCAAGACGGGATCGCTCGCGGCGGAAGCCTCGGAATTGGAACGGAAGCGCGAGGCGGCCGAGACGGAGCGCAGGGCGAAGGAGGCGAAGGAGCGCGACCGCGCGCGGCTCGACCAGGAAGCGCGGGACGCCGCTTGGGCGCGCTACGAGGCGCTGCCGGAAGAAGAGCGCCGGAACCTACGCGAGGAGTTCGAGACCGACCTGGGGTCCGGCAAGGCGCAGGGAGGGGAATTCATTCTCAACCAGTGGCGGGCCGGCGGGCTGTCGTCCCCCGGCGCCAAGGCCAACTTCCGGTCGTGGTTGGCGAAAAGGTAACCAACGTGGGCTGCGAACTATCTGGAGCCCGTCTCCAGCCCATGCTCAATCAGCTTCCACCCCGGCTCGCGCTGGAACGCCGGGTGGTGCTTGGCGTCGTGGCACGAGCGGCAGTTCACCGCGCCGATGGTCCTGACGGCGCCACCACTGGCGACATGCGGCCCCGACCCGGTGTGGCAGCTCTGGCAGTTCACAGCCGGGGCCAGCACCCGTTCCGCGATCGCGGTGGTGTGGCAGACAACGCAGGCGTCCGTGCGGTCGGCGGGCTTCAGGCTGTCGAGGGCCCGGGCATGTGTCGTGCGCTGCCACGCGGCGTAGGCCGTGGAGTGGCAACCGGCGCAGGCAGTGGCTGGCTGGGCGGTGTGGTCGAGCGTGCTGGTCAGGCGGTCGGGGAACTGGGCAAGGATAGCGGGCTCGGCCGGCAGCGAGTCATCGGCCGGGGCAGTGCGCCGCTCCTGGATCTGGCCCTGGGCATCGACCAGCAGCAGTTCGACGACCAGGCCGCCGGTCAGTATCGGACGCACGATGCGGCGATGCTGCACGGGCACGGGCACGGTCGGGATGATCGCGGTGATTCCTGGCTGGCCGAGCAGCGGCAGGGGGTCGGCACTGACGTGGACTTCGGGCACGCCGGTTGACCAGCCATACGCGGACAGCGCTGTGCCGACGCCGGGATGCTTACCATCGCAGTCGCCGCTCAGGATCCAGCGCGTGGCCACGCTGGGGGCAAGGTTAAGTGACAGGCCTGGCAGTGCGGCCAACCGGTCGATGCCGCCGAGGGCTCCAGCACTGCACCCGCATTGCCGAATCGCGCCGGAGAGGTCATGAACGACGCCCCAGACCACCAAGCTCTTGGTTTTCGCTGTCTCCAATGCCGTAGTCAGTTGATCCCGCCCCCGTCCAGCCCCCGGCCCGACGATCTGGATCTGGGCGCGAGCGATGCCAGCACTGGTCGCGACCAGGATGTCCTCGACGCCGGGGCGTAGGCCAGTGACGCGAAATGCCAAGGTTCCTCGTCCGATGAAATCCAGACGCAGCGGCAATGGGGTCAGCAGGGTAACGCAGGAGCAATCCGTGGTGGCGTGGGTGGCGATGCCGCCCGGACCACCCTGGAGGTCAAACACCACGATGGCGCTGGCCGTAGGCGCAAGGTCAAGGCGCTGCAATGCGGGACTCAGGCAGGGCGCATCGGCGGCCCGGAGTACGCAGACCATGAGGGCGAGGAGGACGAGCGGCACAGAGGCAGGACATGCCATCGCCGGCCTCGCGTCAAGGGCAGTCATGCAGGGCCGTTGCTTTGCGCAAAAACCTTCCTTCGTGACGCAAATGCAACCTGGGCGCCAAGGCCGACTGCGTACCGTCTCTGCTTCCCATGATGCGCCGACCTCTTTCCTGCGAGACCCGTGGCCCGGAGCCGGCATCGTGCTCAACTCTCGATGTTTCCGTGCCATACGCACCCGCCTGCAGCCCCGCCCATCATGTGCCGCTGTCGAGCCTGCTGTCACCGTTTCCCGGCGCCCTGTCATGTCGCCCAGCCCTGGGTCTTGACCCGGGGAAATGCCGATGCGCCATCGGCAGGCCCGCATACCCTTCCGCGCCATCGGCTATGCCCACCGTGCTTCATCCGCCCGTGTCCTTCTCGCGGTCCGTAATCCGCCACGCTGCTGGATGTGCCGTCCTGAGCCTGGCCCTGCTGGGGTGCGCCGGCCCTCGGCAGGGATCGCAGACACCAGAGGCCGCGGCATCCTCCCCCCAACCCGCAGTGGTACCGGCCCAGGTCGTTCCGGGTCCGGTGACGGCTCCGGAAGGCGCTCGTGCATCTCCCCAGCCCGCGCCGGCACCCGTACGTCGTGCCGCCCGGACGCCTCTCCCGGTGGCCATCCTGCCGGACGCGGCTACGGATCGTGCGGAGCGCGCCCAGCGTTCCCGCGCCCAGGTTGTGGCAGCTGCCAAGGCTGGTGGCCCAGATCGCTTCCTGACCCCGCTGGCCAGTATTCCCCCCTTTGACCCCGCGGCCTATGCCGCCGATCCTGGGGTGTACCTGTCCGAGGCTGTCCCGGCCCGAGCGCTGCGCGATGCTGGTCCGGCCCCTGACGCCCCGCCCCTGGAACTGAATGGTCCTGGGCTACGCCCCGCCACGTCCGGGCAGGCGGTGACCATGCGCGTGCTGGCTCGCCCAGGTGTCCCGGTGTCGTTCTACTGCGGCGACCTGGCCAAGGCTGATAACGGCCTGGGCGCGATCAGCGTTCAGGCCGACGCCGCTGGCTGGGCCAGCGCCACCTACATCCCCGAAGCGGGCGCGACTGACGACGCCCACATCTCCATCGCCTCGCCGGTCTGCACCGGCGTCCAGCGTGTCACGATCACGATCTCCAGGGCACACACCCCATGAACATCTCCCGCCTTTCTGCCGTCGCGGCTTTCCACCGTTGGGCGATGCTTGGGGTGTTGCTTGCTGCGGTCAATCCTATCATGGCCCTAGAGGGGGTTGTAGGCGTGACAAAAGTATGCCTGAACGGCACCCCCAGTTGCCCACCCTGCGACTGCAAAAACGGCAAGGACACAACGAAAGCGTGCGAGAAGAAAAAGTCGACGATCAATCTACTCAACTTGACCTATGTCCACGATGCCTGGGACTACCTGGTCGTTGACCCCGGCTCGACGGGTTGCACTCCCTGTGGAGGTAGCTTGGCCGGTCAGGCCGGCCAGATTCCCCGACCGTTGTCGTTGCGCCGCTCGATGAAGTTCCGCAACACCTGGATTCGCGGCAGCCTGGGATCGGGCGCCTATCTCGACACCGATGTCATGCTGTGGCTATCGCGGACAAACCCGGACGGCTCGGGTCGGGTGATCCGTTATAGTCCCGAAGCTTTTGGTGAAATCTGGTTCTGGGACGCTGGCTCCAAGGTGGACGACACAACGGTCGATGGTGTGTATCACGACGAGATCAACATCACCGTTGACCTGCGCCTGTTTGATGCTGCAGGCGCACTTGTGGTCGATCAGAACCAGGCCGTGCGTGCCATCCTGACCCAGGCTGACGGCGACCGGCAGATCTACGAGATCATCCAGACGAGCGACGATCCGGCCGCTGATCGCCAGGGTCGCCTAGTGCGCTGGGAGGATCGCAACGGCAACGGCATCACGGTCAGCTATCAGTACCCGCGCGATGCCGTGATCACCGGTTGGCGCGATGTGTTGTGGCGCCAGACCGCGATCACCGATGACGCTGGCCGCACCGCGACCATCACCATCGACACGTCCAACGGCAAGATCCGCACCATCACCGTGCCCGGCGGCGGCGTGCTGACCTACACGCAGGATGCCGACCGAAATCTCATCCGTGTGGATCACCCCGACGCTAGTGTCTCGACCTTCGCCCAGCATCAGGATGCGGTTTCGCAGTCCACGGTCATCGACATGGACGACCCGGCTGCCGGGACCACCCACCGCCGCAAGTCGGTATTCGTCGGCAATGCCGTGTGGGTTGATCCGGCGACCAGCGAAATCCGCAACCAGCCTGCCGGCTTCCTCCGCAAGGTGGTCGATGGCGCCGGCGAGTTGACTTTTGAGGCCGGTTTCGACGCCGAACGAGCAGACACCAAGTATGTGTTCACCGGCGGCAACCAGTGGCGTCGCCTGGTGTGCCCCAGTGGCAATCAGCCGCTGATCGAGGATGCCGTTTACGAGATCTCCGCCACGGGCAGCGCCACCTGGCGTGTGACCGACTCAGCCGTCCGCAACGCTCGCAAGCAGGTGACCTCACAGGTTGATGAGGCGGGGCGTCGCACCCAGCGGGTCTTTGTCCCTGGTACCTATCACATCGCCAGCCAGACCAACCCTGACGGCACGACCCGCTCGACCACCTGGAACGCCTTCGGCCAGCCCCTGGTCGAGACCGATGAGTTGGGCCGCGTCACGGTCAGCACCTACGATGAGCGTGGCAATCGCCTGTCGCGCACCGAGGGCTCTGGCACGCCCGAAGCCGCCACCTGGACCTGGAGCTACAATGCACGCGGTCAGATCCTGACCGCGACCGATCCGCGCACCAACCCGGCCATGATCACAGCGGCGTTGCCCGGCGCGACTACGGCCTACGCCTACGACGCTGCCGGCCACCTGGTGGCCATCACCGATCCGCCCGATGCCCTGGACGTGCCCAACGCCCCGCGCGCGACCACCACATTCACCTATGACGCGCGCGGTCGCCGCGTGTCCATGATCCAGCCCATCGGTGCAAACGGTCAGACTACGACCTATACCTGGGACGCGCTGAACCGGCTGACCTGCATCACCTACCCGGATACCTCGACCGAGACCTTCATCTACGCCAGCAGTGGTGCTGATGCGGGTCTGCTCATTGAGAAGACCGACCGCAATGGCAACCGTGAACGCTGCTCGTTCGATGGTGACGGCCGCGAGATCGCCTGCACCCGCGCCTTCGGAACCGCTGCTGCGGTTACCCGCACCACGACCTACCTGTCCGGCACGAACCTCCCCACCGTGATTGAGGAAGCCGGTGAGCGCACCGTCACGACCTACGACAGTCGCAACCGGGTCGTGGACACCACCCGTGTCCCGGCCATCGGCCGCTCGCTGACCAGCACCCAGGTGTACGACACCACGGGTTCGGCCTCCGTCAGCACCGACCCCTATGCCCGGCGCTCGATCACCGTGCAGGATGACCGCAACCGTCCGGTCCGCAGCGTCCAGGAACTGGTGCCCGGTCCGCTGTCGGATGCCGCCATCGCGGGCTCGTGGAGCGCGGACGCCACCATGACCCTGCTGCCGCTGGGCACCCCCGCGACGGCCCCAAGCATGACTCCTGGCCCGAACGGCAGCTTCACCCTGACCGGCAGCGGATGGTTCTGGGGTTCGTCAGATGTGGGGACCTGGTACGCCCGCAACGCCTACGGCGATGTCGATCTGGTCGTGCGCCTGGACAGCACCAGCAACGCCACCGAGTGGTCGAAGCCGGGTCTGATGATCCGTGCCAGCGACGCTGCGAACGCGGCCAATGTCCTGGTCATCGCCAACAACACCCACGGCATGATCATGCAGTACCGCGCGACCACCGGCGGAACAACCTCGGGCATCTACACCGGCCCGACCGGCTCGACGACCGTTCCCACGACCTGGCTGCGGCTGCGCCGCCAGGGCAACGTCATTGAGGCGCTGTCGAGTCCGGATGGTGTGACATGGACCAGCAACGGCACCGTGACAATCGACCTGCCCACCGTCGTGCGCGCCGGCCTGGCGATCAACGGCAACAGCGGTGGTACCCCGGAGACGGCGGTCTTCAGCAACCTGTCGATCGAGGTGCCGGCCGACAATCCCACCGCTCATCCGGAACTGGCCCTGCCGCGCTTCGCCGCTGGGCTGTCCCGGTCCACGACAGGCAGCGATCTGGTCATCACCGACACGGTGTACGACGCTGCTGGCCAAGCCATCGAGCGGATCGATGGGCGGGGATATCGCACTGCATTCGCCTACGACCAGCGCGGGCGACTCATCAGTCAAACCGAGGCGGTGGGCCACGCAGCGGCGACCACGGGTTTCGGCTATGACGCTGCTGGCAACCGCACGCGCGTGACCAGCCCTCGCGGCATCGAAACGCGCATGACCTATACGGGGCGCAATCTTCTGGCTGATGTGACCGAAGACGCGACCGCGAGTGCGGTCCGCACGCGCCTCCTGACCTACACCCCGACCCGCAAGGTGAAGACGGAGACCGACGCGCTGGATCGCGTCACCGTCTATGGCTACGGCGGTTGCTGCGACCGGTTGCTCAGCGTCATCGATGCGGCGGGCTTTATCACTAGCTTTACCTACGACAAGAAGGGCAACCGCACTCGTGTTGAGGATTCCAACCAGAACGCCGCGGTTACGGTCTATGATGCACAAGATCGTGTTGTCAGTGTGACCAACGCGGAGAATGAGACGACCCAGTACCTCTATGACGATGTGCTGAGCGACGGTGTGCAGGTGCAGGTTCCAACCTTGGAAGTCCTGACCACAGTCCAGACCCTGGTCGGCACGCTCGGCCTGGGTGGCCTTGCGGGCGGCGATGGCTCGGTTGTCTTCGTGCGCACGCCAGGTGCGACTGAACATGCAGAGGATGACGAGATCACGGCGGAACTCCGTGATGGCCTGGGGCGTACGGTGGCACGCGTGAACGCCCTGACATACACCACCCTGGCGACCTACGACACGGTCGTCGGGGGCCTAGGGGGCCTAGTCGAAACGACCCAGACCGATGCGGTGCTCCATGTGACCCGCGCCCGCACTGATGGAGCCGACCGGGTCCGCCAGCAGGTGGACGCGCTCGGCAACGTGACGACCGCGACCTTCGACGCCAACGGCAACCAACTCAGCCAGCGCGACGCGCTCGGCATCGGCTGGGACGCCACCTATGACAGCCGCAATCGACTGTTCACGCGGACCACGACCCGTGTGGGCGCGATGTCCGAGGAATTCGCCTATGACCCCGACGGCAACCAGGTGGGTTCGATACGCATGGACGGGGTGACACCCATCTCCACGGAGACGAGCGTGTATGATTCCCATAACCGCCGCATCACCCTGATCGACCGCCTGGGCGGCACGACGAGCTTTGCGTTCGACGCGGTGGGCAACCTCGTGTCGATCAGCGATGCCGACAACGAACAGGGCACGCCAGTGGCCACCAAGACCACGCAATATGCCTATGACAGCCGCAACCTGCTGGTCGCCGAGGCTTTCCCGGATGGTCAGCAGGGGCGCACCCTGCGGTTCTACACCTACGATGGAGCGCGTCGGCTGATCGAGCGGCGCGTCGGTCTCCTGGCCGGCGCCTTCTCGGCCGCGCCAGCGTTTGCCGGTACGTTCACCAGCACTGCATATGGGTACGATCTGGCGAACCGCCTGGAGAGCCGCAACTATGGAGACGGCCTTCCCGATACCTTTGCCTACGACCAGTCTGGACGCCTGACCGCTGCCGACAGCGCCCGGTATGCGAGCCAGGTGGATCGTGGGTACGACGCGGCCGGGCGGCTGGTGAGCGAGTCGCTGACCCTGCCTGATGGGCAGCTCAGCGGCCAGGTCCTGCAGTCAGCGACCTGGACAGTGGGCTACACCTACAATCCCGACAACACCCTAGCGAGCCAGGCCTACCCCACGGGGACGGTGGTGGCGCGAAGCTATTCGCAGCGTCACGAACTGGCTGAGGTCACGATGGGTGTCGGTCCAAACCCGCACCCGGTGGTGGCGACGCGGACCTTCGACGCTGCCGGTCGCCTGACGCAGCAGATATCGGGTGACCCTGTGACCGGTCTGGCCGAGACGCGGAATTATGTGCCTGGTGACTACCGTGTGACCAACATCACGGTGCCGGGCGTGACCAACTTCGGTTACCTGTACGACCTTGAGGGGCGCAAGGCGAGCGAGAGCAACCCCTACGCCGCCGGTGGTGGCCAGACCTTCCAGTATGACGCCGCCGACCGGCTGACCTCGTGGGCTGCCGGTACCGCCGCAACGCAGTCCTGGAACTTGACCAAGGTGGGCGATTGGAACTCGACGATCCGCGATGGTGTGGTGGAGACGCGGGTGAACACCGCTGTCCACGAGGCCATCCAGGTCGGGTCGAACATCCTGAGCTACGACCAGCAGGGCAACCTGACCAAGGACGAGCACGGCACGGCCCTGGCCTGGGATCCGGAGAACCGCCTGACCCGCGCCCTGATCAACCGCGCTGCCAGCGAGAGCGGCTTCGGCTCGGTTGCACAATACCGTTATGACGCTCTCGGCCGGCGTATCGGCAAGACCGTGGATGGTCTCACCACGCTCTATCTGCCGGCTGGTGCCCAGACCGTGGTCGAGCTGACCCGTCCGGCGCTGCCGGCGAGCCAGGCCGCCCTCAATGGCGCCGAGTCGGACGGGACGCTGGCCAATCAGGCCCTGACGCCGGCCAGCGGTGGGGTCCTGTCCGGTTCGGGCGTGACGCGCATCAACTTCCAGCCCGCGACCACGCAAATACCTGCTGGCTTCTTGGCCGACAAAGGCAAGCCTTACCCCGTGGCTTCCGCGACCCGGACGAATGGTCTGTCCTACGGCTGGTCAGCCGACGCAACGGCCCAAGCGGTCGTCCGCAACGGCGCGGTACCTCTGCCCGAGTTCGACACGTTCATCCAGGCCCAGCCGGATGCGGGTGACTCCACCTCGTGGTCCATCGCGCTGCCCGACGGCTTCTATCAGGTCGTCGTGGTCGCTGGCGACGCGCTCAGCCGGAACCAGACCAACGATCTGCAGATCGGGGATCAGATCGGTGATGATGTGACGGAGGCTACTGAGGCGATCACCTATGCAGCCGGCGACTTCGACGGTTTTGCCGTCGTGGTCCACGTGACTGACGGCGTCCTGACCATCGCTCCGTTGTCCTCGGCCTATCACGCCAAGCTCTGCTTCATCGAGATAGGGGCACGCAGCGAAACCGCAGTTCCTTTCGATGCGGACACCACGCAGCGGCTCGCGAACCTTGTGGCTCGGGCCAATGCCCAGACCGGGGCCAGCGCAAGGCCGGTGAACAGCGTGAAGGAATATGCCTACCTCGACTATGTGGACGAAGTGGTGGCCTATCAGCAAACGGTGAATGGCGTCACGAAGCGTTACTATCCGCACTACAACCACTTGTACTCGGTGGCTGCGCTGACCGGTGATCCGGTTAACGGCGTCGTGCCTGTGGTGGAACGCTATAAATATGATGCCTACGGCCGGCAGACGATCACCTCAGACGGTGGCGCTGTTCGTAGCAAGTCAGCGGTTGGATTTGACAGGTCCTTCACCGGTTACTTGGTCGATTCCGAGACGGGACTGCTCCATGCGCGGCGACGGATGTATAGTCCAAGTTTGGAAAGGTTTATACGCAGGGACCCGCTTGGGTTTGTAGACGGGTTTTCTTTGTATGGGGCATATTTTATCCCCAATACTGTAGACCCTAGTGGACTATATAGCTGTCCCGATTTCTGTAAAAATCACGGCGGGATGAAATCGGAGAAATTCGAGGATAAAACCATAGAAACTATTATCGAAACAAGCAAGTTTAATTATACGGAGGTGGCTACGGGCGAGGAGCCTTCCGTCTACGGCGCATCAATTCTATATAATTACGATTACCAAACGAAAGAAGTAAAAAAACAAAGAACTCTCCACACGTGCACATGTAATGAGCAGATCTGCCCGTGGTTTCCCAATACTGGAACATACGCATACGAGGGTCCTGTAAAACGCAAAGAGGGAGAGTGGAGCGAGGTCAAACATTCCACGGTGCCTGAAGTTAAGAGGCCATGACTAATACCAAGGGAATCAACATGAGACATATCACTATGATGTTAATTACGACGGCATTACTCGCCTCATGCTGCGCAAGAGGAGGTGTTTCAACTGGGCAGAATGGGGGTAATGTTTCCTCAAGCTATAAAAACGTAACAGAAAACAGAACACTTGGGTATAACGATGCACTTCATGCGCTCTTATCCATTAATGATGTTTCGGTTTGCTTTCGTAATGAAAAGGTGGTGCGTGTTGACGCGCTAGAAGGAAGTGTCGTTAACGAATACAGGTTGATGATAGCAACAGGTAAAACGGTAACAAAAGACGAGACGGTATTTCGATTGGTGTATTTTGTGCCTATACATGCAGACGGTTCGACCTTTGGAGAAGTGGAAGGAATGATGGCAGCAGAAAATAGAATTGAGGTAAAGAGCGAAGCTGGACACGCACAACCCGGATCGCTTGTGGTCCCCAAACCCTAACAGGGGCGCCAATAAAAGCTTGGTGGCCAATATAGGACACCCGCTATTCTTAAGCGATAATCCGCCCCCTACCCCGCCGTCGTCTGCCCTATCTGGCATGGCGGGCGGGGTCGGGCGCGGGTTGCGGCGGGTGGGTGATCGGCTGACCCATTCTGCCATCCGCAACTCTGGCACCAGGGCGGATTTGTTCATGATTCCACTAATCACAGGACCAACAGGAGGACCGAACCATGAAGTACATCTACTCCAAGAATATTCCCCATACGCAGGTATGGTGGGACTGGGCGTCCGATCAGCTGAATCGCGCACTTATCCTCGATTCGCACATAAGTGCTGCGGTCTCTAAACTGACAGGGCCTGGCGATATTCTACGTTTAGAACTAGATGACGCTGCCGCTGATGCATTCATGACCTGGGCTATGACTTGCCCGCAGTGGCGGTCCATTACCGCTGTTGGTCTCCAACCGGTGTACAAATTGGATCCGACCTTTGATGATTATCTCAGGGATGGTCGCTCGTTGTTGGATATACTGAAGCGTGGGGTTGGGGGTAGGGACCCTGTTCGAGTTTGGATCGCGACTGGCGCAGATGGTCCATACCATACCTACGCGAATCCTGGCTTGGCGGGGATTGGTGGTGCGGTTGTTCCTTTTGGCACATTGGACCAAGGCATCGCTATATTTAGACCGAAGAAAGACGAGGTCATCTCTTTCCTCACCAACCTGGGGTTCCCGAAGGCCAATGCGGAGTACATCGTATCCGCTTACCCATTGCAGCCCTAGTACGATAGATGATTAGGTCCCTCTGCCTCGTGTGCGCGTGGCGGTCGGGGTGGTGAGCGGGAGCGCGTGCGAGTGAGGTGCTGCTGTTGCGTACCGCTGCGTAGGTGGTCGGGACCACCTACCTCTGCATTGTCGTAGGTGGTGCGGTTGACCGTGTGCTCTACCGCTTCGGGAACTTGATGATGTTGGTGGCCTTGGCGGCAGGCTTGTTGTCGCTGGCATCCTCGTCGTCCAGGTCGTCTTCATCATCATCAGGATCTAGGCCATCCAACGCACATTCCTGGGATCGACGTGATATTCAGGCCGCGTTCTCGGCAGGCTTGAAAACGGACAACCTGGTGCCTAAATCCAAGTCCTCCTCGTCAATGCTTTCAAAATCAGCCCTGACACCTTCGAGGCCATCGGCCAACTGCTCATTGACGAAATCAAGGTCGAACGCCTCGGAGTAGAAGCCGTCTGGGTACTCAGGCTCCAGCCATTCATGCATGTCGTGGTGCTCGGGATGCTTCGGCTTGGCCAGGATGCCGAGTAGTCGCTCGTAGCCCATCGGCCCTCCGCAGTCCTCAGGCGGGCAGGCTCGCTTGCCGTCGAGGCACCAGACTTCGGGTGGAGCATTGCAGTGGATGGCCGACAGGGTGACTGTGTGCGACCAGCCATCGCCGAAGTCGTACTCGTAGAGCAGATCGTCACCAACCTTCCGCAGCAGTTCGCCCACCGTCACGTCGTCGGTGTCGATGTCGGCACCATCCATCTCGAAGTCCGGCCAGGCTCGGCGTAGCGGTCGCCTTCGTGCTGGAAGGCATGCAGGTGCGAGTTGGTCCAGTCCATCACGATCTGGAGGACGTAGTGCAGGTCGCGGAGGCTGGTATCGGCTGGAAAGCGGAAGGACCGCCAGATCTTGGGATCTGGAGCCGTCCAGGACGAACTTCAACTCGTAGATGCGGTGAGACTTCCTGGGCACGTCGGGGAAGGTGATGATCAGGAGGCGGGCGGCAAGAGGGCAGGAAGGCGGTTTCCAGGCGATTCTGGACACCGTGCCGCTGACTGTCCCCCGATTCTTAGGATTGCCGATTAGCGACAACTCGGATAGCCGGTCGTGCAGTTGCCGAGAAGTCCACCGGCAGCCTATCTGTGGTGGAGGAGAGGCGCTACTTATCTGTTGCGCGAGGCAGCGGTTCCATCTCAATCGGTCGCACGCCCGGCGGACCGCCTTTTATCCTGACGGCCCCGTCCGGACCCTTTCGTGCCTCAACGTCGATACTTGGCAGCATGAAGCTCAACCTGGCGATGAAGATTCCGTGTTCGACCGACCATGTCGTCCGCTTAAGCGTCAAGCCGCATATGCTGACGCTGACGAAACTTGACAAGAGGAGATCGTAGCTACCTCGCCATGTCGCGGAGAGGCTTGCGGGTCGAATCGCATCTACGCCGACCGGTCCCTGGCCGTCACTGACGAGCCTTCTCGAACCACTCCCGCACCACCGCCGGCGAATTGGCGACGCCGGCGAGCAACTCGAACCGGCGCCGGTCCTTGGCGCTCAGCGCCAGCGGTTCCGCCCAGCGGTCGAGGTCCTTGAGCGGAGGAGCGGCCTGGCCTTTGGCCACCCGGTAGGCGAACGAGTGCGACTTGCCCAAGCCGATGGCCAGCGCGTAGGCGCGCAGCGTCATCTCGCGCCGCTCCAGGGCGGCGCGCAGGAATGTCCCGAATGTCTCTGCCATCCCCTGATCCTAGTCGGGCGGGGGCCGCCGACACCCTCCGGGCTTGTTTGCACCAAATAAGTGCAAACATCTGCGGCCGGAGAGACGCCGAATGCACATGTCCACCACGATACCGGTGGCGCTGTTCCTATTGGCCGCCGGGCTGGCTTCCCAGGAGCCGTCCGCACCTGGTTGGAGTTCGCCCGAAAATTTCGCTGCCCCGGCGGGCAGCCAGGAGGCGACGGACGCCGCCCGTGCGGCGGAGGCGTGGGGGCGTTTCCGAACCCGGGCCTCCTATCGCGCCAGAACGGATCCGAAGTTCGCCGCCCAGGCGGAGGAGGATGGTTCCGCCATCGCCGTCCTAATGCGCCGGGGCCGCTTCGCCGCGCTTCCATACCCCGCCGGCTCGGCCGACGGGGGCGCCCTTCGGGTCCCGGCCGTCCCCGCAGCGGACCTCCAGGAACCCGGATCCTCGGCGGGCGCCCTGTCCGCATGGCTGCCTATCGCCTTTCGGGACGGCATCGACGCGCCCTACGCGGCCGCCAGGGCCGCTCTGGGGGACCGCGCCTTCGCGAGGCCCGACGGGACGCCCAGGCCCGAAGGCCTGTCCAGGGCCTTGGAGGAAGCCGGTTCATCGGCGGGCGCCTGGCTGTCGTCGCCGGAAGCCGCGGGCGACCGCTTCGCCAGGGCCGTCCGGGCCTGGGCCCGATTTCGCGCGGAGGGAAGGGGGGCGCCGTTCCTGCCGACCGTCGCCCAGGCGGAGCTCTCGGCCGCCTTGGAGTGGGGTTCGCGGCGTTCCGCGGGCAGGCCGCCAAGCCGAGACGCCCTTGCCACACTGGCCGTGGCCTGGATGGCCAGGAAACGGCCCGAGGCGCTGCGCTCGGCCTACACGTTGGAGGTGGTATCCATCCGCAGGGCCGGATCGATCTACGCGTCAGTTTCGACGGCCGCGGGGCCCGGCGGCATGGCGAGCCTCATGACCGCCTCCCGGGCGGCCGGATTCGAGGAAGGGGGGACTGAGCACCGAGCCGCCGCCATGGCATTGCTCGACGAATCCCCGACTGGGGCATGGGGCGTCCCGACGGAAGTCCGGCGCGCCCTGCGGAAAGCAGCCGGGGAATCACGGGCCTACCCGTTGGTCACGCCAGCCCAGGCGATGGACGCCCTCGACGGGATCTCCGGTTTGGCTGAAGCACGGGGGAGCGACGGCAGGAGGGAGGACGAGGAGGCAGTGGCCGCCGCGTTCCGGGAACCGCCGACGCCGGCGCTCGCTTGGTCGGTCGTCGACGAATGGCAAAGGAAGGCCGACGCCGCGAAGGCGGATTTGGAACAATCCGAGAAGGGGCTCAGGGCGGCCAAACGCATCAACCGCACCATGGGCGACGCGTTGGGCGCCTACGACGCATGGGTCAAGGAAGGGGCCGGGCCGCGCAAGACCGACCTGGACGCAGCCGGCCGGGAGGCCGTGGCGCGATTGCGGACGTGCCTGGATGAAGACGGCGCGTTACTTCCGCCGGCCCTCGTCGCCAAAGGGCGAGACGTCGTGGCCCTCGCGGAGGCGAAGTTCGGGAAGTGACCGCCATATTTTGCCTTCTCACGCCGGGTATGGCACGATGGGCTGGCATGAAGGACTCCTTCGAGACATCCAGCGGACCCGAGACGGGGACCGAAACCGTCCGGCAGGCCGAATCGCGGGAGCGGTTCGCCGAGCGCCTGGACCGAGTTTGGAAAGGGGAGGAGAAAGCGAAGGCCATGAGGGCAGAAGGGGACGCCGAACTCGCCTCGTCCCGAGCGGAAGCTCCGGCCGTACTGGTGATGATCGACCCCGCCGGGCCGATGCCGCCGGAAGTCGGCGAAGAGGGAATTTCCGCGGCCGTTCAGGCCGCGGAGCGAGCCCTAGGGCTCGCTTCCCGTGCGAACCTTATCAAAATCGCGCGAGAACTCGCCGACGACGCCCGCGAGGGTACCGACGCGGACGCGAGCATGGCGGCGCTGAAGCGGCTGGCCAATGACGCCGATACGGCACCCGAAGGGATGAACGCACATGCTGCCCGCGAATGGGCTTCGGCAGGAGCATCGGTGACGAGCGCTAGAGCGGAACGGGACCGTAGGGAGGTCGAAAGCGTCCTGGAATTATCCGAGGCCGACCGCAAGGCGGACGTCCTGCTGGCCCGCCTGCGCGACCTGAATCCCGCCGCGGCCGGCCAGGCGGACGCCGATTTCCAGTCCTACCGTCGGGAGGCCGCGGAGCGCCCCGACGCCATGGAGCGCAGGAGTTTTCTGGCCGGTTGGTACGCCGCCAACGCGGAGGCAGTTGCCGCCGGCATCGCTGACCCCGCCAAGCGGGAGGAGGCCTTGGCCAGCGTCGCCGGGTTGGCCGCGACCCGCGGCGAGGCGGTGGACAGGTACTTGCGCGTGGTCGCCCCCGGGAAAGACCGCCGGATGGCCGAAGCGTCGCTGGCGGCCCAGCGCGACCTCGTAGGCGCCAAGGGGGAGGGGGTCGCGCCCGTGCAGTTGGAGGACGGCCGGACAGCCCTCCGCGGCGAGCGGGGCTGGCTGGTTGTGGGAACCGACGGGAAGACGCAGGCGCTCGACGGGCAAGGGAAAGTCCTCGCCGCCTTCGACGCGACTCGACCGGGGATAACCCTCGCCGGGCGTACGGGCTACCCGATCCAGAATTTCGGCGCCGATGCCGGGAAGGTCGCCCGCGAAGGGCGGGCCGTACGCGTCTGGGAGGAGGCGCTCTCCGGACGGGGCCTGGGCTTCCTGACCGGGCCGCAACTCAAGCGGTTCGAGGACGCGCTGGCGGCGACCGCGGCGCATCGCGGCGGTCGGCAGGTCCGGTTCACCGAGTCGCCGACTCCGCGGGCCTTGGAGGACGCGCTCGCCGGGATGGAGCGGATGCTTGGGTTCGTGCCCGGCGAGTTATTCAATCCGGACGACGGCATGCGCCTGCGTCTGAACCGAAACGAGCGCGGGTTGCCGGAAGACATGGCGCCATACCTGCGAAACCGCATGGCGGGGCGCGGGCTCCTCATGCTGGGAGGTGGACTCGCCTACGACCAGGCCGTGGCGGCGATCGGGAAGCAGGCGGAAATTGCCGTCGGCAGACACTAGCCGGCTGGCCATCGAGTCGGACGAGAACTCTGTCCGCCGGCAGTACACCCCGGATGCGGTCCAGAAGATCGCCAAGCGCCTCCTGCTGCCGGCAATCGCACAGCGGTCCGCGCGACGAGCAACGCCGGCAAGCCTCCATCATCATGTCATGGCGACGCACCGGCGGCCGGAGCCGCGCTGAAGTCGCGGTCCGCGAGGAACCAGGGCTCGAAGTCCCGCGCATGCCGGTCGCCCGTGACGACCAACAGGTTCGATCCGCGCGGCATGCCCTGCGCGATGCGCTTGGCATTCTCGAACATCGAGCGGGAGTCGTGCAGCATCGCCGAGTTGGCGACGGTACGCTCCGTCCCACTCGGCGGTTCGATGTCCGCCGAGAACCTGTCGACCCACCGCGACAGGGCCGGCGAACTGGGACTGGTGAACTGCGACCCCGTGGGGTCGATGGCGCCCCAAGTGAATTGGGCGTGGGATCCGAGCATCAGGACAAGCGCCGACCCCGCCACCCAGGTCCCGGGCCGATGCCCCGGAGCGACCATGCCTCGCAATATCAGGGGGATGTCGGCTGCCTGTTCACGAAACGACGGCTTGGGCAACGGGTTGGCCTTGCGCGCGTCGGCTTGCCGCCGCCACTCGCGCCGCCACGAACCGAACGCCTTGCGCATGTTCGGCAACCCCTCCAGCGCACGCTTCCAGCCAAACCGCTGACTCGGAGGAAATCTGTCCGGTATTCGCCGAACGGAGATGAAACACAGGGCGACGACGACGCCGACGACGACCAAGGCGTCGACAGCTCTGATCATGAACCCCCAGGTGGCGGCCCGGTTCCGCTTGCGCGATTCGTCGAGGTCTGCCACCGCAACCCCGTTCGCCTTGGCATAGGCCTCGCAATGGTCGAAGAAGGTGCCTTGCTCCGCGGCGATGACGTCAGCCTGCTTCACGGCGCCGAGAACCGCACAGCGGTGCTCATGGAAAAAGCCGTACATATGAACGACGCCGAGGTTGCGCACCGTCACGCCGTTTCGGAGCAGATGGCTGGCGTTGGTGAGCGGGTATTTCTCGGATCCCATGGACGCCATCGGCATACCGACCTCGCCACGGTAGGCATCCGCGTTCCTGCCTTCGGATTGGGAGTTCTTGAACAGTTCTTGCCGAAACCTGAGATTCTTTCCGTGAACATGGCCCCATGCGGCAGCCGCGCTCAGCGCGAGATAGGCCGCAGCAACCCCATAGAGGACCCAACGCATCGCCCGCCAAGCCACCGGAGCCGATCCGGATGGCCGCCGTGTATCGTCATCGGTCATTCCGGGAGCGTAGCCGCCCGTTCCCGATGGCCATATCGGCTAGGCCGGGGTGATTGGGCTCGGATTTGGATTCGCCCCCGGTTGCCGGTATAATCCCGATACGCCGCATAACCGCATTCCGATGCAGTCGGGCAACGGGCGACTCCCCTCCCCACTCGACGCCATATCCGGCCCCGGTCTCGCGGACGCCTTGAGAGACTTCCTCGCCCCGGCCGAACTCGCCCCGGGCACTCCGTCTGCACATAAGGACTGGCGCCACTTGGCCGCATATTTGCTGGAAGCCGGCTTCGGGGGCTCTCCGGAACGGTGGGCCGCATTGCTGTGTTCGAGGGCGTTCCACGAGGCTTGGTTCCGCGAAGCCGCCCCGCACCTCCCGGCGATGCGCGTCCCGGTATTTTGCCGCGCGCTGTCGCGGGCCGTGGATGCCGGCGAAGGGAAGAAGGCCCTCGCGGAACTGGTGGACGGGTAAGGGATAGAAACGGTCGCGATTATACGTCTTTTCCTCGAATAATCCAGTCTGGCAGGCGATGTCCGGCGGCATGTTCTCCCCTCCTCTGCCGATCTAGGTTTCACTGTTTCGGTGAAAACCAAGCCCGGAGGGTGCTGGGAGCCTCCGGACGGCTAGGCTCGGAGGATGGCAGACACATTCGGGACGTTCCTGCGCGCCTCCCTGGAGCGGCGCGAGATGACGCTGCGCGCCTACGCGCTGGCCATCGGCTTGGGCAAGTCGCATTCGTTCGCCTACCGCGTGGCCAAAGGCCAAGCCGGGCCACCGATGAAGGGCCTCGACCGCTGGGCGGAGCCGCTCGGGCTCACTGCCAAGGAGCGCAAGCGGTTCGACCTGCTCGCCGGCGTCGCCAATTCGCCGGCGGTCGTGCAAGAGTGGTTCGAGAAGGCAGAACGCGGCGGCTAACGGCCGGCGCGCCGGCCTGCAGTTGGTATTCCGGACAGCCCCCGTCACAAATCCGACGAAACACGGGCGCCGACGGCCAGCGGCGGCACAGTTCCGCCGCCTGGGCCATGGCGACGCTGCCCGGCACACATGCACACAAACACGACAACGACGGTGTCCTATGTCAGGGCTACCCGCAAATTCATCAAATTTTGCTCGGACGAGCGGGGATTATCGGGAAAGACGGTCTATGCCTACGGCAGCGACCTCGCAGGCCTGGCTGGAAATCTCACAGCCAAGGAACGCGCAGACGTGACGGCCATCGGCCGAGGTCGCGTCCTGCGATTGACTGAGTCGCTGAAACTCAAGTACAAGCCCCGGACGACCCGGAGGAAACTCGCCGTTCTCAAGTCGTTTTTCTCCCACCTGGAACGGGAGGGTTCTATCAAGCGGTCGCCGTTCCATGGGTTGCGAGTGCGGGTCCAGGTGCCGGACAACCTCCCCCGCTGCATCAGGCTGGACTCTGTCGCCGCGATGGCACGGGCCGTTTCCCGCTGCGGGCCAGGCGTTAATACTGAGGAACTGCGGTACCGGGAGTCACTGCGGGCGTGCGTCTTCAACATGCTCCTCTTCACCGGCATACGGGTCTCCGAACTGGTGGGCCTGTCCCTCGGGGGCGTCGACGCCGACTCCGGTACCGTGGTCGTCATGGGGAAAGGCAACCGGGAACGGATGGTCCCCATCACGGACGCTCTGGCGGTGGCGGCGATCAGGAAATACATCAAGCGACGTGCCGCCACGTTCCCCGGTCTCTCCGGCATGGATTCCGCGTTTTTCGTCGGGCCCAACGGTAAAAGGGTTTCCGACCAGTCCGCCAGGGCTGCCGTCCGATCGATGGCCGCCCTCGCCGGCGTCGAGGATCGAATCACCCCTCATATGTTCCGCCACACGTTCGCGTCGTTGCTGTCGGGCGCGGGGGTCGACATCAGGGCTATCCAGCAGGTCCTCGGCCACAGGTCGATCCTGACGACGCAGATCTACGCCCACGTCTCGCGCGACGACCAGCGGGAAATCCTGCGAAAAGCGGAGCTCCGCAAAAGGGTCTCAGCCCATCGATAACTAGGGATTATCGATGAAAGCAGCCCAGGTCACCTATTTTGTCGAAGAAATCGAGTCTTCGCGAAGCCCTCAGTACCTGGAAGGCTTGAAAATCTACCTGGACTCCACGCCCAAGAGCATCCAGACCAACGCCGACGAGATATCCCACTGGGTGGACCAGTACGACACGACATACCCCGGTGACCTGTTCAAAGTCCTGCTCCTGGTGCGCAAGGACGGCCGCGGATCCACGGTGATCGGGTATCTCCAGTTCGCATACATGGCGGGCCCGGCGATCGTGTTTGTCGACTACATCTGCATCCTCCCCGGCCAGCGGGGAAATTGGGCGTTCTGGAGTTTCTCCGACCGTTTCCACGCGTACCTGTCGGAGAAGGGGCTGCCGTACCGCTACATCGTGGCCGAGGTAAACGGCGCCGAGGAAGTGGACGCAGAGGGCCGGAAGTCCCGGGCGCTCATGCGCCTGCTTGAGTTCGAGGGAATGCTGGCCGCTAGCGTTCCCTACTACCATCCGTCCTTGGACGAGGCGGCGAGGGCCGCGCCGGCTGAATCCGCATACTCTCTCCTGGTCATCGGCTCCAGGTGCGAAGTCGACCGGATCCGCAAGGACGAGTACATGCGGATCGTCGAGGTCCTTTACCTCCAGCACTACCTCAGGTGGTACGCGGGGATCTACCCCGAGCACGAGGCGGCGTACCGGAGGCATTTGGACGCCCTGTTGGCGAGGACCAGGCGGAAGCTCCTCGCCGCTCCGGACCACATGACCGTCGGCGGCGTGGCGCCGAAACGGTGGGGATCGGAGGCCGCCGGAGGTCCCCCTCGCCGACCGGCGTACATCCTGTCGTTGGGCGTCGGTTTGGTCCTGGCGGTGCTATCGGCGGCGGCTTGCAGGTTCCTGTTCCCGGGCGCAGCCGTAGGGCTCACCGTCTTCCTCGTCGCGTTCCCCGTCCTCGTTTCGGTCGCGATCGCCACCAGGAGCGAGCGGAAACTGTTGGCGACGGCGTCCGCCGCGGTCGCCGGATTTTTCCATGGTAAAAAGCAGGAGTCCAGCGCATCTGACCGGAAAAAACCAAGAAAAAGCGCGGTCAAGAAACCGGAGCCGTGACGACAGGTCCGAGTCGCCCGTGACCCTCAGCGCGGCCGCCGAGGCGTAATGGATCCCCTTGGTCTTTCCGAGGCGCAGGCCGAGGCCATCGGCCACCGTCGTCAGATAGGGCATGGAATAGACCCAGACGCGTTCCACTTCTCCGGCGTAGTGGGTGTTCACGGCGCGGGCCGCCGCGCCGTAGGAGTCCCTGAACAGGTACTCCCAGCTCGTACTGAGTTCGCAGTCGCCTACGAGCAGCCCTCCGGGCGAAAGGACCCGCGCTGCTTCCGCCAGGGTGTCGCCGAGCCCCGCGTAGTTTACCACGCTGCCGGCGCAGACCACGCAGTCGAAAACGCCATCAGGAAACGGCAGCTTCGTGACCGACGCGTTCACGGGCCGGTCCAGCCGCGCGACGCAACGCGTCGAAATATCTACGTTGACGATCAGGGGCCCGGCGAGCCCGTATTCGTTGTCCCCGGCGCCGGCATTGAGGATCAGGGCACGTCCCGATTCTCCGGGAAAGCGCGCCCCTACGGCGGCCTTGACCCAGGCGTCGATCCCGACGTGCACGGCATAATGCCAACGGTCTTCGGGCTTCCAGATGACGTCCCGATCGTCGTAGATCCGCCTGACGTCCTCCGGCGCGATGCGGCCATCCATCGATAATCCCTAGTTATCGGGTGATGATGGAGGGGGCCGGCTAGCCGCAAGCGCCGGCGAATAGCCCGCGTTCGCCGGGCCCCGACCGGGTTTTGCCTTCCGGACCAAACCCTGGTAAAATCAGGATAACCACTAACCGCACACACATGCAGTCCAGCCCAACGGCGCTCCTGGAAAAGGCTCCGCCATCGCGAGGACAGGCTGTGGACTACGGCGTCGCCGCCCTCTTGGAACGGGTCGGCCACGCGGTCTCCGCCGCAGTCGACAGCCGCTTGGGCCTGGTCCCGGAGAAGTCGCGGATGATTGAGGCGGGCTCGGACGCCGCCACGCCCGAACGGCTCGCTACCTTGGCCCGCGATTCATCCATCAAGGTCCGCCGGACGGTGGCCTGGAACCTGTCCACCGCCCCTGAAATCGTTCGGGATCTGGCCGGCGACGAATCGGAAGAAGTCCGCAAATCGGCGGCGGGGAACCACCGGCTGCCGCAGGTCGCTCTGGAACGGCTGGGCGCCGACCCTTCTGCGGCGGTGCGCGGGACCGCGCTCTTCAACCCCGCCATGCCCGAGGCTGTCTTGGTCCGCCTGGTATGCGACGAGGACCGCCTCGTCCGTTGGGCAGCCGCATCGGTGCTCGCTACGCGGACGGATCGAGAGGGCGAACGCGGAGAGGCGGCGCGGAACGGCGCCGTCGAGTTGTTCGGCAGGACCGTGGCCGAACGGGCCGCGGCGTTGCGTGAGGCGCAGGATCCGGGTGCCGCCCCGGATTCCCTGGCGGCCTTGGGCTCCGACCCTGACCCCGTCGTGCGGGGCGCCGTCGCGGACAACCCGTCCACGGCGGCGGGCCTCCTCAAGCGGATGGCCACCGACCGGGACTGGACAGTCCGCCTAAACGTAGCCTTGAATCCCGCGACGGACCGGGAGGCGCTCCTCCCCTTGGTCCAAGATCAGGCCTGGTGGGTTCGCAGCACCGCCATGGCCAGGCACGCCAACCCGCCCAGGTAGCCGGACGCAAGGCGTCCGGGCCTTCCCGCAGCGCCCTATTTTCCGATTCCTCGTCTTCGATCTCCGTCTCCGCCGCTAGCACGACCGCCGAGGCATGGGCCAGCGAGGAGACCGCGCGTAAGGACAGGCCGCCGTCAACCTGGCGCTCCAATTCGCGGCGGAACCACCACTCGCAGGCCGGGGTCTCCAGGTAGAATCGCGCTCTTCCAGGGACTTGCAGCGCCCGAGGATGACCAGGTTATGGGTCCACGACAATTGTCGCGCCAGCGGCGCGACAATCTCGCCCACCTCCCAGTAGGCCTCGTAGAACTGCCGCATCCAGAAGGGACTTGCGCGGGCGAACCCGCGCAAGTCCGGGTGCCGCTCGGCCAGGTAGCTGCGCGTCGGCAAGACGGTCTTTCCGCAAGGCGCTCGCCGATGCCGGCTGGGAACCGCGGCGGATCCTGCACCTGATGGCCGAGGTCTACTGGCTGCACAAGACGGAGGGCAAGGTGGAACGCCCGGCCGGCCTGTTCGTCACCAAACTGCGCGCCGGCGCTGGCGCACTACGACTGAGCCGCCGTAGCCGACGTGGGGCTGGCTGCGCCATGTGTGGCCCGCGCTGCCCTTGTTCAGGAAGCAGAAGTCCGGGGCGGACGCCGAATGACAACAACGACTGGTTGAAACCGGCCAACCGACCTGATCATGCTGACGGTAGGATATTCATGAGCCATGATAATTCCCAGGGACATCCGCAGAGCCAATGGCACGCGGCTGAAAAGAATCTCGAATCGCGAGAGCGTTGGGCCGTATGGAAAGAGAGGGTCTACGGAATCCTGTTGACAGCGGCCTTGATATTTGGCGCCATTTTCACGCATAACGCGTTCGCGAACGATCCCGGACGTTCCGCGGGAACACTCATCACTTGGGCCATGGCTGCATCGATCGCATCGGCCTCCGCCGCGCTTGCCGTCGTGTTTTACCGAGGCGCGCGGAATGCGGACAAGGATCGGCGCGAGGCTTCCGACAGGCAGATCGCCCTGAAGGTCGCCACGGCTGCGGCGAAGGCGCTCCAGGAAGTCCGGCACGACGCCGCCACCTACGCGTTCATGGAAAAACTGATATCCCGAGCTGTCATGGGCGAGAAGGAGCGCTGACCGGCTGGCTCTGGGTAGGATTGGCGTCCTGTTTCGGGGGGTCCTTTCTCACAGCGAGCGTGATCGCGATCGAGATCGCAACGGAAACGATGGTCATGACGACCGCCTTCCAATACCAAAACTCCTTTTTTAGCCCGTCGATCTCGGCTTTGAGGCTGCCCGGCGAGGCGATATCGCCCCTAAGTCTTGAAACGTCTTCGTCCAAGATCCCGAGCTGGGCCGGCCCCGTCCTGGCTTTGACGTCGGCATAGGAGAGTTGGGCGAACCAAACGAGAAAAAGCGGCTTCCCGACATCGAGGAAAATGTCCGCCGCTCCAGCGTTGTAGACGGAGAACTTGAGCTTCCCGCTGAATCCAGGGTCCACGTGGAATCCCGACACGTTCACGAGGCCCACCATCTTTTTTTTCGATTTTATGGAAATGAACGCGAGCATGTCCTTCGGGATGCTGACTTCCTCCTCGGTGACTAGGATGCCGAATTGGCCGGGCGGGATGACGATTTGCTTGCCGTCCTTGAACGTCTTGCGCCCCTCCCCTACTGGGGTGACGCAGGCCTCGTCACCCAGTCCCAACTCGTAACAAGCCGCAGTGACCCGTTCGCGCTGGGCTCCCTTCACCAGGGTCGGGAGACGTTCCAGGATCTCTTGGCTCGTTAAAAACGGCATAGCGTCGCGCCCTCGCGTGAAGTAGGTCAGCGGGCATGTTCGCCTAGCCGGTCGGGGCGGCAAGGCGCCGTCTTTGGCCAGGTTGGCGCGCATTCCGATTGGACTTGCGCCGGGCAGCCCCATACTCTTCTAACGAACCCCGGCGACAAATCGGGGACAAACCGCCGCTAATAAAGCGAATGCAGACCTACCAGACCCCCACCGAGGCATTCATCGACGGCCTCTGGACCATCAGGAGAGACGGTCGTCAGTTGTCGGTGCGCGGGAGCGTCGTGCGGGAGGTTATCCAGCACGGCATATCGATCGCGGAACCGCGGAAACGGTTCATCCTCCCCCGTGGCCGCAAGGGGAACCCTTTCTCCACCGTGGCGGAGACCCTTTGGGTATTGAACGGGCGGGACGACGTAAAATTCCTCGACGCCTACATGCCGATGGCGGCCCGTTGCTATTCGGACGACGGCGAGAAGTGGCGGGCGGCTTACGGGCCGCGGCTCCGCCGCTGGCCCAGGCCGACATCTCCCGACGTGGACCAGATCGGAGAGGTCGTCCGGCTTCTCAGGGCGGACCCCAACACGAGGAGGGCCGCGATTTCGCTCTTCGACCCGGCGTCGGATTTCGTCGAGAGCAAGGACATCCCTTGCAACAACTGGATTCACGCGATCGCGAGGAACGGGGAACTCCACCTGAGCGTGGCGGTGCGCAGCAACGACGTCTGGTTCGGGTTCTCCGGCATCAACTTGTTCGAATGGAGCGTCTTACAGGAGGCCTTGGCCTATTGGACCGGCAACAAGGTTGGGAAGTACTCGGTCCTGATCGGGTCTCTGCACCTGTACGAGCAGCACGAGAAGGCGGCCAGCCAAGTTCTGGAGCATTGGGAGAATAGGAAGACCATCTACGATTTCGGTATTCATCCCGCCAAGTTCGACGTCCCATTCGAAAACCTGGACGGAAACCTGAAGCTTTGGTTCGAATTGGAGGAGGGGGCCAGGCGTGGGGAATGGAAACAGGCAAGGAGCAAGGCCGTGGCTCTGAGCCCGTTCCTCAGGGACGCCCTTTCGATGTCGTCGATCTGGTATTGCTCCAACTGTGACGACACTGGTGGCGTCATCGACCTGCTTGAAAGCATGCCCGAAACCGATTTCAAGGCCGCGTCCGCGGAATGGTTGGTGCGCCACAACAAGGTCAGTCGCGGACACGCGGTGTTCGCGGGACCGATAGCAGACTATCTCGCCAGCGCATTCCCTCATGGCGGCCCGGCCTAGCGGGACGGACGCCTCCATGAGGCCGTGTCTTTGGCGACGGCCTCGTTGATGCCCCATTTCGGCGGAAAGAAGTAATCGATCGTCTCAACGTTGGGACGGAAAGCCTGCTTGATCCTGGTCCGTCCGGATCTGCCCGCGTATTCGGGATGGGCCACGCGCGCGTACTTGTCCACTTCGCAAAAGAGGTTCTGGCAGTCGATGTTCTGTAGCGGTCGTCCCCAGAGGCTCTTGAAATCTAGCCCCAGCCGGGCGAATTCGGACTCCTGGCGGTCCGCTACCCAGGCGATCGCCTCGGCTTCGCTGAGGCCGCCGAGGTCGTAGAAGCACTTCTTGATGCCGTCCCTGGCGCCAGGCCCCGGGACGACGAAGGACCGCTCGGAGAAGTTCGTCACCGGCCCGTAGTTGAGGTCGGTCACCAACTGGTAGGCGAGGAAGTCGCCGATGGACGGCAGGTCGCGCAGCAGGTCGAACGCTTCCCCCATGGAGCGGCACGAGGAAATCTTTTCCGGATACCCTTCCTCCATCATTCGGTGGAGCAGGCCCAAGTGCCAGTCGTGTTTGCGGCCGCCGAGCGAAGCCCGCCCGCCCGAGGGCATGATGTAGGCCGCAGAATAAATCTTCCGCCCGTTCTCCATTTCAGCGGAGAGGATCCGGGAATACGCTTTGAGGTCGAAGTTGCCCCATGAGACGTCCCCGACCGCGGAGACCAACGTCTCCCAGGTCTCGATCCGGTTGAAGAGCTTAAACAGCACCGTTCGGAAAAACGACTCCTCGACGTCCTGGCGTCCGGCGCAGATAACGTTCCGGATGAGATACTGGCTCACCCGGTCGCTAGCGCGGTAGGCGTTCGTGAACTTGTGGCGGGCTAAGATGGGATCGTCGGTCCAAGGCCCGGGCGTTCCGGCCGCGCGCTTGAAGAAAACGGCCTGCCGCTCCACGGCGAACTTCCAATACGTGTCGAACACCGGCGTCGGCTTGAGGGGCGACGGCCGGACGGCGTGGGTCTTCATGTGGAACTGGATTCTACCCGGAATCCTTGGCCAACAAAGCGGGGCACTTTCCCCGGGCCCGCAGCTCGGCCTCTACGAGCGCAAGGTAGCGCCGCAGGTCGCGCAGGTCGTCGATGACCCCCTCGGGCCGGGGGTCGGCTTCCGCGCAGGCAATGATGTCGTATTTGTCCCCGGAGTTCGCCAGGTGGCGCTCCAACCGGTCCCACTTGCGGGCGAGCATCATGAACGCCCCCACCCCGCCGCGCCTCTTCCAGGAATCGCCGTAGCTCTTCTCCGCGTTTACCAGCGCCCGCAGGTCGTCGTCGAAGACGTCCCGGAGGCGGTTAAGATAAGTGTCAGGCATGTGCGTCGGCCCTTTCGTCCGCCGTCCGCAGGACGGCGTCTGCGTCGGCGGCAGACATCTGTCCACGCTCGGCCTTGGCGATGTAAACGCAGACCCCCTCGAACGATAGCCCGCAGGACTCGGCGATGAAAACGCCAAGTTGGCTCAGTCCGAGATAATTCCCGTAGGCCCGCTCCATGATGTATTCCAACGGGTACATGGCGTGGAGCCGGACGGTCCGGCCCCCATCTTCGTTATGGACGACTTCTACGGAAACCTGTTGGAGGCATGGGAAGCCACAAAGCGGGCGGATGTTCATTGTTCCTTGCGGGTAATCCTTTCGGGGGTCGAAGACGGCGAGGGCGAGGGCTGAGACGCGGGTGCTGTGGGGCTTGCGGCGCCTCAGGTCGCGCTGGATCGCGCAGATGGCGCGTTCGACCTGGTTGGCCAAGCGGTTCCCGGACCACCGGCCAGCTTCTCCTTCGAAGTCAGCCATCCGCTGGAAATACGTCTCCTTGAGGTTTGCCTGCCTGCGGCGGGCTCGATAAGAAGGGAGGAAGCGCGTGAAATACTCCTCGTAGAAACCGTCCCGCACGGACTGGTCCGTCGCGGCGAGGCCGGACTGGGCGAGACGTCTACGCCACAGAAACTCGGGGAAAATCGTGTCCGCGGTTTCGTGGACCGACGGGTTCTTAGCCGCGGCGAGGACGCGGTCGAGCGCTCGCCGGACGGCCTGGTTTTCCGCGACCGCTGGCGAGCCCGGCGAACGTACATCGACGACCATGCCGCTCGCGTGGCCGCGGCGGCATGCGATCAGCGCCTTGACCCAGCAGGCAGAAAGGTTGTCGCCCCGGATGACGCGGTCACTGGTCATCGTCGGCCTCCATGTGGCGCCATACGGCCCTGCCTTTGAACAACGACGGCGAAACGCGGACGCAGGACGACCATCCGTCAGTCCTGCGGAAACTGAGGCCGACTCCCGGCCGCACGGCTCGGGCCAGCACGGATCTGCCTGGAGCCGCGGAAGCTTCGACGCACCGTCCCTCCAACTCCGTGCCGGGCGGAAGCAGGGCCGCCGCCCCCACTCGGAGGTCTATGGCGTGGCCGGACCAGGATGCGTCGACAACGAGGAGGTCGGCGTCCTTGCCTCCGACCAGGGACCGCACGATCTCTTGGGGAGACGCGCGCCCGAGTTCCTCGTAGCGGCGGTCGTCGATCCGCCTCAGCGAGTACCGCAAGTGCGTCAGGATCGCCGTGTAGCCCATTCCGAATAGGCATCCCAGCGCGTAGAAATCCGCAGCCATCATCGAATCCAACCCGAGCCCGCGGATCTTCAGGGCGCGTTCAATGGCCGGCAGTGGGGCGAGGAAGTGACCGGCGAAGACGTTCGCCTCGGCCTCCTCCCCGACGGCGGCCCCTTCGCAGGCGCGCCCCGCCCTGATGGCGTCCATCCGGCTTCCTCGATGGCCGAGGATGTAGTGCCCCAACTCATGGGCGCAGGTGAACGCCTGGCGTCCCCGCGGCCGGTCCGATCCCAAGAGTATGACAGGGAGCTTCGGATCGGGGAAATAGAGGCCCTCAAGCGTTGCCAACGATTCGAAACGCACCTCCACCCCGAGCTTCGCCGCGGCGTCGATCGGGCAGAGGGCAGATTCCAGCGGCGAACCGGCCGCGCGGCGAGCCTTGTATGCCGCGTTGACGATTGCGCGCGCGCCGTCTGCCGTGATCCGCATTTTAGCTCCTCTTGAGGGTACGCAGCAGGTTCAGGACCCTGTCCAAATCCTCGTCCTTGAGGCTCGCCAGTTCGCGCGCGGCGAGTTGGACTCGGTGGCCGTCGCCGCCGTCCTTTCCCAGCAGCCACTCCATTGCGACGCCGTAGACCCCGGCGAATTTCGCGAGTTCGTCGCCGGTCACCCGACGGCGGCCCGCTTCGATTTCCGTGATGGTCTGACGATGGAGCTCCATGAGCTTTGCAGCCTGGCCTTGGCTAAGACCGGCGGCCTCACGGGCGCTCCTGAGCCTCGCCGGGAGGCTGTCTGCGTGAACGTCAGCGGGCATGGGTCGCCTCAGCCAGGCTGGGGATCTTCTCCAGGACCCAGGCCGCGACCTCGTCCAACGTCCTCGCCCTATGCGCCGCGTCGTCCACGAGCGGGTTTTCCCCAGGTGGGAGCGGCATTTCGAGGATATCTTCCAGGCAAAGGACGAGATGCACCCCGTGGAGGCTGTCGAGGCCAAGGCCGCCGATTGGTTTGGAAGAGCCCGGCATAGGCTTCCCAGCGAGCTCCGGCGAGACCTCTTCCAAGGCCCGCCGAAGAGTTTCAAGGACCTGATCGTGCGTCATGCCGGCAATATACCCTTGCCGACATAATGGCAAGAAGATATTGCCATTCGGGCCAGTCCTACAGCTTGGCCCTATGTTACCCGGCAGCGCATCCGATCCATCAATAACCGCCGCCTGGCCACCGCCCGCGTGGCGGCATCAGCGTACAAGAGGCACAGGTAGGGGTCGCCCGCGGCGTTCGCCATATGCCCCAGTGCCTCGGCTTCCGCCTGGCGCATCGGGCCGACATCGCGGAACGCGAGGGTGGCGGACGCGGGGAGGTTGGCGCGGCCGCCGGGATACCTGCGATATCCGAGCGTGGCGTCCCGCGCCAACTCCTCGAACACCGCGTCGTATTCGGCGGGATTGCCGCCGAGGATGAAACCGGCGAGCCGTTCCCAGTCTGAAAGGTCAGCCGAGACCCCCGCCGAAGCCGTCGCGCGGCGCACGCATACGAGGGCTAATTCGCAGGCTTCGGCCGGGCGCACCATGAGCCTGGCCGCGAGGGCCCTGGCGCCCTCCTAGCGGGAAATGGCCAGCCTCGCGGCCTCCGGCGTGATCTCCGGCCGCCCCGGATCGGGCTTGTAGTCCATGCTTTTCATCCGCATGAGTTGCGAGGCTCCACTGGTTTTCGCCGCGTACCATCGGCAAGGGCGGGGATCGCCGCCCTTGCCGACGACGGTAGGCGTCATTCCGTGACGGTGATGAAATAGAAGCTCGCGTTGACCCACACCACGTACGCTCCGGCTTTCAACACCTCCTTCGCCTGCCAGTAATAGGCGTCGTCGCCCAATTTCTTGGCTGGCGTTTCGACGACGTTGCCGATGGCGTAGATCTTCGTTGTTTCGTTCGCCGGGCCCTTGTTCTCGAACAGGCTCACCCCCACGTCTTTGGGGACGGCGGAGACGACCTGCCGCAGGGAGAATGCCTTGAAATCGTCCGGACGGCCCTTGGCGACGATGCCTTTCATGTCCACCGCCTTGACGGAGACGGCCTTGGAGGCGTCGACGGCGTAGTACGAATCTGGCGTGTGCAGCATCGCGCCGACGTCGACGGGGGCCTGATGAAACGAGCCGTGTAGGCCGGCTCGGCCTTGATCTCGGCGAGTTTGCCGGAGGCGATGCTCACGTACCAGCCATCGAACTCCGGCGCCTGGTCGGCGGCCCAGCCGGCGGAAGGGAGGAAGAGCCGCAGCGGCGGCGAGGGCAGCGACGAAGAGGGACGTGACGCGCATGGACGGGGCGCCAGTTGGGTTGGATTTCACGGCAGCTTGAAGTAGGCGAACGGGGTCTGGTCCTTCATCCCGGCCCAGAAAGCCTTGAGCGACCCGCCGGTCGGCGTGCGGCCGGTCGCGGCGGCCCACGCGGCTTTGGTCAGCGTGATGACGATCGCATCGCCGCTGGCGAAGCGAGCAGTCATACCATCTCGCACGGAAGCGCTGGGAGCCGCCCGCACGCGGGGGCGGACGGGAGGCGGCGGACTGTCCGCGAAGGCCCCCGTCTAGGACATCGGCAGCCGGAGCGGTCTGTCCGACGCCGGGGCGGGCGGGGGTGCAACAGCGCCGCAGGCGGCGCGCAGGGCGGCGGTCCGCGCTGGAGGCGCCCGACGAGCGGTCCGCCGCCCGAGCACCGCCGGAGGCATCCACAGTCGGCGGGAATCCGATAGGCCATCGTCCTCGTTGAACGCCATCCGTGCCGGATTTCTCGGCCGGCATGGTGGCGGACAGCTCGCAACGGCGCATCTCCCATGCGCCGCGCGGGGCGGACCGCCTTGGGATCAGGCGAGCCCCGGGGATATGCGGCCCGACAGCGGAGCCTCCCCGGGGGAGCAGCGCGTGGCATACGCGGGCGAGAAGGGCGATCTGCTGTCGGCGTTCCCCGCCGTCCGGCGGGGGCCCACACCGACACGGCCACGCCGTGAGGAGTCTCCATGGCATCTCCCGCTACCCTGTCCGCCCCGGACCCGCGTGAACCATCACGACGGCCCATCCTCTTCACGCCCGCCGGCCCTGCCGACCACCTCGGAGCCCTGCGCTCCCAGGTCGAGGCGGGCATCGACGCCGTCGACGCCGCGCTCGCGGCGGACGGCACGTCCTTGCTCACCTGCCAGGACCAGAGCGAGATCGAGCAGCTCATCGCGTCGCACGTCAACAGCCGGCTCGCCGATCCGGACGCCCGCCTCGCGGCCGTCGTCCAGATCGCGACCGAGGCGGAAGCCACGCTCAACCCGCAGGCCGATGCCTTGGCGCGCCGCCGCGACGCCTTGCCGGTGCATGATCCCGACGCGGCGCGGGAACGGCGTCCGTGGGACGCGGCCGGCATCACGTCCCTGCTGCTGACCGCCGCTGTGGGAATAATTGCCTGTTTCTCTGGTGGATGGAATGTGGCGTCGGCGGTCCACGGCACGACCGGCTACAAGGGCGCGCTCGGGATGATCCCGGCCGCCATCCTGGGCGTTCTCATCTGCGGCGCGGGCGCCCTGCTCGCCGAACTGCTCCACCGCCTGGCCGCGCGCGACCACGCGCGCTTCGAGCAGTGGATCCGCGTCCTCGTACGCGTGCTGGTGGTGGCGCTGGCCGCCTTCGCGCTCGCATTCGCCTTCGGATTCGCCGACCGCCGCATGGGCAACATCAGCGCCCTGTTGTCCGCCGCGGCACATCCCACCGGCAGCGCGTGGGGCATCGCGTACTGCCTGAGCCTGCTCACCATCGAGACGACGGTGTCGGTGCTCGCCCACGTCCACATCCAGCACATCCTGCGCAGTCGCTACCGCGGAACGCCCCCCAAGAACCCCGAATGGGCGAGCCTGGATGAACAGGTCGACGATATCCGCGGACGGATCGCGGCGGCGGCCACGCGTCGGGCCGAAGCGGATGGGCTGCGCCAGACCATCCGGGCCGCCAACGCGCGTATCGCGCAAGACGCGTTCGGGCGCTGGCGGCGGCATCGTGCCCGGTACGGGATCTGACCATGGCCCTGCACCACCACGCCCCGCATCCGCGTCACCCCGCCGGCGACGCCATCCACCCCACGACCCATGACCATCCTATGACCTACCACCACACCCCCGCTACCACCCCCACCATCCTCCGCCGCGCCGCCTGCGCGTTGGCTCTCATCATCGCCGCCATCCCGACCGCGGGCGCCGCCGACGACGCCCCGCCGCGCCTGAACCTGTCCATCATCGTCTGCGCCCCGGAAGCCCAGGCCGTCGCCCTGGGCGTGGTCCAGCGCGTGATCGGCACCGACGCCGAGGCCGGCGGGCTCGCAGCCGGGTCCACGCTGCGCGTCTATTGGTCGACGCCCGGCGGCATCACCGAGGCGGCCGGCGCCATCCGCATCCTCGACACCGCCGTCGATACCGTGGAAGCCGACGGCAACGGGCCGGACATCGGCCGCCTGCTCAACCGCCTGGGCGGCAACGAGTCGCCAGCGACCGCGCCGCTGCGCGTGCCGGCGGCCGTGGACTACCTGACCCGCTACGCGCCGCCCGCCGGGCCGGACGACGTCGGCGCCGTCGTGGTCCTCGGGCCGTGGTCCTTCGGCGACCTGAACCCGGACCCGACCCTGGTCCCCACCGAGGCGCTCCTGGCCCAGGTGGAACCGCGGGAATCACCGTACGGGTGCGCCCGGACAACCGCGTTGCCGGCGTCCTGGTTCGCCTTCGGCGCCGGCCCGGCGGCGAACTGGAGCCCCGTGGCCCTGGCATCCTACCTGCGCCACCGGGGCGGGACCCTGCGGGACGCAATCCCCGCCGCTCCTGCGGCGGACACGCTCCTGGCCGCCCTGCGCCGAGCCATGCAGATCCCCCCGCTGCCGGCCGTCCTGCCGGACCGGCCCGACGGCCGGGCCGGCTTCGTCCGCGTCGTCCCGCCATCGGTCGGCGATACGCCGGCCGCGGCGCCGGTGAGCGCGCCGGTCGCGGAGGCGATCCGCGCGGCCCAACCCCCGGCCGACGCCGCTAACCGCGTCGGGGAAACCGTGGTGGTGACGCCGCTGCCGGCGACCGCGCCGGCGGATGGCCCCCTGGTGGCATCCCTGGTCTGGTACGCGGACGACGCGCGCGGACCCAAGCCCATCGCGGCCGACCTCGACCTGTGGCTCGCCGAGGGCCGCGATCACCTCAACTTCACCAACCTGCGCTGCACATCCGGCAGGCTCACCACCGACCTGACCTGCCAGGGCACCGACATGCAGAGCGAGGTCATCGAGTACGCCCATGCGACAGCCGATACCGTGCTCGGGGCCAACGTGTACCGGAACGCCACGGGGAAACCCGCGCTGGCCGCCCTGCGCGTCACGTGGCACGGCGGCGTGGCGCGCCTGACGATGGTGCTGAACGGTCCGGGTGAGTCCGCCGTCGGCGGCGATCACCCGGTTTCCCCCCAGAACGGGTTCCGAATCCGCTTGGGCGACCTGTTCGGCAGGCCGAAGCCGGAGGGCACGCCGTAATCCTGGCCGGAAGCGCCCTCCTCGCGCGCAGCGAGGAG